>DAINSI010000020.1:0-1534 GCA_036741395.1 Candidatus Dormiibacterota bacterium
ACAAGCACTGGCCCGGCAAGACCGTGACCGAGGCCGACGACATGCTGTTCTGCGCGCTGACCATGAACCAGCACCCGCTGCACTCGGACCTGAACTACGCGGGGACCCGGACCCAGTTCGGGAAGAACGTCGCGGTGGGCAATTACGTCTACTCGCTGGTGCTGGGGATGAGCGTGCCCGATATCTCCGGCAAGGCCATCGCCAACCTCGAGATCGAATCGCTGCGGCACGAGAACCCGACCTTCCACGGGGACACCATCTACGCCGAGTCGACGGTCCTCGACAAGAAGGAGTCGAGCTCCAAACCCGATCGCGGCATCGTCTACGTCGAGACCCGGGGCCACAACCAGCGAGGCGAGCGGGTGTGCATCTACCGGCGCCGGGTGATGGTTCCCAAGCGGGAGCACTACCCCGACCTGCAGCCGCAGGACCTCACGCCCGAGCAGTCTCGCGAGCAGGGATTGCTGCCTCAGCCGGAGCCGGGCACCTAGCCGACGCGCGGTCACGCGGCGCTCGGTATCGCCGCCGCTATTGCACGCGAGTTGGGGACGTGATACAGATAGGGCCGCAATACATTGGCCGCAGGTCTTCTTGCGCGGCCTTCAAGAAAGGAGAGGAGATACTGTGGCTGACCTGAGCATGGAGACATTGCTCCACCCCCCGTTCGAGAACGACCCCCCGCTGAAGCTCAACATCAACGCCAAGACGCTCGGGCTGATCCTGGCCATCCTCTACGCCCTGTTTGCGCTGTTCAGCCTGATCGGGATCCCCCTGGCGCTGGCGGGATCGGCCCTGCTGGCCGCCGGCGGGTACCACGGGATCGCCTTCCTGGTGGTCATCGGCGCGGTGATCGCTGCGATCGGCGACATCCTGGTTGCCTGGGGCGGATACAAGATGTACCAGCTCGATGCTGACGGCAAGCGCCTGGTGATCTATGGCCTGGCCCTCGCCGTGGTGGCCTCGATCGTGGGCGCCGTCGGGACCGCCAGTGCCACCGGCGTGATCGGGTCGATCATCATCAACGGGATCATCTATTACCTGGTCGTGATCAGCCGCTTCCCCAGCGAGACCCCGCTGGTGGCCGCCGGTGGGGTTGGCGGCGGCGCCCCGCCACCCCCCGCCTAGGACAGGATCATGGAGGGCGGGCCATCGGCCCGCCCTCTACCTTTTTAAGGCCATGTCAAACACCGGGACCACCGCCGCCGCCGCCCGCGTCCCGGACAAGTCGCTGCCGTGGACCGATGACCACAAGGCTGCCCGACTCATCGCCGCCGAGCCGCTGGCACTGCTGGTGGGATTCCTGCTGGACCAGCAGGTGCCCATGGAGTGGGCCTTCGCGGCCCCCCAGCGGCTCAAGGAGCGGATGGGCGGCCGCATCAAGGCGAAGGAGATCGCGGCGATGGACACCGACAAGCTGGTCGAGGCCTTCGTCGCCAAGCCGCCCCTGCATCGCTACCCCGCGAGCATGGCGCGACGGACCCAGAAGCTCTGCCAGGACCTCGTCGACGGGTATGGCGGTGACCCCCGGCGACTC
>DAINSI010000020.1:1544-33868 GCA_036741395.1 Candidatus Dormiibacterota bacterium
GGTCCGACGGGGCCGACGCCAAGGAGGTCAGCCGCCGTATCGCCAAACTGCCGGGGTTCAGCGCCAACAAAGCTGCGGTGGTCATCGCCGTCCTGGCCAAGCGCCTGGGCGTCGAGATCCCGGGCTGGAAGGAGCTGGCCCCCAGCTGGTTCAGCCTCGCCGACGTGGACACCACCGAGGCGCTGCTGCACTACCGGGACCTCAAGCGCGCGGCCAAGCAGGCGGGGAAGTGGCCCCCGGGCTGACCGGGGAGGCGGTGGTCAGACGATCGCGGGCGCCCGGTACTCGCCGAAGACGTCGCGCATGACGCCGCAGATCTCCCCCAGCGTCGCGTAGGCCCTGACCGCCTCGAGGATCGGCGGCATCAGGTCGACGGTGGGATCCCCCGCAGCCGACCGCAGCGCCAGCAGGGCGGCGGTGGCCCGGTCATCGTCACGGCGCTGTCGAAGCTGGTTCAGTTTGCCCACCTGGGCCTGCTCCAGCGCCCGGTTGTCAACCCTGAAGAACTCGGTGTGGGGCTCGTCCTCGTTGCGGTACTTGTTGACTCCAACCACCACCCGCTGGCCGGACTCGACCTCCCGCTCAAAGCGGTAGCTTTCATCCGCGATGCACGCTTGGTAGTAACCCGTCTCGATCGCTTTCACCGCCCCGCCGATCTCCTTCTCGACCTTCTCGAGCTCGATCCAGGCCAGGCGCTCGAGCTCGTTGGTCAGGTGCTCGACGTAGTAGCTGCCGGCGAGGGGATCGACGGTATCGGTCACCCCGATCTCCTCGGCGATGATCTGCTGGGTCCTGACCGCGATCTGCTGGGCCTTCTCGGTGGGGATCGCCAGCGCCTCGTCGTAGCAGCTGAGGGCCATCGACTGGACCCCGCCGAGGACCGCGGACAGCGCCTGGATGGCCGCTCGTACGATGTTGTTCTCGGGTTGCTGAGCGGTCAGCAGTGAGCCACCGGTTTGGGTATGGGTCCGCAGCGACAGGCTCTGCGGCTTCTCGGCGCCATAGCGCTCGCGCATCAGGCGGGCCCACATCCGGCGCAGCGCCCGGTACTTGGCGATCTCCTCGAAGAAGTCGATGTGGGTGTTGAAGATCCAGCTCAGCCGGCCCGCGAAATCGTCCACGCTGATGCCCCGTTCGAGGGTGGCGTCGATGTAGGCGCAGGCGTTGGCGAAACTGAAGGCGATCTCCTGGACGGCGGTGCTCCCCGCCTCGCGCATGTGGTAACCGCTCAGGGAGATGGCATTGAACCTGGGATGGTTGCGGGCGCAGTGGGCGATGAGGTCGGCCGCCAGGCGCAGCGAGGGCTGCGGCGGGTAGATGAAGGTGCCCCGCGCGACATACTCCTTGAGGACGTCGTTCTGGGTGGTCGCGTTGACCTGCTCCGGGGTGGCCCCCTGCTTCTCGGCCACCACGATGTACATCGCGGCCAGCACCGGCGCGGGCGCGTTGATGGTCATCGAGGTGGAGACCTCGCTCAGGGGGATGCCGTCGAACAGCACCTCCATGTCCGCCAGGGAATCGATCGCGACGCCGACCTGGCCCACCTCGCCCTCCGCCCTGGGATCGTCGGAGTCCAGCCCCATCTGGGTGGGCAGGTCGAAGGCCACCGAGAGCCCGGGCTGACCGTGCTCGAGGAGGAACCTGAAGCGCTGGTTGGATTCCTCGGCGGTGCCGAAGCCGGCGTACTGACGGATGGACCAGGCCCGACCCCGGTACATGTTGGGCTGGATCCCGCGGGTGAACGGGTACTGGCCGGGGAAGCCCAGGTCCTTCGCGTAGTCCAGGTCGGCGACGTCCGCGGGCGTATAGAGGGTGTTGACCGGCAGGTGGCTCGGAGTCTCGAAGGTGGCCTTGCGCTCCCCTCGGCTGAGGGACTTCTGCAGCGGGCCCCCCTCCCACTCCGCCCGCAGCGCATCGAGGCGCCGCGTGTCCAGCCCCTGGCGGCGTCCACGGCTCTGCGCTGGGACGGCCGGGTCGACTGGTTTGGCCTCCGCCATTGTGGGTCCAGTCTACTTAGGGCGCTCCGCGGATTCGGCGCGCCGAGATCGGGGTGATGGGCGTCCGACCAGTCGAAGCTGGAGAGCTTTCCTTGGCCGGTAACACTTGTTACAGATCTGTGTCAAAGTGCCAGGCAGTGTAAATAGTGATAGTCTGAGATATAGGTAATAGAACGGTATCTCTATCGCATAGAGCACTACCGCAACCATCAAGGAGGTCCACCCACATGCAGGCGACAATTCGAGGAGCATTGCGAAGGGGCGCGGCAGGCTCTGCGGCAATTCTCATTGCCGGCACGAGCATGTGGCTGAGCACCGCCCCCACACTGGCGAAAGGACAAGATGCCAAGAGCACCTCGGCCAGTGACGGCCAGAGCAACCATGACGGATCCGCGGACAGCAACCGTGGAGACGTCTGGACCGATAACGTCGGCCAGCCGTCGGGCCCGGGTCATGAACAGGACACGCACCTGTCGTGCAGCAACATCAACCTCTGGGGCGCCGGGATGGGCGACTCCAGCGGCACCTACGCGATCGACTCCTGGCCGCCCTCGGGCAACCAGGCGGTCGTCTACAACTCGACGTGGCACTACAACCAGGCTCAGGGTGGATCGCAGGTCATCTCCGTGATCGATGTGAAGACGCTGGTCGCCAACGCCCAGGCCGCTGGCGCCGCGCCCCAGAACAAGAGCGGGTACCACTTCAAGCTGGACCTGACCCAGGACCCCCAGAAGCACAAGACTTTCTGGGTCAACTGCCCGGCCGCCGCCCCTAGCGGCGCCGGCAACGGCGGCACGCGTGGCCACGTCCGCAATGGCGGCGGCACCGCAGGCACCAGCACTGGCAGGCCAACCAGCACCGGTGGCGATACTGAGGCGGTGACCCCGCCGGCATCGGGTGTCGAAGGCGTCACCACCAACACCCCGTCGTCGGGCGCTGCGCCTGCCCACACCAGTACGAACTCATCGCCGGCGGCTACGGTCGTACACGCGGTGCAGGGCGTGCTCGGGGCCGCGACGACGATGCCGGTCACCGGCCGCGCCGCCGTCGCGGGCGGGCTGCTCCTGGCAGTAGCCATGGTCCTGATGGGCGCCTTCGTCGTCCGCAGGGCCCGCACCATCAGCTGAAGCCTCGCTGGAAGAGGGCGTCGGGAAACCGGCGCCCTTTTTCTCGTTCGGGCCTATCATGGCGCGGTGGCGGAAGGTTGGGCCAGGTACGACAGCCAGGGTGAGATAGGCCGCGGCCTCACCGGCCGCGTGTTCCTCGCGCTTGACCGGACCCAGGGCCGGCAGGTGGCGATCAAGGAGCTCTCGCCCCAGCTCGCCGGCGAGCCCGGCTACCTCGCCCGCTTCCAGGCTGAGGCGAGGTTGCTGGCGGCGATCAGCAGCCCCAACTGCGTCCGGGTCCTCGAGTACTTCGAGCAGGACGGCCGCCACTTCCTGGTCGGGGAGTATGTCGAGGGGGCGTCGCTCCGGACGGTGATGCAGCGGTCCGGGCGGCTGACCCCGGAACAATCCCTCGGGGTCCTCAAGGGCACCTTGAGCGGCCTGGGGTACGCCCACTCCCAGGGGGTCCTGCACCGCGACCTGAAGCCGGAGAACGTCCTCGTGGACCGGGCGGGGGTCGCGAAGGTGACGGATTTCGACCAGGCTCCTGCGGTGGGCGGTCCCGGCGCCGTCGGCGGATTGGTGCATGGCACGCCCGCCTACATGAGCCCGGAGCAGGCCCAGGGCCTGCCGGTCGACGCGCGCTCGGACATTTACTCGGCCGGCGTGATGCTCCATGAGCTCCTGACGGGGCGCCTGCCCTTCGTCGCGGCAACCCCCGCCGAGCTGATGCGGATGCACGTCGAGGCCCCCGTTCCCGACCCGCGCGACGTTATGCCGGAGCTGCCTGAAGGGGTCGCGTTCGTGGTCGGCCAGGCGATGACCAAGGACCCTGCCACCCGCCACCAGAGCGCCCTCGACATGTACAACGGCCTCAGCAGCGCCGCCGCAGCGGGCTACGGTTCCGGCTGGGAGGCCAGGTCCGCGATCACGGGCCTGGTCGCCGCGGCCGCGGCCGGGACCGCCGCGGTCGTCGCCGCCGTCCCGGCGGCCGCCATGGTCCCTGCGGCCGCGCCGGTACAACCTGGGGCCACCGTCCCAGTACCGGCAGCGGCACCGGTCCCCACGGCGGCACCCGGGCGCCCGGGGCCACCGCCCAAGCTACACCTGCTGCGCGCCCTCATCGGGCTGGCGCTGGCCGCGGCGTTGATCCTCGGGGGCACCGGCTACGGTGGCAGCCACGGGGTGCTTCCGGCCACCCTGGCCAGCGCCTCCGGGGGGATCTTCAGCACCCCCTGGGACCAGAAGCCGGCCAATCCCGGCGGCGGCTCAGGCGCCCAGGCCAAAGCGCGGCCGGCCGCGGCGAGTACCGGCACGGGTGCCACCACGGTCTTGGTCCTCGACGTCTCGGGTTCGATGTCGAGCCCGGCCGTGATCCCATCGGGCTTCCCCAAGGCCGCCGAGCTGAAGCAGAAGCAGGATGCCTTCGAGGGCCTGATCGAGGAGGTCAAGGGGGGCAAGAAGCTGCCGCTGGGGGCGATCATCTCGGGGGTCAGCGGGGTCGTCGACCTGATCCACCTGCAGCAGGAACTCGACGACTACCTCAAGGCCCAGGGCGTCGACCCCGCGACGATCAGCAAGCTGACCGCCCTGAAGGTCGCCGCCGGCGCGATGCTCACCGCGCTGAACGCGGAGCGGCAGGACCTGTCCCTGGACGACCAGGCCGGCCTGGTCAAGTTCTCCGACTCGTCGGTGGTGATCGGGCCCGTGGGCACCGACGTACCCACGATGCAGGCCACCGTCCAGGGCCTCAACACCGAGGGCTCCACGGACATCGGCGACGGGCTGGCGGACGCGCTGAAGATGCTGGAGGGGCGCCAGGGAGCCAACGTCATCCTGTTGACGGACGGCTGGAACAACACCGGCATGACCAACGACCAGATCCTCTCGGGCCCGGTGGCGACGGCGGCCAGCAAGGGGGTGCCGATCTGTGCCATCGGGCTGGGCCAGTCGCCTTTCGACGTCGACCAGGGCCTCCTCACCCAGATCGCATCGAGGACCGGCGGCGACTACTACTTCGTGGCCGACCGGGTGTCGCTGGGCGCTGACATGCTGTCCTGCCACCACGCGGAGCACGGCCAGGCGGTGGTGGATTTCCGCGGCAAGGTCAGCCCCGGGCAGCCCTCCGCGCCGCAGTCCTTCTCGGTCCCGGCTGGTAAACGGCGACTTGGCCTGACCCTGAACTGGCCGGGAAGCAATCTCGACCTCGAGGTCCGCGACCCGTCCGGCCGGGTGGTGGGAAGTGGGGGCTACGGCCGGGTCAGCCACCAGCCCGGCCTGGTCGCGGTCTCGGTGACCAACCCGCCGTCGGG
The DNA here is from genome assembly GCA_036741395.1 of Candidatus Dormiibacterota bacterium. Classification (GTDB taxonomy): domain Bacteria; phylum Chloroflexota; class Dormibacteria; order DASZGP01; family DASZGP01; genus JAXDLW01. Next base: position 6,960 of record DAINSI010000020.1, read on the forward strand.
CACCTGGTCGGCCCGGGTCCAGCCCCAGCAGGTGAACCCCGGCGGCGAGGACTTCTTCGTCAGCGGGGCGACCGATGGCACCACCCCCCAGCAGCACTTCGACGCTGTGGTCGGGGGTTCGGCCAACGGGGATACCTCCGCTCTGGCCGGCGTCCGCAACCGTACCCGCCAGCTGATCACCGCGAGCGCGGTCATCGCCGGCCTGGCCATCCTCCTGCTGACCATCCGGGGGCTGGCTCGGCGCCTGCGCGGGAAGCGCCTGGGTTACCGGCTGCCCGGCAAGTTCCTGGTCCCCGCCCTGCTCTACCTGCTGGCGATCGGCGGCCTGTTCGTCCTGGCAGGCTCGGCGGCGGTCAACTTCCTCTGGACCACGCCGCTGATCCAGGCCCCCCCGATCTGAGGGGGCCGAGGCCTACTCCGAAACGCCCTCTCCGGGTTTGCCCGCCTGGACCAGGATCGAGATCTTCCCAGCGTGCGCGTTCTCGTACATCTTCTGGTGGGCCCGGGCGACTTCCTCGAAGGGCAGGGTCTCGCTCAGGACCGGCCGAATCTTGCGCTCGATGATCAGCTGGTTGGCCCGCGTCGCCTCGTAGGCGTTGGCGAAGTGACTGCCGATGATCTGCTTCTGGCGCATCCACAGGTGGCGTACGTCGAAATCGAGCTGGTAGCCACTGGTGGCACCGACGATGACGATCTTGCCGAATCGTGAGCAGACCAGCACCGACGTGGGGAACGTCGCCTGTCCCACGTGCTCGAAGACGATGTTCGGTTCCCTGCCGCCAAAATGGGTGCGGAGCTCCTTGCGGAAGCGGTAGGACTCCTTGAGCCTGGCAGCCTCCTCCTCGTCGCTCTCCTTGCCGGTGCGCTCGAACCCGTAGTCCTTGCGATTGATGGCCCCCACCGCGCCCAGCTCGAGCACCAGCTGCTTCTTGTCCTCGCTCGACACCACGCCGACGGCGTTGGCACCGAAGAGCTTGCAGAGCTGGATGCCGAACACCCCAAGGCCGCCGGCAGCACCCCAGACCAGGACGTTGTCGCCGGCCTTGAGCTGGCACTGGTCGACCAGCATCCGATACGCGGTGAAGTAGGTCAGGGCGTAGCTCGCCGCCTCCTCCCAGGTCAGGTGCCGGGGCTTGGGTACCAGCTGCTGGGGCTGGACCTTGGTGAACTGAGCGAACGATCCCCAGGTGGTCTCATAGCCCCAGATCTTCTGGAACTCGCAGGCCAGGGGGTCAAGGCCGTTGCACTCCGGGCACTCGCCACAGGACTGGTTGCAGTGGATCACAACCTCGTCGCCCGGCTTCCAGCGCTTGACACTGGTGCCGACCTTCCAGACCACGCCGCTGGCATCACTGCCGCCGATGTGGTGGTCGAAGTCCTTGTGGGAATCGAAGACCGAGACCGGCTTGCCCAGCGCCGCCCAGACGTTGTTGAAATTCACACCGGCCGCCATCACCATGACGATGACCTCGTCGGCGGCGGGCTCGGGGACCTCGATGTCCTCCTGCTGGAATGCCTGCATCGGCTCGCCCTCGCGCTCGCGGCGGATGACCCACGCGTGCATCCTGCGAGGCAGCTCCCCGGGCTGGAGGTCGGCCGGGACCTCGCCGATGGGGATCTCGTCGATGGTGCGTCCGTTGCTCACGCGTCGGTCTCAGCGATCGCCATGTAATCCTCTCCCGGTCATGTCAGGGGCATCAAATGGTAACGGCGCCGCCGCTGACGCTGCTGGGGGATTGAGCATCGCCGCGATCGAGCGACCGGCGCCACGCTCTACGTGCACCCGTAGGATCCTCATCACCACCACAAGGAGGGCAGAGCGTGAGGGTTTTCATCACCGGCGGAACCGGGTTCATCGGGTCGGAGGTTGCCCGGCGGTTACGGGCGCGCGGCGACGACGTGGTGGCGCTGGTGCGCGACCCGGCGAGGGCGCAGCAGCTGACCGACATTGGATGCCAGACAGTGACGGGAGACCTCGACGACGAGGCGGCCATCCGCGAGGGGATGAAGGGATGTGACGCCGTGGTCCACGGGGCGGCGATCTACGAGATCGGCATCCCCAAATCACGGCGGGCGGCGATGTACGCCGCCAACGTGGTGGGAACCGAGCGTGTCCTCCGCCTCGCCGGCGAGGCCGGGGTCAGAAGGATCGCCTACATCTCGACGGTCAACGCCTTCGGCAACACCGAGGGCCGCGTGGTCGATGAGAGCCACCAGCACAGCGAACGCTACGTCTCCTACTACGACGAGACCAAGCACCTCGCCCACAAGGCTGCCAGGGCGGCGATCGACCGCGGCATCCCGGTCGTCATCGTGCAGCCCGGCGGCGTCTACGGACCCCAGGACAAGTCGCCCCAGGGCAACCTGATCAACCAGTTCCTTGACGGCAAGCTGCCGGCCATGACCTTCCCGGAGGCGGGTCTCAACATGGTCCACCGCGACGACGTGGCCGACGGCATCCTGCTCTGCCTGGACAAGGGGCGGCCCGGCGAGCAGTACGTCCTGGGGGGTGAGCTAACGACCCTGGGCGGGCTCATCGAGACCCTCGCCGCCGTCTCCGGCAGAAAGGCGCCCAGGATGACCGTTCCCGCGGGCTTGATGAAGGCCCTCAGCCCCCTGGGGCCAGTGATCGGCCCGGCGCTGGGCTTCGGTCCCAACCTCGGCGAGATCGTCAAGGCCACCAACAATGTCACCTACTGGGCCAAGGACGATAAGGCCCGCAAGGAGTTGGGCTACTCGCCGCGGGGGCTGGAGCAGGGGCTCCGTGACACGCTGTCGGCCGAGGGCCGGCTACCGGCGGGCGCGGGCGGGGCGAAGAGCTAGGCGCAGGACCCACACCGCCGCCGCCAGCATCAGCAACACGGCGCCCGGCAGGCCGGGCGCCGTGTTGGGAAGCACGGAGTTGTTCGCGGCCGACGGCACATATGGCGGCGGGGTGTAGGCCGCGCTGGTGTCGTGGCAGCCGGCCCGGATGTCCTGGCAGACGTGGCGGGTGCCGGCACGGTCGGGGAAGTCCCGCGCGCTGCGGAAGTAGAAGCTCATCCGGTTTCCCCAGGCGCTGTCCTGGAGCAGGCGCTGGTCGGCATCGGCGTATCCCGGCTCGTTGGGCTTCTTCAACCAGCGGTCGATCCAGGCCAGGGAGTAGTGGTCGGCAAAGGGGTTGCCCCACGTCTTCCAGTTGGAGGTGGGGAACGGCACCGGGAAGTCGGGGAGCAGCGAGTACTCGTAGTGGGTCGCTCCCTGGATGACCAGCTGCACCGTCGGCACCCCGGCCTTCTCCCAGGCGGTGAAGGCCTGTTTCTTCCCCTCTGGGTCGGGAGCCGAGGTGTAGGGCATCACCACCAGGCTGTAGTCGTTGCTGCTACCCAGCGAGGGGGTGCGGATCTTGTAGGCCGGCGGCGTGCTGCCCATACCCGAGCTGCCCGGCGCCGCCAGGTTGTCCCACGCGACCGTGACCTTGACCGGGTTGGGGCCGCCGTGGCCGATGATCCCCGGCCAGGGATCCAATCCCTGGACGATGCTCACGCCCGTCGCACCCAGTGAGTGCCCGGCGATGCCCAGACGGGCGGGGTCGATCAGCTGCCAGTCGGGGTTGAAGTCGGTATTGGGGTGCGCCGGCGAGGCCAGCGGGTGCGACGGCAGCCACTTCGCGTTGTAGGTGTATTTCTGGCTGGGGGTGGAGCGGAACCAGTCGATCGCATCGACCAGCCCGTTCCAGAAGACCGAGGAATCGACGTTGCTGCCCTGGGCGCCGCTCGGGGTGTGGTTGTCGGAGCGACCCTGTCCGCGGACGTCGAAGGTCATAACGATGTAGCCGCTGCGGACCAGCGTCTGGGCGAACCACCAGTAGAGCGTCTCGGGGGCCTGGACCGACCCCGTCTCAATCACCACCGCCGGGTACCTGTAGCCCGCCACCGGGTACTTGGGCGCCCACACCCGTCCGCTGATCCGCGCCCCGCCGTCGTCGTAATACGAGATTGGCGAGGTCTGGCCGACGGTGTCGTAGAAGGGGTCGGTGCCGGGGTAGCGGTAGGGGTCCCCGGCGCAGTCGCCGTCCCAGCGCTCACAGACGTTGCCCGCGGAATTCCAGTCCGGGTCGGTTGCCTGGCGCAGGGCAAAGGACTGCTGGTTGGCCACGCCCTGCTGTGTGAGCCGGACCTGGAAGTTCGGGTCCGCGGCCTCGCGCTGCTGCTCCCCGGTGGTGTGGGCCACGTTGGCCGCCTCGCGGGCATACCAGTCCGGGGTCCCCGGCGCAGGACCCTCGGGCACCGCCGCGGCGGGAACGGCCCAGATCGCCATGGCGCCCATGACCGCCAGTACGGGCAGCAACCCGGCCCCGCGCCGAAACCCCATTCTTGCCGAGCATAACCAAGCGCGCTGGTCGCGCGCCATGGCAGGCAACGAGGTGGCACCCGAGGTGCCATCTCCGGTCACATAAAATGTCCGCTAGCTTTCTCGGGCCAGGCGGAGACCGCGTGGCCGCTCTCGGAAAGGAGGTTGCCCAGTGACGATCAAGCTCCGTCGCTCCTGCGTAGCGGTACCCGGCAGCTCGGAGAAGATGCTGCGCAAGGCCGGCGAGAACGCCGCCTTCGGGGCTGACCAGTTCTTCCTCGACCTCGAGGATGCGGTGGCGCCAGGGGTCAAGGAGGCGGCGCGCGGCAACGTGGTCGCGGCCCTCAACGAGTACCAGTTCGGCAACGCCGTCAGGGTGGTGAGGGTCAACGCGGCCGACCATCCCAACTCCTACGGCGACATCATCTCGGTGATCGAGGGCGCCGGTGCCCGCCTCGACTGCCTGATGATCCCCAAGGTCGACAACGTCAGCCACGTGCACTTCGTCGACCGCCTCCTGGACCAGCTGGAGGCCAACCTGGGCCTCAAGAACCGAATCGGCCTGGAACTCCAGATCGAGACCGCCGAGGGCCTGATCCACGTCAACGAGATCGCCGCGGCGTCCTCCCGCACGGAGACCATCATCTTCGGGCCCGGGGACTTCAGCGCCAACATCGGCATGCCCCAACTGACGGTCGGCCAGATCGACAGCCGTTACCCGGGCGACATCTGGCACCACGTCAACATGTCGATCCTGATGGCCGCCCGCGCCCACGGGCTGCAGGCCATCGACGGGCCCTACGCCCTGATTCGTGACCAGCCCGGGCTGCGGGAGGTGGCGATGCGCACCTACCTGATGGGGTTCGACGGCAAGTGGGCGCTCCACCCCGACCAGGTTGCCCCGCTGAACGACCTCTACACGCCTCCCCTGGAGTCCTACGAGCGGGCCGTGGGGATCATGGAGGCCTACCGCAAGGCGACCGAGGAGGACCACCTGGGCGCGGTCATGTTCGGAAACGAGATGATTGACGAGGCGAGCCGCAAGATGGCTGAGCAATTGGAGATCAAGGGTCGCCACTGCGGCCTCGACAGGCAGCTCGCGGAGAAGCAGGCAGGTGCCGGCAACGGCGCCGCACCGGCACCTGCAGCAATCAGCGGAGAGACCAAATGAAGGTGAGCCCCTACATCCCCACAGCCGAGAAGCTGATCTGGAACCCCTCCGCCCAGGAGCTCCAGGAGTTGACCGGCGAGATGCCCAACGCCAGCAAGAGCGCTTTCGGCAACTGGAACGTGCAGACCGCGGTCGACTCCCGCAGCAAGGCCTCCACCTACATCGTCAGCGACCATCCCGAGGATCACCCCAGCCAGACCATCACCCGTGCCGAGGGCGAGCGGCTGGCGAAGATGCAGGACGAGTACATCGCGCAGAAGGAGATGCTGGTCATCGACGGGTACATCGGCAACGACCCCGCCTTCCGCACCGCCGCCCGGCTGATCATCGAGAAGGACAACGCCAACATCGCCGGGATGCAGAAGATCCTCTACTACCACGCCGAGGATGCGGGTGAGGACTTCGAGCCCGAGGTCACCGTGATCTACACGCCCAACCTGGCCGTCAACGAATACCCCAAGGAGCGGGTGATCGCCGTTGACCTCGAGACCAACACCACGCGCGTGATCAACTCCGACTACTTCGGGGAGTCCAAGAAAGGCGGCCTGCGGATGTGGAACAAGCTGGTCTACGACAAGGGCGGCCTGCCTCTGCACGCCGGCTGCAAGGTCATCCCCACTGACAGGGGCGACCGGGTGATGCTGATCGTCGGCCTCAGCGGGACGGGCAAGACCACGACCACGTTCACCCGCCAGAACGACTCCAAGCCGGTCCAGGACGACTTCGTCGCGATGATGCCCGACGGTCGCATATACGCCACCGAGAACGGCTGCTTCGCCAAGACCTTCGCCCTCGATCCCGACTTCGAACCCACCATCTACCACGCCGTCACCCGCCCCACGGCCTACCTCGAAAACGTTTACCAGGACGAGGCCGGCGAGGTCGACTTCAACAACACCGAGTACACCCAGAACGGGCGCGCGGTGTTCGCGATGCAGGACCTGGGCTGGAGCGCCGACGCCCGCGACCTCAAGAAGGCCGACTTCCTGCTGATCCTCAACCGCAACGAGAACATCATCCCCGCGGTGGCGCGGTTGAGCCGCGCTCAGGCAGCCGCCTACTTCATGCTGGGCGAGACCCAGGGCACCAGCGCCGGCGGCAAGGAGGAGATGGGTAAGTTCCTGCGCGTCCCCGGTACCAACCCGTTCTTCCCCATCCTCCACGACCACCAGGGCAACCGCTTCCTCGAACTCCTGGAGAAGCACCGCTTCGAGGTGCTGCTGCTGAACACCGGCCGCGTCGGCGGCGGAGAGGGCGACGAGCGCAGCAAGAAGGTCGACATCGATGCCAGCTCCGCGGTGGTCAAGGGCATCGCCGAGGGGACGATCAAATGGGAGAAGGATCCCGACTTCGGCTACGAGGTGGCCACCGCCATCCCCGGGCTCGACGACCAAGAGCTGATGCAGCCCAGGAAGATGTACGAGCGTCAGGGCCGCCAGGACGAGTACGCCAAGCTGGTGTCGCGGTTCAAGGCGGAGCGCAAGGAGTTCCTGGGTCAGTTCCCCAACCTCGACAGCGGGATCCTCGAGGCCATCTGAGCTCTACAGCTCTGCCCCGCGTCGACAGCACTCATCGGGGGCGACGACTGGCCACCTCCTCCTGAGAGCTTTTCTTTTCTTTATATGCGGCGTCCGTTCGCGTTGCTAAACTGCGGGATCGAAGGGGGACCTTTGACCGCACCGACTTCCAGACGTCTTCAAACGCATGCCCTGGTGATCGCAATCGTCGTCGGCGTGCTCTCAGTACCCTGGCGGGCGGCGCCCGGCCCGGCGACGGCGGCCATTCACCCCGGCCACCACGCCATCGCGCAGGCCGCCCCACGCCCCGCTGCGGTCCCGCCCGCGGGACCGGAGGTCAGCTTCGACTTCCCGCGCGCCCAGCTGCCCCAGCAACCCGAGGTGGCCAGCCTCGCCATCCCCGGGCGTAACGGCACCTACCTCGTTCCCTACATCCAGACCCAGCCCGACCTTCACTTCCGCCTCAACGTCCAGCGGGCCCCGGCGGACTCCATGGTCCTGGTCACCCTGGACGCCGGCAGCGACGGCCAGCGCGAGACCGAGGTCGTCGCTCCCGGGTACGAGGGCGTCTTCGGCGATGTGGTCAAGGGCGACCACACCCTCTCAGCGCGGCTCTACCAGCGGCCCCAGAGGATCCACGTCAAGGGCACCGAGGGCCAGGGCGACCAGGTGGCCTCGACCCGCCTCACGCACGTCGCCCGGGGTGACATCATCGCGGCGATCGGGGACTCGACGACCGAGGGCAATGGCGGCCCGTCGTTCGGGTTCATGCCCAACTGGGTATCGGCGCAGGCGATGGCCGCCGACTGGACATCCCCCGACGGCCGCAACTTTCCCCAGGCCGGCGCATTCGCCAGGCCCCAGGCGCCGGCGTCGTTCACGTCGACACTTGGCACCCTGCTCGAGGGTGTGAGGGGGCACCCGGTGCTGGTCCTCAATGACGGCTGGTCGGGCGCCACCGCGGAGGCCTACAGCCATATCGTGGTCAGCCCCGACCTTGGCGCCGAGTACGGCGCCGCGCACCCCAACGACTGGCTCATCAACCTGGGGGTCAACGACCCCATCACTCACCGCACCCCAGAGCAGTTCGATGCCAACATGCACGCGATCACCTCCGAGCTCGCGGGGCGTTTCGGCGCGCAGCCGGCTGCGATCCACGTCGCCTGTCCCAGCTGGGCCGGCCAGGACTTCCGGCACCAGGCCGAGGCCCTGTACCTGCCAGTTATTCAGCGACTGCGGGCGACGGTCGCCACAGGGGCGGCCCCCAACTTCTACGCCTGGTACCGGGACACCCCCGGGAACCTCGCGGACGAGGTTCATCCCAACGCGGCGGGCTACCGGGCAATGGCGTCTCTATGGGGTCAGGCCCTCGGGGGTTACAACTCCAGCTGCGTCTGACCTGAGCGGGCTGGGCCGGCTGCAGGGCCGGCGCCGGGCTACATCCCGGGTGGCGCCTGCCCGAGGGTGAACTGGTCGGCGGCAGCGCCGCAGCTGGGACACTTGTCAGGGGGCTCAAAGCCCCGGTCGGTGAAGCCGCATTTGCCACACAGCCACTGCCGGGTGGCGAAGAACTGGACGATGTCGGAGCGGCTGACAATGCCCACGAGCTTGGTTCCGTCCATCACTGGCACTCGCCGGATGCGGTGCTTGACGAAGAGGCGGGCAGCCTCGCCGACGGGCGCATCACTGGCGATCGTGATGGGATCGCGGCTCATGATGTCGGCCACGGTGCGGCCCTTACGGTCGATCACGTCGAACTCGGAGACAATCCCGGTGATCTTGCCCTTGTTGTCCAGCACGGGCAGCCCGGTGATCCGGTGACGGGTGAGGATCGACGTCAACTGCTCGACCGTCGCCGACTCGGAGATCTTCAAAACATCGCGGGACATGATGTCCCTGACCAAAACCACGACAGGAATTATCATCCGTTGGCATCTTTGGCGGTTGGGCCGCGACACACAGGGAGCTGGAAACTTGGAGATCAACACCGTTTGCGTCGTGGGCGCCGGCACCGTGGGCTCGCAGCTCGCCTTCCAGAGCGCGCTGGGAGGGCTGGCGGTCACCTTGACGTCGCGCAGCCAGGAGACGATCGACAAGGGGGTGGCCAACGCCGAGCGGCTGCTCCGGCGCCGGGTCGAGAAGGGCACCCTGGACGAGGCGGAGTGCGAGGCGGCCATCGGCCGGGTCAGGACCACCACCGACCTCGCCGAGGCCCTCGGCGGCGCTGACATCATGGTCGAGGCGGTCGCCGAGAGGCTTGAGGTCAAGCAGGAGATCTTCCGCCGGGCCGAAGCGGCAGCCCCCGCACAGACCATCCTCGCCACCACCTCCTCGACCATCGAGATCCAGAAGCTGGCCCCCCTGACCAACCGTCCGGAGAAATGCATCAACGCCCATTTCTTCAACCCGGTGCTGCTGATGGACCTGGTCGAGGTGGTCCGTGGTCCCCAGACCTCGGACGAGACGATCGAGGCCACGATGGCCTTTGCCCGCCGAGTCGGCCGCTTCCCCGTGCTGGTCCAGAAGGAGAGCTACGGGTTCATCGTCAACCGCATCATATTCACCGCGATCCGCGAGGCCCTGCGCCTGGTCGACGAGGGCGCCGCCACCCCGCAGGACATCGACGAGGCCTGCGTGCGCGGCCTGAACTGGCCGATGGGGCCGGTCAAGCTGGCGGACTTCATCGGGCTCGACGTCATCCGTGACGCCTGGCTGCTGGGGCGCGAGGAGATGCGGGACGAGGCCTGGGTCCCCACCGCCGAGCTGGCTCGGCACGTCGAGGCGGGGGAACTGGGGATGAAATCCGGACAGGGCTTCCTCGAGCACAAGCGGAAGTAGCGTTGACCCGCCTGCCGGCCTGATGGCCGAGTCCATCGCCATCCTGGGAGGGACCGGCAAGGAGGGCCGGGGGCTCGCGACCCGCTGGTCGGCGGCGGGTCGGGAGGTCATCCTGGGCTCCCGCGACGCCGGCCGCGCCGAGGGCATCGCGGCCGAGGTCGCGGCAAAATCCGGGGGCCGGGTGCGGGGGATGGCCAACCAGGCAGCCTGTGCCGCGGCCGGCCTGGTGGTGGTGACCACGCCCTTCGACGGGTTGGCCGAGACGGTCGCCGCCTGCGCCACCGAACTGGCCGGCAAGCTCACGGTCAGCGCGGTCATCCCCCTGCAGGTCGAAGAGGGACGCTTCACGGTGCGGCAGGTCGCGGAGGGCTCGGCGGCCCAGCTGGTCGCGGCACGGGCACCGGGGGCGAGGGTGGCGGCAGCCTTTCACAACGTCAGCTCCAAGATCCTGGCGGACCTCTCGCACCCCATCGAGGAGGACATCCCATTCGCGGTCGGCGACGAGGCGGATGTCGCGGCCGTGCGCGCGCTCTGCGCCGACCTCGGTGCGCGCGGGGTGCACGTCGGCGGCCTTCACCTGGCGCCCTACCTGGAGGCCTACACGGCGGTGTTACTGAGCGTCAACCGCCTCTATCGGACCCAGGCCGGGGTCCGATTCACCGGGCTTCCAGAAGCGCGCTGAAAGCCACTCCACGAGGAAGAACCAGCCCGCGGCCAGGGCAATCCCGGCGAAGGCATCGACGAGGTAGTGCTCGCCCAGGTAGACGATGCTGAAGGTCACGGCCAGCACCCAAGCCCCCAGCGGCGCCACCGCCCTCCTGCCCCAGAGCCGGATCCCGTAGAGCATCCCCAACGCCGGGAAGGCGGCGTGCAGCGATGGAAAGGCCGCCACCTTGTTCGGGGTCATGCTCTTGTAGATGATGTCGGTCGCGCTGGGCAGGGTGTGGCTGATGACCTTCTCGACATCTGGGAGGTAGCCCTGCTGCGCGGCCAGCCAGGGAGGCGCCACGGGCACCAGCAGGAAGAAGACAAACGCGCTGAAGCTCATCCCGAGGAGCGTGGCGGCGAAGCGGCGGAAGAGGCCGCGATCGCGGATCCAGAACAGGTACCCCAGGGTCAGCGGGTAGGCGAAGTGGAGGAAGTAGAACAGCGTCGTGATGTCGTCCAGGAGCGACTGCCCCTGGGCACGATAGAGCTGCGCCTGCAGGAAGAGCGTGGGAACCTGGCCGAAGCCCAGGAAGCGGTCGGCGTTGATGACCTCGGTGAAATGCGGCGCGATCCCGGTGTTGCCGGCGAAGCCGCGCAGGAACTCGTAGCCGATGAACAGCACCACGAAGGGCATCCAGTCGACGATGAAGGCTTTCCATCGACCCAGCGCGACAGCGCCGAGGAGGAGGACGAAGACGAAGTAGTCCGGCGACACCGAGATTCCCCGCCAGACCAGGAAGGCCGTGGTCGCCACCACGTAGGCGATGACCGCCGGGACCATGAACCGGCGCATAGAGGGCGGTCGTCGTTCCATGCGCCGTCAGTATCGCAGGACGCAGTTCCGCAGACCTTAGACCTGCTGTATCTTTAGCTGATAGTGGCATCATCACTTTCGAAGCACGCTGCGGCGCATGCCCTGGAGCACCTGCTGCGGGTCCGGCCGGGCGCCCCGATCCAGCCGTCGGCGGAGATCAGCGACCCCCGGGCCGCGGCGGAGGCCGCGGGCCTGCGCTATGTCAGCGACGCCGAGCCGGGTATCGCGCGCCGCAGGGCGGGCCAGGGCTTTCGCTACACCTGGCCCGACGGCACCCGGGTGAGTGATCGCCCCACGCTGACCCGGGTGCGGCGCCTGGCCATCCCCCCGGCCTACACCGAGGTCTGGATCTGCCTCAACCCCTCGGGTCACCTGCAGGTGGTCGGGCGGGACGACCGCGGCCGCAAGCAGTACCGCTACCATGGGGACTGGCGCACCGTCCGGGACGCCGTCAAGTTCCACCGCATGATCGCCTTTGGCGAGGCCCTGCCCGGGATGCGCCACCGGGTGTCGGCCGACCTTCGCAAGCACGGTCTGCCCCGCGAGAAGGTGCTGGCGACGGTGGTCGCGATGCTGGAGCAGACGCTGGTTCGCGTCGGCAACGAGGAGTACCGGCAGCAGAACCAGAGCTACGGCGTGACCACCCTGCGCAACCGCCACGTCAGCGTCAGCCGGGCTAATGCGCGCTTTCGCTTCAGGGGCAAGAGCGGCAAGGAACACGATATCCGCGTCGACGACCCGCGGCTGGTGCGGGTGGTGCGGCAGTGCCTCGACATCCCCGGCCAGGAGCTCTTCCAATGGGTCGATGACGACGGCCAGGCCCACCCGGTGGACTCCGAGGACGTCAACCAGTACCTCCAGGAGATCACCGGTGAGGAGTTCACCGCCAAGGACTTCCGGACCTGGGCGGGCACGGTGCTGGCGGCGCGCCTGCTGCGCGCATGCGCGCCGGCGAGCTCGGAGCGGGCCGCGCGCTCGGAGGTCGCCCGCGTGATCAAGGACGTCGCCACCCGCCTGCGCAACACCCCCGCGGTCTGCCGCCAGGCCTACGTCCACCCGGCCGTGCTGGCGGCCTACGTCGGCGGCTACATCGAGCCGCTGGCGCACGTCACGGATGCCCGTGAGGAGCCCGAACGGACGGTCGAGGAGGATTCCCTGCTGGAACTTCTCCGCGGAGGCGCGGCGGTCGTCGAAAGCGCCGCCGGCGCGGCCGGCGCCAGGCGTCAGCGCCGGGCCGGCAAGGTGCCACGGACATGGAGCCCGAGGGTCCTTAAAGCCCGCTGAGAGTTGGCCCTGGAGGGACCCGATGGACCCTGATCGAACCTAGAATGCGGCCATGAGCGGGGCTGCTGGCAAGAGCGAGGGCCGGGTCCTGGTGGTCGACGACGAGCAGGGGATCATCGACTTCCTGAGACTGGGGCTGCAGTACGAGGGTTACGAGGTGCGCAGCGCCAACGACGGCAAGCAGGCCCTGATCGCGATCAGCGACTTCAGGCCTGACCTCGTCGTGCTGGACATCAACATGCCCCGCATGGACGGCTACGAGGTCTGCCGCACGGTCCAGGGCGCCGACATGGGGATCCTCATCCTCAGCGCCCGTGACGGCCTCGAGGACCGCCTCAAGGGCCTCGAGGTGGGCGCCGACGACTACCTGGTCAAGCCCTTCCACTTCGAGGAGCTCCTGGCGCGCGCCCGGGCCATCCTGCGCCGCCGCAGGCCCACCAATGGCGAGGTCATCAACGTCGGCACCCTGAGCCTCAACGACGGCACCCGCGAGGTCCACCTTGGCGACCGCGCGGTGGAGCTGACGACGCGGGAGTTCGATCTCCTCAAGCTGTTGATGCAGCACCCCAACCAGGTGCTGCCGCGAGAGCGCATCCTCGACCAGGTCTGGGGCTACAACTTCTACGGCGACGAGAACAACGTCGAGGTCTACATCCGGTACCTGCGCCAGAAGCTGGGTGATGAGCAGCGCCAACTCATCCAGACGGTGCGCGGGGTGGGATACCGCATCGCCGCTGCCGGTCAGTAGGGTTTCGGCGTGAGCCTGAGGGCACGCCTCTCCCTGCTCAGCGTGGGCCTGCTGCTGGCGCTGCTGGTGGTCAGCGGGATCGCGTCCTACGTCGCGCTTGGGACCTACCAGCGGATCAACGAGGCGGGGGCCCTTGATCGCCGCTACGCAACCACCCTGCGAGAGTTCCGCTTCGGCGCCACCAGCCTGGCCCGCCCGGGGCTGACGGGCTGCGTCGTCACCCGCACCACCGGCACCAAGCCCTTCATCAATCGCACCCTCAACCCCGCCTTCGCGCAGGAGTGCGTCGCCCCCGCCTTCGCCGGCCAGGGGATCGCCTCGGTGGTGCTGGGGCTGGACGCCGGCGTCCTCGCCTGTGCCACGGGCCCGACCCAGCAGAACGGTTGCCAGGTCGGGACGTCCGCGTACCCCACGGTGCCCGCGGCCGACTACCTGGCGGCGACCCGGAACGCGCAGCGCCGCTATTACCTGGTGGGCTCGGGCGCGGACGAGCAGCTGGTGGTGCTGCACCGCTTCCCCACCACCGGGCGCACCGTGGCCGTGGTCCAGCTCAGCGAGTCGACGGGGACCCTGCAGCGCACCCAGCGCTCCCTGCTGCTGGTCCTGGCCATCGTCAGCGCCCTCCTGATCGCCCTGGCGGCGTTGCTGACCCCGGTGCTGGTGGCTCGCGCCCTGCGTCCCCTGCGCCGCGTGACCGAGGCCTCCACCGCCCTGGCGGCCGGTGAACTTGGTCGCCGCGTGGACGAGCCGCCCGTCGATGACGAAGTGGGACGTCTGTCCCGGGCCTTCAACCTGATGGCGGCGGCGATGCAGCGCGCCCTCCATGTCCGCGAGGAGAGCGAGGCCGGGATGCGGACGTTTGTCAGCGACGCCTCCCATGAGCTGCGAACACCGCTGACCACCCTGCAGGGGCAACTCGACGTCCTCGGCCGCGGCGCGGCTGCGGACCCTGAGGCGCTACGGACCTCGCTGCAGTCGATGAACCGCGAGGTCACCCGGATGTCCGGGTTGGTCGAGGACCTGCTCACCCTGACCAGGTTGGAGAGCCCGAGCGCCACCAGCGCCCATGTCCCCGTCGACCTCGACGCCCTGGTGGCCGAGACGGTGGACGAGCAGTCGGTGCGCAGGCCCGGCCAGGAGGTCGCGGTGAGCCCTGCCCCCACGGGCGAGGCCACCGTCCTGGGCGACCGCGAACAGCTCCGGCGGGTGGTGCTGAACCTCGCCACGAACGCGCTCAAGTACGCCCCCGGCGGGACTCACCGCTGGCGCACCACGGCGACCCCGGGCGAGGTGGCGCTGGCGCTGACCGACAGCGGCCCTGGGATCCCCCGGGACGACGCGTCGCGGCTATTCGACCGCTTCTACCGCGGCCCCGAGGACGCCGGCCGGGCGCCGGGGTCGGGACTGGGCCTGGCGATCGTGAAGTCGATCGTCGAGGCCCACGGCGGGACGGTCGAAGTGGACGGTGGCGAAGGGGGCGCGACCTTCACGGTGCGGCTGCCCCGGCTGCGCCAAGCTGGGAGCGCCAGCTAAGGGATCCCGGCTAGGGCTTCCGGGTGACCAACAGGTGGGCGTGGTCGCCCGCCGCCAATACCTCGACGCCGTGGCCATCCATGCGCAGCGAGCGCGGGACCTGGTCCTCGGGCTCACCGTGGTCCAGCCACACCTCGAGCACCTCACCGGCCCGCATGCGGTCCAGCTCCAGCCGGGTCTTGACGTAGTTGAGGGGGCACGGCGTACCCCTCAAGTCCAGCGTCCCCGCGCCTGGCGATGTCATCCCTGCGGCAGGTAGCGCGCGATCGGCGTGAACCATTGGTTGATCTGCGCAAACTGCCCGGTGAAGATCAGCAGCCCCACCGCCACCATCATGGCCCCGGCGACGCCCTCGACCAGCCGAGCCCGCCGGTTCATGGCCCGCAGCAGCGGCCGGGCCCGCTCCATCAACAGGGCAACGGCGAAGAACGGGATCGCCAGCCCGGCGCAGTAGATCAGCATCAGGCCCACCCCGCGGGCCACGTCCTGGGCCACCGCGCGGGAGATGATGAACGCCAGCACCGGGCCGACGCAGGGCGTCCAGCCCAGGCCAAAGGCAACGCCCACGATCAGCGCCGACACCGGCCTCCCGGCGGGGAGGCGATGGGCCAGCTGAAAGCGGGCCTCGCGGTTCAGGAGCGGGATGCGAAAGAGACCGAGGAACTGCAGCCCGAGGATGATCACCAGCAGCGCGGCGACCTGCGAGAAGAGATCCTTGTAGCCGAAGGGCAGGTTGACCACCAGCACCTTGAAAACGCCGAAGAGCGTAATGAAGGCGACCGTGAACCCCACCACGAACAGCGCCGCGTTGGCCAGCAGCCCGGCGCGGCCGCGCTCCCCCTGCACCCCGGCGCCGCCGAGGTAGGCGATATAGCCCGGGATGAGGGCGATCACACACGGTGAGAGAAAGGAGAGAAGGCCGCCCGCAAAAGCGGTGGCGACACTGAGGACCACGGGTTGAGTCTAATTAGCACCGGCGCCGGTCTGCGCCGGGGTGAAATGCCGGGGGGCCTCTTAGTTAGGGCCCTCCGCTTAGTTAGGGCCCTCCGCGAAATTAGTGGACGGGGACTGGGTCGACCCTGAAGATCGCCGACACCTGGACCGCGGCCCCTTCGGGGAGCTGGTCGGTCTCGACCACCGAGCGGCGGTGGCGGCCGCGCTCGCCAAAGGCCTGGTAAAGGGCGTCGGAGGCGCCATCGGCGACCCGTCCGGGGCTCATGAAGCCCTCACTGCAGCGCACCAGGACGTTGAGCTGTTGGACGTGGCGCACCCCGTCGAGCGACCCCAGCTCCTCCCGCACCAGCGCCAGCAGGTTGTGGACGCAGAGGCGAGCTCCGCGGGCGGCGGTGCGCACCGGGACCTCCTGATCCACGGTCCCGGCGTAGCGCAGCTCGTCACCCCAACGGGGAATGACGGCCGGCGTGTACAGCATCTCGCCCACGCGACGCATCAGGACGCGGTCCTCGTTCCGGACGGGCGGCAGGAAGAGGATCGCGTCCTCAAGCCCCTCGGGGCTGACGCCCCGCTGCAGAATCTCGGCCATCGGTCAGGTCACTTTATGTGCCAGGCGGTAAAAACGCGAGCGCAGCCGGGCAAATAGTTGTGAAGGAAAATGCACCCCGACGCCCGTCGGGTCAGCCCCGCAGGCGGGCCACCACGATGCTTCCCAGCAGCAGGACGCCGAGCACCGCGACCACGCCGACGGCCATCGGGAGAGGGATGTCAGAGCGTGGCGGCCCGGGCGGCGACCTGGTGGGCGTCGGGCAGGGGATCAGCTGGGCTCCGGCCGTGGAGGAAGCCGCCGCAGACCCGGTGGGCGACGCCACGGCGGCGGACGGCTTGGCTGACAACGGCGAAGGTGAAGGCGAGACGCAGGGCGTCGAGCTCGCCGAGGCGCTGGGCGAGGCCGTCGCCGCCGCCGACGGTATCGGCTGCACCCCACCCTGACAGGACGGCTCAGGGCAGACACCGCCCTCTGGTTGCCCCGACGGGGGCGCCTGGGTATCGCTCAGGGAGTACGCCGGGGCAGCCGGTTTGTCTGGGTTGAAGGCTGCCGCGACCAGCGTCGCGGGGTTGTCCCGGCCGATTGAAAGCGCGGTGATCGCCTTCTCTGACAGCCCCCCGGGGATCGCGGTCCAGGTGCCACCCCGGTCGGTGCTGCGCCATACGCCTCCCCCGCCGCCACCACCGTCGCTGGCCACGTAGACGATGTTGGCATCGGCAGGGCTGAGGGCGAGTGACCCGTACCCCTGGGCGGGGAGGCCCGACTGCTGGGCCCAGCTCAGTCCCTGGTCATCGCTCTTGAAGACGCCGGCGCTGCCGGCGAGGAAGACGCTGCGCAGGTTGGGACCGGACTGGAGCGGGCCGGCGGCGATGGCGCTGACCACGATGTCCGCGGTCAAGCCCTTCACCGGGTTCCAGCTGCCGCCGACGTCCTTGCTCAGAAGCACCCGCGCGCCCGGGTTGTTGACGCCATCGATGGCAGCCAGCACCGTGGGTGGGTTGGTGTAGCGCGCGAACGCGACCGCGCTGATGTCGTAGCCGGTGAGGCCCGCCGCCTGCCAGCTGCGGCCCCCGTCTGCGCTCTTGTAGGCGCCGTCCGAGGTTCCGATGACCAGCTGGTTGACGCCCATCGCGATGCTGCGGACGTTGCGCGCCGCCGCGGACCCCAGGCCCTGGGTGCTGCCCTGCCAGGTCTTGCCGGCGTCGAGGCTCTTGAAGAACCCCTGGCCGGCGCTGCCGATATACATCGGCGCCGGGCCCGACGGCCCCTTGGAGGGATCGATGGCAATTCGCCAGAGGCGGGCCGGCAGGCCCGAGCCCACCTGCCTCCAACTCTTGCCATCGTCGGTGCGCTGCAGTCCAGCTCCCATGGTGGCCGCGTACGTCGCGGTCGGCGCGGCCGGGTCCTGGGCCAGGCTGAAGGTCGGTGTGCCCGGCGGAAGCGTGCCGTAGGACTGCCACTGAAGGTCCGCGGCGACCACCGGTAGCACCGCTCCGGCCAGCAGAATTGCGGACACGACGGCGAGCAAAACGCGTTGAAAGACAGCCATCCCGCCCGAGTATAGGGGGGTATGCCCCGCCGGTTGGGATCGCCGGGAGTGCCGCC
Organism: Candidatus Dormiibacterota bacterium; assembly: GCA_036741395.1. GTDB lineage: Bacteria > Chloroflexota > Dormibacteria > DASZGP01 > DASZGP01 > JAXDLW01. Next base: position 25,014 of record DAINSI010000020.1, read on the forward strand.
GGAATTGATAATCGGGGCCGTGAGGACGCGCCTGCAGCGATTCCTGGCCCAACCGGACCTGACCGGGGACGGACTGCCGCGACTGCTGGCGGCGCTGCTTCTGACCGCCGGTGGCGTCTTCTTCTTCCGGGTCCGCGCGCTCCCCGTCCTGGCCGCCTGTGTGGCCGGCGGTGGCCTGGTGCTGGCGCTGCTCTGGGCGGCCTTCCACAGGCTTGGGCTGCGACCGCTGGGGCCCTACTGGCCCGGCGTCCACCGGGGCCTGGCGGTCACGCTGCTGGCCTTCTGCCTGATGCCCCCGGGGATCCCCGCATACCTGGCCGCACTCCTGGCGGCGCTGGCGGTGGGCGTCGAGGCGGTGGAGCACAAGGCCCTGGTTCCCCTGGCCTTCAGCGGGGTCACCGCCGCCTGGCTGCTGGCCGGGCTCTGGCAGGCCCGCGCCGGCAGCCCCTACATCGCGCCGTTCGACTTCCACGTGTTGGACGAGCCGGTCGCGCTGTGGGTCCGTTTCGATACCGTCATCGACCCGGTGCGCGCATACGCCGGCCAGGTCGCCGGGCCCCTGGGGGCGACCTCGTTCGGCCTCGCCGCCCTGGGCACGCTGCTCCTCTCGTACGCCCGGAAGCTCTCCTGGCACACGGTGCTGGCGTTCTACGTCCCGATCAGCGCGATCTGCGTCGTCGCGCGGCTCCCGCTCAACGTCTATCTCTTCAACGCGCCGGCGCTGGTCTTCGCGGCGGTCATCGCGGCCGACGCGCGCCGCCTCCCCCGCACCATCCCCTGGCGCGTCGTGACCGGCTTCCTGGGCGGTGCGGTGGCAGCGACGCTACTCCTGGCGGGTTCGGGCTACATGGCCTTCGGGTTCGGGGTCGCGCTGTCCACGGCGCTGGTCACGCTCTTCCAGCTCTTTGGCCTGGCGGGGGCTCCCGGGGTGCTGGAACGACCGGCGGCCGATGGCGCGCCGGCGCCCGATCAAACTGAGCGGCAATCCGCGCTGCCGGCGGTCGCCGGCCGCACCTCGCCAGGGCAGCTGGCGGCGCTGGTGCTCTTCATGCCCGCCGGGCTGGTGCTGGTCTGGCGAGACCCCACCCTGGAGCGCTCGCAGCGCGCCGCGGTGGTCGCGATGGGTGGCGCGCTGTACTTCACCGTCCTGGTGTCGGCTCTGCTCTGGCTCTGGCTCTTCCGCTTCCCCGCCTAACCGCGCAACGCTAGGAGGCGCAGGAACCGGTCCCGACCTGGTCGACGCGGCCGACGCCGCTGGAGATATCGGGGGCGACCTCCGCGTTGGTCAGGGCGTAGCCCTCGGACGGGTTGCTGGTGGAGGTCGCAAAGACAACCCCGAGGGCGCGGCCCTGCCCGTCGACCAGCGGCCCCCCCGAGTTCCCGGGGTGGATGTCGGCGGTGAGGACATAGATCTCACGGGTGACCTGGGCGTCGCCATAGATGTCCCGGCCCTGGGCGGGGATCCGCACGCGCACCGCGGCCGCGGCAACGGTCTCGTTGCCGCCGCCGGGGTAGCCGATGGTCGCGCCCGTGATCCCACGGGTCGCGTCGGCGTTGGGGAGCGGCTGCAGCTTGAGCCCGGGCACGAACAGGATCGAGACGTCGCGCTCGGGGTCGAAGAGCACCACGCGCGCCGCCAGGCTGCGGCCGTCGGGGGTGATGATGTGCGAGGCGTGGGTGCCGGCGACGACGTGGGCGTTGCTGATCAGGTAGTTGGCGCCCACGGGGTAGGCGCTCCCAAACACCTCGCCGCCACAGCCCACGCTGCGCACCTTGACGGTGCGCTGCGCCGCCGAGATCACCGCCGAGTCGTTGGCCACGGCGGGGTCGACCGAGACCGGCCCCGGCAGGTCGGGGTTGGCGATGGCGTCGAACACCCGGGGGTAGGGAACGCCGGCGATGATCTGCTGCACGCCGGTGAGGAACGACGGGGGGTTCTTGAAGTTGGCGTCGAGCAGGCGCAGGATGGCGGAGCGCTCGATGGCCGTCGAGAGCGCGGGGATGGGGCCGCGGGAGAAAGCCAGACCCAGGAACCACGCGCTGGCGAGGATCGTGAAGATGGAGAACGCGCCCCCCGCGACCGAGTCCCACCGGCCGGTGTGGCGGGAGCGCAGCAGGCGCATCCGGATGGGTTCGCCGGCGGCGTAGCCAATGCTGCTGCCGATCAACGCTGCCAGGAACAGCATCAGCAGGGCGATGTACGGTCCGGTGGTCGGGCCGGTGGCGAAGGCCCGCTCGACCGGCGGGGCCACAACCGCGCCCAGCGCCAGTCCCACCACCAGGCCGAGGTAGGAGAGCGAGGACAGCGAGAACCCACGCCGGTAGCCGTTGCCGACGGCGACGAAGAGGAGGGCGACGATGACCAGGTCCAGGATGTTCACGGGTAGAGGGTATCGAGCCGGGGTTACGTGGTCGTTACCCGGTCGCGGCCATCAGTAGGGCAGGTTGCGGAGGATCGTCTGTTCGCGACTGGCCCCGATCGAGATGATGTCGACGGGCGCGCCGATCAGGTCGCTGATGCGCTCGATGTAGCGGCGGCAGTTCTCGGGCAGGTCCTCCCAGCGCTTCGCGTCGACGATGGAGCAGTTCCATCCGGGCAGCTCCTCGTACACCGGCTCGCAGTGCTTGAGGTGGCTGATGTTGCTGACCGGGTGGGTCAGGAACTGGCCGCGGTGGAAGTACCCGGTGCAGACCTTGATGGTCTCGTAGTCGCTGAGCACGTCGAGCTTGGTGAGGGCAACCGAGTCGATGCCGTTGAGCTTGGAGGCGTAGTTGGCCACGGCGCCGTCGAACCAGCCAACGCGCCGCGCCCGGCCCGTGGTGGTGCCGAACTCGGCGCCGAGCTCGCGCAGGCGGTCGCCCTCCGCGCCCAGCAGCTCGGTGGGCATCGGACCGTAGCCGACGCGGGTGGTGTACGCCTTGAAGACCCCAATCGTGAGGTCCACCTCCCGCGGCGGGATGCCGCTGCCGGTGAGCGCCCCGCCGGCCGTCGGCCACGACGAGGTGACGTACGGGTAGGTGCCGAAATCGATGTCCAGCAGCGCGCCCTGGGCGCCCTCGAGAAGGACGTTGCGGTCCTGGCTGAGCGCGTCCTGGACCATCGGGAAGGTGTCCACGATGTAGGGCTCGAGGAACTTGCCGTAGGCCTGCATCTCCTCCAGGACCTGCTTCTCATCGAGCTCGGGCGCGTGGTAGAGGTCGCGCAGGACGTCGTTCTTGAGGCGCAGGACGAAGTCGAGCTTCTTCTCCATGAAGCGCGGCTTGGTGAGGTCCCCGATGCGGAAGCCGATGCGGCGGATCTTGTCCTGGTACGCGGGCCCGATGCCGCGGTAGGTGGTGCCCAGGCGGTCGTCGCCACGCTGCTCTTCCTCGAGGCGGTCGATGATCGGGTGGTACGGCATGATCATGTGCGCCCGGTCGGAGATGACCAGGTGCTCCCGGGTCTCGATCCCCCCCTCCTGCAGCTCCCTGATCTCGTCGCTCAGGACCCTGGGGTCGAGGACCGTGCCGTTGCCAATGACGCACTGGCAATTGGGGAAGAGGATGCCCGACGGAATCAGGTGAAACTTGTGGGTCTGCCCATCGTGGACCACGGTGTGGCCGGCGTTGTTGCCGCCCTGCGAGCGGATCACCATGTCGGTCTTGGAGGCCAGGATGTCGATCACCTTGCCCTTGCCCTCGTCGCCCCACTGGCCGCCGACCAGGATCGCGACCGGCATCAGTCGGGTCCCCCCTGCGACTGGCGGGTGACGTTGACGAAGCGCGTCTGGCTCTCCAGGAACAGCAGCGGCACATCGCCGGTGGGGCCGTTGCGGTGCTTGGCGACCATCAGCTCGGTCTTGTTGCGCTTGACCTCATCGTTGTGGAGTCCCTCGCGGTAGATGAACATCACGAGGTCGGCGTCCTGCTCCAGAGATCCGGATTCCCTGAGGTCCGAGAGCTGGGGCTTGCGGTCGCCGCGCTGCTCGGGGGCGCGGGAGAGCTGGGAGAGCGCGATGACGGGGCAGTCCAGCTCGCGGGCCAGCGCCTTGAGGCCGCGGGAGATCTCGGAAACCTCCTGGTTGCGGTTCTCGGGGCGGCCGCTGCCGTACATCAACTGCAGGTAGTCGATCATCACCAGGCGGATGTCGTAGCGGGCCTTGAGCCGGCGGGCGCGGGCGCGGAGCTCGAGGATGGTGAGCGAGGGCCGGTCGTCGATGTAGATCTGCCCCTCGGACAGGGTGCCCATGGCGTTGGCGATCTTGGCCCAGTCGGTCTCCGAGAGCTTGCCGGTGCGAACCAGCTTGGAGTCGACCCCGGCCTCGGCGCAGAGCAGCCGCTGGGTGAGGTCGAAGCGCGACATCTCCAGCGAGAACACCGCGACCGCCTGCTTCTCCTTGACCGCGACGTGCTGAGCGATGTTCAGGGCCAGCGAGGTGTTGTGGGTCGCGATGCACGCCATCCCCGCGAGGTACAGGTGGGACGGTGAGTCCACCTGGATGCACCGCATGGGAACACTGGGAACCTCCCGGATCTCCTCGATGGTGCGGTGGCGACAGGAGGCCGTGACACCGGTCGACAGCTGGCGGTTGAGCTTGCGCGGGATCCTGAACACCGGCAGGACGGTGGGCTTGAAGTACACGCGGTAGTTGGGCCCGCGGTCCGTCCCACCGAGCATCGCGCGGCCTATGCGGAACGTCGGCTTGAGCCCCAGTCCTCGCAGGAGTTCGAGCACGTCCTGCGCCAGTTTCCGCGTCGTCGACGTGAACTCCGCGTGGCCGCGGACGTCGATCGTGCCATCAGTGTCCATCAGTCCCTGCAGCAACGCCAACCGCTGGGCCGTCGAAGCCTCCTGGTAGGTCCGCGGCACGTGCTTGTTTCCGAGCACTCCGAGCGCGCGCAAGGTCACCTGGATGGGAGCCTTCCGGGCCGGGTCCTGCCAGGACTTCCCGTTGGCGATGAGGCTGACGTTGGGCATGCTGGTGCGGAAGTCTGTGGCGATCGCCGAGAGCAGCCGCCCCGCAGCGCGCTGGGCGCGGATCTCCCCCACCTCGGCGGCGGTCAGCTTCGCGCCGGTCGCGTATCCACGGCCCGAAGACAGGCCAACCTGTGGCGTTCTCCCGCCGGACACGATTCGCGGCGTCACCGGCACCCCTGCGCCAACGATCTCCGCCACGACCTCGGGGTCTCCGACCGTAATGACGGCGCTGTGCGTGTTTCCGTCGCCCAGCCAGGCGCCCAGAACGTACGGGTCGATGGGTAGGTCGCGCTCCGGGTACTGGAGGGGGCCGCACGTCGAGATCGAGTAGTTGGCACGCCCGCCAGACGCGCGCACCGATGCCGCCATCGCTCCCGTGGTCAGGATCTCGCCCTCCCCACGACGCTTGCGCGCCGCCCGGGTGCGCACGTACCACTGGTGGTCCTCATCGGCGGTGATCCGCTCGCCGTCAGAGAAGGTGACCTCGTAGCACCGCCGCTGGTGCATCACCCCGGTGGTCATGGTCACGGTGCAGGTGCGCCCGCGGTCATCAAATACCTGGTCCCCGACGCGCAGGGCGCCCATCGTGCTCCAGCCGTTGGGGGTGGGAATCGGCGTGTCGAGGGCCAGCGCCTTGCCAACACTGGGCCTGGCCGCGAGGATGACCAGCTGGGACCTCTGGAATCCCCCGGTCATCTCGTCCAGCTGGTAGAAGCCACTGGGGACGCCGGTCGCCGAGTTGGGGTCCTCGTGGCGGCGCTCGATCTGTTCCCACTGCTCGCTCAGCAGTGACTTGAGGGGTACGGCCTCGTCGGTAGTCCGGGTCTCGGCGAGGCGGAAGATCTCCGACTCGGCGCGGCCCAGGGCGGCGTCGACATCCATGCCGACATTGCTGGCGAGGTCGTGGATCCGCACCGCCGCCTGCAGCATGCCGCGGCGCACCGAGGCCTCCTCGATGACGCGGGCGTGGGCCTCGACGTTGGCGGCGATGCCGGCGCCAGACTCCAGCGCCGCGAGGTACCCGTCCCCGCCCGCCGCGTCCAGCAGGCCCAGCTTGATGAGCTCGTCGCGCACCGTGATGATGTCGACGGGCAGGCCGCGCCTGGCCAGCTCCACGGCGGCGCGGAATACATGCCCGTTGCGGGGCTGGTAGAAGGACTCGGGCTTGAGGATGTCCGAGACCCGCTCCATGGCCTCGGCACTGACCAGGCAGGCGCCGAGCACGGCCGCCTCGGCCTCCAGGTTCTGCGGCGGCGTGGCCGAGGAGACCGGGGCACGCGTCTCGAGAGTCATCCCCTCAATCCCGGCGTCCGGGTTCTACTCGGTTTCGACGTTCAGGTTGACGGTGGCGTGGACGCCGTGACCCAGGTCGACCTCCGCCAGCCAGGAGCCGGCCGCCTTGATGGCGTCCGGGAAGCTGATCTTGCGGCGGTCCACGGAGATCCCGTACTGGAGGTTGAGCGCCTCGGCGACGTCGCCGTTGGTGATCGAACCGAAGAGCCGCCCGTCCTCGCCGGCGCGCGCGCTCAGGCTGATGAAGGCGGTGCCCAGCTGCTGTGCCAGGTCCTCCGCGTCGACGCGGCCCCTCGCCGCCTTGCGATCGGCGCTTCCGCGCATGCGGTCGACGTGGGCCACCGCACCTGGGGTGACATGGGTCGCCAGGCGGCGCGGGAACAGAAAGTTGCGGGCAAACCCGGGAGTGACTTCTTTGACGTCGCCGCTCTTGGCGGTGCCCTCGACATCCTTCAGGAACAGAACCTTCATCGCTTCTCCGTTGTGGTGACCACTAGGCGACCCGCGGCCGGGACTCGACCCGGTCGCGCGCCTTCTTGATGTCTTGATGGAAGAGGCTGTCGCCTGCCGCGATGGCTGCCTCGTGCTCCTCGACCAGTTCACGCGGCGCGCGGCCGACGGCAAACCGCAGCGTCAGGAAGGTGAGCCCGACCCACTCCATCTGCCCCACGATGGGGATGAAGTCGAGCGGGATGAACGGCGCCCACACGGCGAAGAGCGCCACCATGACGCCCACCTTCCACCAGCGGGGCGTGCGGGGGTCGCGGAATAGGCAGTAGACGAGCCGGCCGTAGCGCGGCACGCCGCGCGCCAGCTTCAGCAGGATCCCGATATTCATTCGCTCACAGGAGGCGTCCGGGCTTACCGAACAGGGCCGCTAGAAACAAAAAATCCCCTTCGCCGGCAGGCCCGGCAACGGGGGGTGATTCCTCGTCGGATTATACCAGCGAGGCACTCTCTCACATTTGACCGCGCGGGGCCATGGTGCTAGCTTCGAGGCATGGGGACATTGCAAGAGACCACGAACCAGGCCGTGATGGAGCGAGTGGCCAACCAGGCGAGCGTCACCGACGAGTGGTGGACCGCCCTGAGCTTCGACGACGGGGACTTCGCGCTCGAGCCCGACCCCGTGCTGGCGCCGGCGGAAGACACCGTCGAGAGCATCGAGCTGCGCCTCTTCTCCTTCTAAGCCGGGATCCATGAGCACCTCCTTCGAGCACGCCTCGGCAAACCTGTCGACGTCCATGGAGGAGCTCTTCGAGCTCCTGCGCATCCCCAGCATCAGCGCGCTGCCGCAGCATGCGGGAGACATTCGCGTGGCGGCGGAGGCGAGCGCGGAGGCGCTGCGCCGGGCAGGGATGGAGAGCGTGCACCTGGCCGAGCCCGACACCGGCAACCCCGTCGTGCGCGGAGACTGGCTGGGGGCCGGGCCCGGGGCGCCCACGCTGCTGCTCTACGGCCACTACGACGTCCAGCCCGCGGACCCGCTCGACGAGTGGTCATCGCCTCCCTTTGAACCCGAGGTGCGCAACGGCAAGATCTATGCCCGCGGGTCCTCTGACAACAAGGGCCAGTTCTTTGCCATCCTCAAGGGCCTGGAGGCGGTGATGGCAGCGCAGGGAAAACTGCCGGTGAACGTCAAGTGGACGATCGAGGGCGAGGAGGAGATCAGCGGCCGGAGCCTCTTCAAGTACCTCGCCGACCACAAGGACGAGCTCAAGGCCGACGCCGTCTTTGTCGCTGACAACAACTTCCCCAAGGCTGGCGTGCCGGCGGTGCTCACCGGGCTGCGGGGGCTGGTCTACACCGAGCTGGAGGTGCAGGGTGCCTCCGCCGACCTGCATTCCGGGACCTACGGCGGCGGCGCCCCCAACCCGCTCAACGCGCTGGGCTGGATCATCGCCGGGCTCAAGGACAGCAGTGGACATGTCACCATCCCCGGCTTCTACGACCGGGTCCTCGATCCCTCCCCGGAGGAGGTCGAGTCGTGGCAGCGCCTGGGCATCGACGAGGACGCGCTGCTGCGCGACGAGATCGGCAGCGACGCCTTCTTCGGCGAGGCCGAATATGGTGTCCTCCACCGCCTCTACGCTCGTCCCACCCTCGATGTCCACGGCGTCCTCGGCGGCTTCGTCGGGGACGGCCCCAAGACCGTGATCCCGGCGAAGGCCATGGCCAAGATCTCGATGAGGCTGGTCCCCAACCAGGACCCGCGTGAGATCTTCGAGCTCTACCAGCGGCGGGTCGCCGAGCTGACCACGCCGGGCATCAAGGTCAAAATCAAGGAAATCAGCCTCGACGAGCCGGTCAGCGCGCCGGTCGACGGCCGTGGCGTGCAGGCCGCGGCGCGGGCCTTCCGCCGGGCCTTTGAGACCGAGCCGGTGTTCGTGCGCATGGGCGGGAGCATCCCGGTCATGGCGGCCTTCCAACAGCACCTCGGGGTGGAGTTGATCGCCTCTGGCTTCGGGCTCCCCGACGACCGCCTGCATTCGCCCAACGAGAAGCTCGACGTCTCCCAGTTCGAGGGAGGCATCAAGACCAGCGCCGCCCTCCTGGAAGAGTTCGCCGGCTAGTCATCAGGAGTGTCCGCCCCGCCGGCTCGCGG
>DAINSI010000020.1:33878-36874 GCA_036741395.1 Candidatus Dormiibacterota bacterium
GGAGCCTATTGGCCCTCGTCGCGGGGGTCTTCATCGTCGAAACGGGAATCTTCGCGAGTCCCGTTCTTTGCCGGCGCGGCGGTCGGCTTCAGCGGCCTGCTGGTGGCGTTGCTGGCCTTCGCGGCGAGCAGGCGGACGCAGGCGCGCGCCATGGCCTGAGGCGAGGCGGGCGGCGCCTATCGGTCCCCTATGATTCGCGCCAACCAAGGGAGCGGAGATGCCAATACAGTTCTTTCCCTCGAAGCGCGCCAGCATCGGGGTGGAGATGGAGCTCGAGATCGTGGATCGCGAGACCCGAGAACTTCGATCGATCGCCACCGAGATCCTCAGCGAGATGGGCCACGGTGACGCCGGCGGGGAGCACCCCCAGGCGAAGCACGAGCTGATGGAATCGACCATCGAGATCCTCACCGGCGTCAGCGCGACCGCGGCCGACGCAGAGCGCGAGCTCGCCGGCACCATCGAGGAGCTGCGCACACACACCGAGCCCCGGGGGGTCGGCCTGATGTGCTCCGGCTCGCACCCCTTCACCGACTGGGCCACCCAGGCGATCAGCCCCAACCCCCGCTACATCAAGCTCGTCGAGGACATGCAGTGGCTGGCCCGCCGGATGCAGATCTTCGGGATCCACGTGCACGTGGGCGTGCGGGCGCCCGAGAAGGCGATCCCGATCGTCAACGCCGTTTCTGGCTACATCCCCCACTTCCTTGCGCTGTCGGCCTCGAGCCCCTACTGGATGGGTCGCGACACCGGCCTGGCGTCCTGTCGCTCCAAGGTCTTCGAGGGCCTGCCGACGGCGGGGCCGCCGTACCAGTTGTCGGGCTGGGAGCAGTTCGAGGAGTTCATGGGCACCCTGATCTCGGCGCGCACCATCGAGACGATCCGCGAGGTGTGGTGGGACGTGCGCCCCCACCCCAACTTCGGGACCGTCGAGTTGCGCGTCTGCGACGGCCTGCCCACGCTCTACGAGGTGGGGGCGGTAACCGCGCTCTTCCAGTGCATGGTGCACCGCATGGACACTCTCCTCGACGAGGGCTACGAGCTGCCGAGGTGGCGCGAGTGGATCGTCCGTGAGAACAAGTGGCGGGCGGCGCGGCATGGCCTGGAGGCCGAGGTCATCGTCGACGAGACCGGGCGTACCGAGCCGCTGCGGGAGTCGTTGTCGGAGCTCATCGACCAGCTCGGGCCGGTGTCCCGGCGGCTCGGCTGCGAGGCTGAGCTGGCGCGGGTGGCCACGATGATGGAGCGGGGCCCGAGCTACCTGCGCCAGCGCGAGGTGGTCGCCGCGGGCGGATCACTGGTCGATGTGGTGGACACCCTGCTCGAGGAACTCGAGACCAACGAGTTCACGCGCCGCCGCGAGCCTGTCGACGGCCCCGTCCCCGGGCCGCTGCCGCCGTCGGTCACACCACCGATCGCCTCGGGGTCGCGCGCCGGGGAGTAGACGTCAGCCTGACGCGGAGGCCTCCTGCTGGAGGTCCTCGACCAACGCGGCCAGCAGCGCTGCCCGCTCCGCCATGGCGGCGACATCGATGTACTCGCCCTCGCCGTGAGCGAGGTCACCGACGGCCCCCATGCCATCCAGCGTTGGGACTCCGATGGCCGCGGTGAAGTTGCCATCGGATCCGCCGGCGACGTGCACGCCGCCGACCCGGGGCAGGCCCATCTCCTCGGCAAAGCCGGCGGCGCGTTGGTGCAGGGCCTCCCCCAGGCCGACGGCGAACGGCGGCCGGTTCGGTCCACCGCTGACCTCCACCCGCACGCGCGGGTTGGAGGAGACCAGCGCCTGCATGGCGCGGTCCACGCGCTGCTGCTCGTCGAGGTCGACGACCCGGCAGTCGGTGTAGAACCAGGCCCGGTCGGGGATCGTGTTCTGGGTCACGCCCCCTTCCAACAGCGTGGGGGTGACGGTGGTGCCGCGGTCCATGTCGGTGAGCTGCTCAACCCGGAGGAGCACCCGCGCCAGCTCCGTGCTGGCGTTGGCGCCGCGCGCCGGGTCACTGGCGTGGGCGGCGACACCGTGGAGCCGGATGGTGTACATCGAGACCCCCTTTCGGCCTGTCTTATAAGAACCGTCGCGGGCCGCCGGTTCGGCCACCAGGGCGGCCAGGGCGCCACGCGCCGCATCCTCCACCAGCACCCGCGAGGTTGGCGAGCCCAGTTCCTCGTCAGAGGTCATCAGGACGCAAACGCCCTCGAGGCTCTCGAGCAGGCTCAGCCCGTAGAGCGACTGGATCGCGCCCGCCTTCATGTCGAAGATTCCCGGCCCGGTGGCCCGGCCGCCGTTCACCGCAAAGGGCCAGCGGTCCACGGTGCCGAGAGGCCACACGGTATCGAAGTGGCCGATGACCGCGACCCGGGTGGGCCCGAAGCGCCAGCGCAGGTGGGTTCGACCCTCAACCTCGACCCGCTCGGGAGGCGCCCCCAGGAGCGCGGAGCCCGCCGCGGCCAGGGTGGTGGCGCAGCGAGCGGTGGCGTCGAAGTCGGCCGACGGTGACTCCGTGCGGACCAGGTCCTCCAGCGACGCCAGCATGGCGTCGGTGCGGCCTCGCAGTTCCGCGAGGCGGCGCGTCCTCGACTCCGCTGAGATCGCCGTCATCCGCGACAAATGTACTGTTTGGGGTGAGAGAGGGTTTTAGTAGATGAACCCCACGAGGGGCACCAGGCCCATCGAGATGTGCCGGCTGGAGACCACTCCAAAGCCCTTGAAGTTCATCTCCGACACCGTCCAGCCCTTGCCGTCGGCGTCCACCGACTCGACGTAGGCCACGTGGCCCCAACCGCTCTCACGGGTCACCATGATGGCGCCCTGCCGGGGTGTCGAGCCCTCAGGAAAGCCCATCGCGGCGGCGTTTCCATACCACTCGATGGCGTTGCCCATCCAGGGGACGTAGCGCTTGGTGGCGACGTACCAGGTGCACCAGCCGAAGGAGAAATGGCCACCCCCCCCGATCACCGGCGGGTGGTCGGCATTCGGTCGCGCCGGCGCGGGCGGT
>DAINSI010000021.1:0-35951 GCA_036741395.1 Candidatus Dormiibacterota bacterium
ACAACCTTGCGGTTAACAGCCGCCTGCTCCACCATTGAGCTACTCCGGAATGCCGTCCCAGAGTATATGAACGTCACCCTCCGACTTGGCCTTCCGGCGCTTGCCGCGGGGCTTCTCGCCGCCTGCTCCTTGCCCAGCTCCACGACCTCCTATTCGGGACCAACCCCGCCGGCGGCTTCGGCCTCCCCCAGCGGCCCCCTGCTGCGGGCCATCTGGATCCTCAGCCCGGTCGGGCTGAGCCTGCGGGACACTCCCGCCGGCACCGGCCAGGTGCTGGCCCACGTCGCCCAGGGCATCCAACTCACCGCCACCGAGTTTCATGCCGGCAACCCTGGCTGGTACCGCGTGACCTACAACGGCACGGCGGGGTGGGTCGCCGATAGGGACATCAGGAGCCATCCTCCCCAGGCCCTGGTCACGGCCCGCGCCCAGCTCGCATACTCCAACCCGGGCGGCGGTTATTACTTCCTCTACCCCGCGACCTGGACCGCCGGCGAGAAGGACAGCGACGTCGAGATGGACTCGCCGCCACCGAGCGGAGCCGCCAGCCCCCAGGTGGGGCCGAGCGGCGCCAGTCCCACGCCAGGCCTGGCGCAGACGCGCCTGATCGTCCATGCCGCGGCGAATGTGAGCAGCCTGGGCGCTGTCCCGACCACCAGCGGGTCCATTCTCGACACCACCGACTTCGAGGTTGGCGGCATCACCGCGGTGAAGCGCACCTTCCAGCTCAACGGCGGCGGCTACGAGGGCGATGCCAAGGTCGCCATCGCCCCCGGGCACGCGGTCCTGATCACCCTGCGGGGCGCATCGCCGCAGGACCTCGATCTCTTCACCGAGATCATCTCGAGCTTCGGGTTCAGCATCACGGCGGGCGCGACGCCAAGCCCGGGCGCGTCTCCCTAGTAGAGGGTCGGGCGCCGGGGCCGGCCAGGGGACTACTCCAGGTAGTCCTTGAGCCGCTTGCTGCGGCTGGGATGGCGCAGCTTGCGCAGTGCCTTGGCCTCGATCTGGCGGATGCGCTCGCGGGTGACGCCGAAGCGTTTGCCGACCTCCTCGAGCGTCCGCTGGTGCCCATCGATCAGGCCGAAGCGCAGCTGCAGCACGCGCCGCTCGCGGGGGGTGAGCGTGTCGAGGATGTCCTCGACCTCGGTGCGCAACATCGTCAGGTTGGCCGCCTCGGAGGGTGCGATGGCCTCCTTGTCCTCGACGAAGTCGCCGAGGTGGGAGTCCTCCTCCTCGCCGATCGGGGTCTCCAGCGAGACCGGGTCCTGGCTGACCTTGATGATCTCGCGGACCTTGTCCGGGGTGATGCCCATGACCTCGCCGATCTCGTCGTCGGTGGGCTCACGGCCCAGCTCCTGCTGCAAGCGGCGGGAGACGCGCACCAGCTTGTTGATGGTCTCCACCATGTGCACCGGGATGCGGATGGTGCGGGCCTGGTCGGCGATGGCCCGGGTGATCGCCTGGCGGATCCACCAGGTGGCATATGTCGAGAACTTGAAGCCCTTGGCGTAGTCGAACTTCTCAACTGCCCTGATTAGGCCCATATTTCCTTCTTGGATCAGGTCCAGGAACGACATCCCACGGCCGATGTACTTCTTGGCGATGGAGACCACCAGGCGCAGGTTGGCCTCGGTGAGGCGGTGCTTGGCCTCGGCGGAGCCGGCCTCGATGGCCTTGGCGTACTCCACCTCCTGGTCGGCACGCAGCAGCGCCACCCGGCCGATCTCCTTGAGGTACATCCGCACCGGGTCGTCCAGGGAGACGGCCTCCAGGACCTCGACCTGGGTGATGAGCTCATCATCGATCTCGGCGACCTCTTCGAACTCCTTGCCGTCATCCGAGACATCGATCCCGATCTCTTTGAAGGCATTGAAGATGCGGAAGATCTGGTCGGGCTCGGCCTCCATGCCGGGGAACGCGGTGAGGATGTCGTCCGGCGCCAGGAAGCCGGCCTCCTTGCCCTTGACGAGCAGCATCTCGGCCGCCGCGAAAAGCTCGTCCTCGCGGCCCTTGCCGTTCTTGCCGGCGGTGGCCGAGCCGCCCTTGCGGCTGCGCTTCTCCTCCACCGCGACAGGTGGCCCGGCGGGCTCAGGCGTCACGGCGGGGTCGTCGGGTTCGGGGGTCTTTCGGGACGCGGTCATGTGGGGCCTCGGAAGAGCTGGACGCGGAGGGAGGCGCGTCGCTGCGCCAGTTGCCGGTGCTCGTGGAGCAACTCGTCACGAGCCCCGTTGTCTTCGCCCACTCCCGTCGCCTTCAGTCGATCCTCCAACGCCGCCATGGCGGCCTCGTAATTCCTGAGTCGAATCCTATTCACGCAGTCAGCGAGGGCGGTGCGCAACTCGCCGTCCTCTCCCGTGAATCTCGACACCAGGCTGAGCCGGACCAGCCGGGGCCGCTCCTCCTCGGTGAACCGCTCGAGGTTGCGCTCCAGGGCGTCGGGACCCTCGGCCTCGACCAGCTCACTGACCCGGCCGCAGAGCTCCTCCAGCTCGGGACGGCCCAGCGGCTCCACCGCAGTCAGCTCGGCCAGGATTGCGCCCGTCGAGCGCGCGCTCAGCATCAGGCCCAGGAGGCGGTCCTCCTCGGGGCGCCCCGGGATCTCACCCCCGACGGGGAGGGTGATGCTGACGGCGGCCGGGACCTCGGGCTCGGGGCGGGCGGCGCGTCCGGTCTTGCGGTAGTGCTGGACGTCGGCCAGCAGCCGGGCCGGGTCGACGCGCAGGCTCTGGGCCGCGTACTGGCAATAGATGTCGAGGGTGGCCTCCTCGGGAATCCGGCTGAGAACCGGGATCACCGCGCGGGCGGCGGTGTCGCGACCATCGGGGCTGCTCAGCTTGTACCGCTCCAGGATCCCCTTCAGCCACCACTCCCAACCGGCCAGGGCCGCGCCCTCGGCGTCCAGCCAGAGCTGGGGGGTCTTGAGGAAGAAGTCGCCGGGGTCCTTGGCGTTGGGCAGCTCCACCACCATCACCCGCATGCCTGACCTCGCGGCGTCGGCGATGACGCGCTGGGTGGCGTTCTTGCCGGCCTCGTCGGTGTCGAGGCAGAGGTAGAGCTCGGTGGCGAAGCGGCGCAGCGCCTTGAGCTGGTCGGGGGTCACCGCCGTGCCTGAGCTGGCGACGGCGTAGTCGATCCCGTTCTGGTGTGACATCAGGACGTCGAAGTAGCCCTCGACCAGCAGCGCCCGACCCTCCGAGCTGATCTTCTTCTTGGCCGCGTCCAGCCCGTAGATCACCCGCCCCTTGTCGTAGATCGAGGTCTGGGGAGAGTTCATGTACTTGGGCGGCGTGCTGTCCATGGCCCGCCCACCGAAGCCGATCACGGCCCCCTGCTCGTCGCGGATGGGGAACATCATCCGGCCCCGGAAACGATCGATGGCCCGTCGTCCCTCACCTCCCAATGCCACCCCGGCCCTGACCGCCTCGTCCTCGGTGACCTTGCGCTGGACCAGGAAACGGAGCAGGTTGTCGGACTTGGTGCCGGCCGGCGCGTAGCCCACCTGGAAGGCGGCGATGGTCTCGGCCTCGATTCCGCGCTTCTCCAGGTAGCGCAGCCCCCGCGAGCCGGCGCGGTGGTTGAGCAGGATGTGGTGGAAGTACTGGGCCGCGAGGTCGTTGACCTCCTTGGCGCGCTGGCGCTCCTGGGCGCGTTTGCGGCCGCCGCCGCCGCTGTGCTCCTCCAGCTCCACCCCGGCCTTCTCGGCCAGCATCTGCAGAGCCTGGGGGAACTCCATCGCCTCGGCCTTCTGGACAAAGCTGAGCATGTCGCCGCCCTCGTTGCAGCCGAAGCAGAACCAGACCTGCTTTTCGTGGCTGACCGTGAAGCTCGGGGTCTTCTCCGAGTGGAAGGGGCAGAGCCCCTTGTAGTCGCGGCCGGCCCGCTGCAGCCGTACGTAGCCGCCGATGACCTCGACTATGTCAAGGCGGTCCTTGACCTCACGGACGGCATCCCCCGGCGCCACCCCCAAGACTAGCGCGCCGGGCTGCCGGAGGCCGACGGCGCGGATCTGGCCCCGGGGGCGATAATCCGAGCTTGAACGCGAGGCCGGGGGGCAGGCGCATCGCGAGCGCGGCGGCAGCGCTGGTGGCCGTATGCGGCTTTCAGCTGGCGCCGACGAGCAGAGCCCTGGCGGCCGCGCCGGCAGCCACCGTGGCGGTTAGCAGCCACGACTTCATCGTTCTCTCCAGCCTCGACGGGACGTCGTTGGAGGCGCGATACATCCGCCCGATGGCGGCGGGGACGTACCCCGTGGTGTTCTTCGCGCACGGCGGTGGCGGCAACGTCAGCAGCGAGGCCCCGCGGGCGACGGCGCTGGCCCAGCAGGGGTTCGTCGGGGTGACCTGGTCGGCGCGAGGCCACGGCAACTCGGGGGGGCTGTTCGACTTCTTCGGCGCCAAGACCGTCCAGGACAGCCGTGACGTGATGGACTGGGTCTTCAGTCACAAGGTGCTGACCGCCGCCGACCCTCAGCGTGCGGCGATGACCGGCTACAGCCAGGGCGGGGGCACCACCAACCTGGTGGGCGCGGCCGATCCCCGGCTCAAGGTGCTCGCGCCGGGGCACACCTTCTCCGGGCTGGCCGAGAGCCTCAAGCCCAACGGCTGCATCAAGTTCTCGGTCGACGTCGTGATCCTGTCCGCGGCATACCTCGCGATGGGCGCCCGCACCGATCCCAACCTGGTATCGCGCTGGACCACCTACCTGCAGACCGGCGCTGAGATCGCCAACCCGCTGGACGGCAAGCTGCCCTCGCAGGAGTTCGAGGCGCGCTCACCGCGCAACTACACCGCGCAGCTGACCCAGCCGTCGATGTGGGTGCAGGCATTCGACGACACCCTGTTCCCCGTCGACCAGGCGGTGCTGATGTACCAGCGCATGCCCAACGCCAACAATCACCTCTACCTGTCCTGGGGCGGACACTTCGCCCCCAACCCGCCGGCGTATGAGACCACCTACCGCGAGACCCAGATCCAGCGCTGGATGGGGCGCTGGCTGCGCGGTGACCCCAATGGCATCGACACCGAGCCGCCCGTGACCTACTGGTACCTCGACGTGGCCTCCGGGCAGCTGGTGCGGCAGATGTCACCCAGCTGGCCGCCGCCCGGCGTCGTGATGTCGCCGGTCATGCTGACGCCCGGCCAGGCGCTCAGTGGCGCCGGCGCCCAGGGATTCGCCAACGACCCCGTGGCGCAGTTCGGGGCCAACGCCAGCGGCATGGGGCAGACCATCAAGGCACTTCCCGACCACACCCCCCTGGACACCATGATCACCACCACCGCGCCGCTGACGTCGTCTGTGCTCTATGCCGGCGCAGCCCACGCCGACCTGAAGTGGCTCAGCAGCGGCAGCCCCAGCCAGGTCAGCGTCAAGGTCTGGGACGTCGCCCCGGATGGCGCGGGTACCCTCCTGGCTCGAGCCTGCACCACGCCGCCGGGCGCCGCCGGGGTGGAACAGCGCGTGCAGTTCGACCTCTGGCATGACGCCGTCATGGTGCCGGCAGGGCATCACTTCGAGGTCTGGGTCCAGCCCTCGGACGCTCCGCTGTGGGAGCCGCCACCACCGGCCGTCGGGCAGGTCCTGGCGGGCTCGACGGTCACCCTGCCGCTGGTCGGCGGACGGACGCTGGTGACGGTTGCCCCGCGGCTGACAACCACGGGATCGAGCGGGATGCCGGGAACGTCGCGGTCCCCGCGGCTGCCCTGGCTGCCGGCGGCCGGCTTACTGGCGGCCACGACCCTCCTGGTGCTGGCCAGGCGAAGGCGCGCGTTCCCCTGACCTGACGCGCGTCAGGCCCGGCTGTCGCCGCGCCGCCCGCGCCACTCGTCCCAGGGGACCTCCTTGCGGAAGAGCAGGAGCGCCGCCAGGCTCCAGGGGAAGAACATCACCGTCCCCACGATCAGGCCCCCGGGCATCCCCATCCAGTCCAGGGCCATGGCGATCCCGGCGGCGCCCTCGAGGATCACCGCCAGCCCCAGCGAGTACCAGAAGAACTCCGGCCGGTTGGCCACCAGCGCGGCGCTGAGGCCGACCACCGCGCAGAGCAGGAAGGTCCAAGCCGCCGCCCAGAACCACTCGCGCCAGGGGATGGGCTCGCCCATCAGCTGATTATGTCCCACGATCCAGGTGGGCATCGCCGGACTATTCGCAGCGTACGATGCAGTCGGGCTCGTCGGGCGGATCCGGTGGGAGCAGAAAAGAGGTGGCATTGGGCCAGTGAGCATCGGGGAAAGGAGGCAGGCCGACGACACCGGCGGCGCGCCCATCCGCGACCGCGCGGCCACGGATCGTCGCGCCGGCGACCGTCGTGCTGCCAGCGACCGCCGCCTCGAAGATGCGTCCCCGGCGCCGGAGACCATCGCTCCGTTCGAGGGTGCCAACCGCCGGCGCCGCGGCTTCTTCCGCTACCTTCGTGTGTACTACCAGCACATGCGCCACGAGCCGCGGCGTGAGCGCCTGTTCCTCTCGTCGGCGACCTTCGCTTTGACCTTCATGCTGGTGCGCCTGCTCACCTTCTCGATTCACTACAACATCGGTCCCTTCCACAATGTCTCGGTCGGCGGCACGCACGTCCACCACCTGGTGTGGGGCATCCTGCTGATGCTCGTGGTGGCGTACGCCTGGCTGGTGCAGATGGGCACCCGCGAGCCGTCGTTCGACTGGCCCTCACGGCTGTCGCCATTGGCCTTCGGGGTGGCGGCGGCCCTGATCCTCGACGAGTTCGCGCTGTGGCTCCAGCTCAAGGACGTCTACTGGCAGCAGGACGGACGCCTCAGCGTAGAGGTCGTGGCGTTGGCCTTCGGGCTCCTTTCCTTCGGCATCTGGGGCGGCCCGCTACTGCTCGGAATCGGCCGAGAGTCGCGCGTTGTATGGAGGGACTTCACAACGGTGTTGGACGGCAGCTACTGGGAGTATCGGCGGGCGCGTAGAGCGGAGCGCGAGGCGCAGCGCCGGGACTGACTGGCTGCGCCCCCGTTACCCGCGGCTAGCGGTCGCGTTCGGCGGTGGCGCTCTTCTCGGCGATCGCCGCCTGGGCCGCCGCCAGCCTGGCGACCGGCACCCGGTAGGGCGAGCAGCTGACGTAGTTGAGGCCGATCTGATGGCAGAACTCGACCGAGCGCGGGTCGCCGCCGTGTTCGCCGCAGATCCCGATCTTGAGGTCCGGCCGGGTGCGCCTGCCCTCCTCCACGCCCATCCGCATCAGCCGCCCCACACCCTCGCGGTCGATGGTCTGGAAGGGGTTTTCCTTGAGGATGCCCTGCGCCAGGTAGCTGACCAGAAACTTGCCCTCGGCGTCGTCGCGAGAGTATCCGTAGGTGGTCTGGGTGAGGTCATTGGTGCCGAAGCTGAAGAACTCGGTGAACTCGGCGATGTCGGCTGCGACCAGGGCACCGCGGGGTACCTCGATCATGGTGCCGAACTTGTAGTCCACCTCGGTCTTCTCGGCCCGCATCACCTGCTGGGCCACCGCCTCAAGCTGCTCGCGGACGGCGCGGATCTCCGCGACCAGTCCCACCAGGGGGACCATGATCTCGGGGTGGGGGTCCAGGCCCCGGCGCTTCAGGGCGATCGCCGCCTGGATGATCGCGGTGACCTGCATCTCGGTGATCTCGGGCCGGGTCAGGCCGAGGCGGCATCCCCGCAGCCCCAGCATCGGGTTGGCCTCCCGCATCGCGCCGATGGCGGCGAGGAGGTGGCGCTTCTGGTCCAGTTCAGGGCCCTCCTTGCCCAGTGTCTCGAGGCGGGTCACGTCGACCAGCGTCTCCTCGTAGCTGGGCAGGAACTCATGCAGCGGTGGGTCGATCAGGCGGATCACCACCGGCAGGCCGTCCATCGCCAGAAGGATCCCCTCGAAGTCGGAGCGCTGGAAGTCGAGCAGCTGGAAGGTGAACCTGCGACGCTCCTCGTGGTCGGTGGCGAGGATCATCTGCTGCACGATCGGCAGCCGCTCCTGCTCCATGAACATGTGCTCGGTGCGGCACAGGCCGATGCCCTGGGCGCCGTTCTCGCGGGCCTTCTGGGCATCACGGGGATAGTCGGCGTTGGCCCAGACCTGCAGGCGGCGGGCCGCGTCGGCCCAGCCCAGCAGCTTGCGGAAGGGCTCGCTGGGCTCCGGCTCGATCGTGGCAACGGCGCCCCTGAGGACCTGGCCGGAGCTGCCGTCGATGGTGAAGACCTCGCCCTCCTTGACCACCACCCCGCCGGAGGTGAACTGGCGCAGGCGGAGGTCGACCTCAATGCTGTCGGCGCCGACCACACAGGGCTTGCCCATCATCCGCGCCACCAGGGCGGCATGGCTGGCGGTGCCGCCGGAGCTGGTCAGCACCCCCTGGGCGGCGATCATGCCGTGGACGTCGTCGGGGTCGGTGGCGATGCGGACCAGGATCACCTGCTCGCCGGCCTGACCGCGCTCCTCGGCGGTGTCGGCGTCGAAGACCGCTGCGCCGATCGCCGCGCCGGGGCTGGCGGGCACGCCGCGGCCGATCTCCTCGACCGTCGCAGCGGGGTCGATGCGGCGATGCAGCAGGGTCTCGACCTGGCGCGGTTCGACGCGACTGACCGCCTCGTCCTGGCTGATCAGCCCCTCCTCCACCATGTCCACGGCGATCCTGATGGCGGCCTCGGCGGTGCGCTTGGCGGCGCGGGTCTGGAGCATGAAGAGGCTGCCCCGCTCGATCGTGAACTCCAGGTCCTGGACGTCGCGGTAGTGCTTCTCAAGCTGGGCGGCGATGCCCTCGAACTGGCGGTAGACGTCCGGGAGCTCGCGCCTCAGGGCGTCGATGCGTTCGGTCTTACGGATCCCCGCGACCACGTCCTCGCCCTGGGCGTTCAGCAGGTAGTCGCCGTACAGCGACTTCTCGCCAGTGATGGGGTCGCGCGTGAAGGCGACGCCGGTGCCGGAGTCGGCCCCCAAGTTGCCGAAGACCATGGCCTGGACATTGACCGCGGTACCGAGGTCGTCGGCGATGCGTTCGGCGCGGCGGTAGGCCTTGGCCCGCGGGTTCATCCAGGAGCGGAAGACGGCGCGGATGGCGTCGGCGAGCTGGGCCCGCGGGTCCTCGGGGAAGTCCTCGCCGAGCGCGTCGCGATAGATGCGCTTGTACTCGGTGACCAGGGCGCGCAGCTGGCCAGCATCAAGGTCGGCGTCGTTCTCGACCCCGGCACTCTTCTTCGCCGCATCCAGGGCGTCCTCGAACGGGTTCTCGTCGCCGGCATCGGTATCCGGTTGGGGGCCGGGGGGCGATCCCCCCGTAGGACCCGGCGCCGCCGGGTTCTGGCGTTTGCCGATGTCCTTGGCGGTCTTGCCGAACATCTGGATGAAGCGGCGATAGGCGTCGAGCGCGAAGCGCTCGTCCCCGGTGAGCCGCGCCAGCCCCTCGGCGACCTCGGCGTTCATGCCCAGGTTGAGGATGGTGTCCATCATCCCGGGCATCGAGAACTTGGCGCCCGACCGCACCGAGACCAGCAGTGGGTTGGCGGCGTCGCCGAACTTCTTGCCGGTCTTCTGCTCCACGTCGGCCAGGGCCTCGAGGGCCTGTTCCCACATACCCGGCGGGAAGTCGTCCCGCTGGTAATAGGCGTTGCAGCTGGCGGTCGTGATGGTGAAGCCCGGCGGCACGGGCAGGCCTGCGTTGGTCATCTCGGCGTTGCCGGCCCCCTTGCCGCCAAGGAGGTCGCGCATGTCCTTGTTGCCCTCTTCGAAGAGGTACACCCACTTGGTCGCGGGGCCGCTCCCGCCGGCCACGGCCTGCTTCTCGATCTCGATCGCCATCCCGGAAAGCCTCCTTGTCAGGGAGCTCAGTCTAGGACGCTACGCGGTCCGCGGGCCGCAGGTCAGGGACTCACTGCCAGGCTGAGATGCTAGGAGCGGCTGAGGTCCTCGAAATCGCTGAGCACTTCCTGGTCAAGGTCGGGCGCGGTCTCGGCCTCGGGGAAGGCCCGACGATACGCAGCCAGGTCCAGGGTCAGCTCATAGAGCCGATTGCCCTTGGCGGTCACGCTGACGCACTCGCTGTTGTTGGCCAGCCACTCGCGGAAGCGCTGCGCGGCCTTGACCTGGTCGGCCGCCGCCAGGGTCAGGGCTCGGGGATAGGCCATGGTCAATGCGCAGGCAACGCGGTGGGTGACGATTGCGCCGGTGCGGCGATTCCGCACCGCGCCGTCGCGCATCTCGAGGTCGCCGATGGTGGGGGTGACGAACTGGCGGATGCGGCGCAGCAGGGTGTCACCGCCGAAGCGCTTCTCGTGCAGGATCGCGCTCTTGTGCGCGGCCCAGACCTGCGCCTGCTGGGCCAGGGTGGCGATGGCGTTGGAGAAGACAAAGACGGTGCAGGTGGGGTGCCGCCGGTCGAGGGCTGCGAGGACGTCCAGGCTGCTGCGCTCGCGGTCATTGGCGCGGCTCATATCGCGGTCGATGACCGCCAGAACCGGTGGCAGCTGCTCCATCAACCGGAGCGCCTTCGAAGGGTTCTCGGCACACACCGCGCGAAGTCCGTGTCCTTCGATCAGACCGCGGATCGAGGCCATCTGGTCGGGGTCGTCCTCAAGGATCAGCACCGTCACCTGGTTGTACATCTCAGCCGGCGCCCTCCACGTGAATGGAGTCAGCGCTACGCACCAGGGTGAGCGGCAGCCTGTGCCGATCGACCGCGCGCACCGCGGCCCGGGCAACCCGGCTGGAGAGCCGCATCGGGGCGGGAGCGGCGGCAAACAGACCCTCCAGCTCGGCGGATAGAACCAGGTCCTGCGCAGGCCCCACCAGCCCGCGGTTGGGGGCCAGGCGCACCCCGCCCAGCGTCCGGGCCAGGCAGTCGCGGACGTCGGCCAGCAGTTCGCGCCAGCGGCCATGCGCACGGACATCACGCGGGACTGACGCTGGAGCTTCGCCCAGCCAGAACCAGAGCACCGGCAGCCCCCTCAGGGCTGCCACGCAGGCTGCCGGCAGGGCGGACCCGGAGCCCGCCACGGCCCACGGCCAGGGAACGCAGCCCTCGAGCGCCGCCTCCAGTTCGCCCGGTCGTGACCAGGTCACCTGGATCATTGCCGGGTCGAGCTCCGGACGCACCGCTGCGAACAGGTCGACATCCTCGCCGACGATCAGAAGTGTCCTCCTCGCGTCCCTACCCATGCGCCTGCATTATGTGAGATGGAACCCTCCCAGTCCCATGAAATGTTAACGACCGACCCACGCCGATCCTGCCCCGACCACCACCAGGCCCCCAACGCGGGCCAGGCGGTGGTTGAGTTCGCCCTGGTGGCGCCGCTTTTCTTCTTCCTGCTCTTCCTGGCGGTGACCGCGGGCTTCTACACGCTGGAACGCGCCAGCGCGGTCAACGCCACCACCGCCGGCGCGCGCATCGCCGCCGGCGCACAGCCGGCCAACCTGAACCAGCCGGCGCTCGTCGAGGCTCGGGCCGAGACGGTGCGCCTGTTGGTCTCGGCGATGCCCGGGACGAGGGTTGACGTACTGTCGGTCGCCACCAGCCGGTGCCCGGGCCTCGCCCAGGTACCCGCTGCGACGGTTTTCGTCTGCACCAGCGCACCCACCGCCGACACCGTCCGGGTCGAGGTGATCGGGCACCCGGCGAGCTTCGTTTCCCCCCGCGTCGGTGGCCTCTCATTGCCACTCGACATCTACGCCCAGGTCCACACCGCGGTGTTCAAGCGGTGACCCGCCGCGGCGGGCGCCGCCGGGGCCAGGCGGTGGTGGAGATGGCGATGGTGGTGCCGGTGATGCTGGTCATCATCTTCGGGTTCCTCGGGCTACTACTCTGGATTGAAACGGTGCACGACCTGCGCGCCGCCACCGCGCTCGCGAGCACCACGGCGGCCACCTTCCGGGACGACTCGGGCCCGTCGGCGGCGGCGGAGTCCGAGACGTTCTATGGCACCATGCGCCAGTACGGCTACGTCGACGTACGCGCATTCAACTGCAGCCACGCGGGCACGCGCGTCACCTGCGATGCCTCCGCGGTGCTTCGGTTCGACCGCACCCCGCTGGCGGTGGCCTGGCCAACCAACCCCGCGATGACGGCGACCGCGGTGTCGTATTCATCGGAGTTCAGGACCCGATGATGGCCGCCGAGAAAGGCCAGGTCGCGGTGATGTTCGCGCTCGTCCTGGCGCTGTTCCTGAGCGGGCTGGTGGCGCTGGTGGGCGACGTCATCCTTCTCTACGACGCCGCCGGGAGGTATGACAACGGCGCCCTGGTGGGCGCGCAGGCGGGGGCCAGCCAGGTCGACCGAGGCCTGCTGCGCGAGGGCCAGGTTGCCCTCGATCCAGGCCGCGCCAGCGCCATCTGCACCGAGGCCGCGTCGGTCACCTCGGGCCTGGCGGCCGGCGAGGTCCGCTGCACCGTGAGCCCTGACCGCCGGTCGGTCACGTCCCATGTCAGCCACAGGGTCCCACTGGTGTTCGCGGCATACGGCCCCGGGCTTACCATCACTCGGGACCACACGGGCACGATCGCGGTAGGCGAGAGTCAGGGAACTTCACCGTGAAAGGAGGAGGTGCGGTATGAGCGTCGCCGAAAGGCTTGGGGGCCGTCGCGGATTGCAGGTCGCAGTGCTCACCGGATCCCTGCTGGTGGTCCTCGCGTTCCTCGCGGTGGATACTCTCGGGCGGGGCCAGGAGACCCGGCCGGCGTGGGTCATGATCCGCAGCGCTGCCGCCGGCGCCCCCCTCGACGGGGCCAGCGTGCGCGAGGACCATATCCCGGTCAGCCGCGACCCCTACTCCTACCTCACGACGTCACCGGTCGGACACTTCGCGGCGCACACCCTGTCGCCTGGCGACATCCTGCGCCCGGATGACGTGGAGTCCGACCCGCTGGTGGCGGTTCCCGTCAAGCTCAGTGGCTACCCGGCCAGCCCCGCCGACACCATCGACATCTACGTTGTCGAAGGCGGTAAGGCGACGCTGGTCGGCCGCGGCATCACGGCGCTCAACGCCTCCACCATCCAGGTCCCGGCCAGCGACGAACAGCTCTGGATCGCCCTCTTCGGTAGCTCGGCGACGCTGCTCGCCGCGCGCAGCAACGGCACCGGGGTACCGGACGGCGGTCCCATCTCGGGCGCCGACGCGGCACGGCGCCTGTCCGTCCTGGCGCAGGGCGGCAGCGCCGCCCGCCCCACCCCCTCACCCTGATGAGCTACCCCATCGGGGTTCTGACCACGCGGCCCGGACAGGGCTCCACGACGTTCGCCATGAGCCTGGCCTGGGACCTGTCGGTGACTCGATCGGTGACGCTGGTTGATGCGGACATGATGGGGGGGACCATCGCCGACGCGCTGGAACTCGATTCCCAGGGGCGCGGGATCGCCAACCTGCTCACCGCCACCCGGATCGACGCGGGTTCGATCGACGGCCAGGCGGTGACCCACCCGACGCGGGGATCATTGAGGGTGGTGCCCGGGCTGAGGGGCTTCTCCGGGCCGTCGCTGGGCCGCCTGATGCCCCGTCTGAACGCGGCGCTGGCAGGGATGAAGACGGACTTCGTAGTCCTGGACCTGGGCTGCCCGCTGGCGTTCCCGGACCTCGAATCGCCCCGTGTCACGGCGGAGACAATCGCCCATGCGGTGCGCCGCACGCTGGTGGTGCTGCGGGACGACCCGACGTTTCTGCCGGGATCAATCCAGCTGCTCAAGTTCGCCCGCATCCCCCAGGCCGACCTCGTGGTGATGAAGCGACGTGGCAGCCGCATGGGGAAGATCACGACCGACGTCCTCGGCATCCAGCTCCCGGGTTACCCGACGTGGCAGTTCGACTGGGATGAGCGGCGCGGTCAGCAGGCGACTTACGAGGGGCGCGTCCTGGAGCAGCCGGGGTTGGCCGAGACGCTAAGGGTGGCCCCGGCGGCGGTGAGTGGCTGATGCAGGACGCCGACGAGCTCGCCACGCTGCCGTGGCCGGACCTGGCCGACTTCGAGGAGATCGCCGTGCCCGTGGCCGAGTCGATCAAGGCCGAGCGCCCCGCAGGTGTGCGCACCGTGGCCCAGGAGGAAAGCCTGCTGGAGGATGCGCACCGCGTCCTCCAGCGCGTGATGACCTCACCGGCCGAGCGCGAGCGCCTGGGGCTCAACTCCACCGTCGCCGAGCGCCTGCAGTCTTCGCGCGTGTACTACGAAACCGCGGTTGACGCGGTCCGCGTTCGCGCGTCCTTCTTCTGGCCGCTGTCACGGTTGCTCTACCTGCTGAAGGGCATCGAGGAGCTCGGTTGCTTCGGCTACGACCGCTGGGTGGCGCGGGTCGGCGGTCAGAAGGTCCAGATCCTGGGCGGCAACCCGCTGCGTAACGACGAGGACCTCGTCGGCCTGATGCGCGAGTCACTGAGCCTGACCGGGGTGGTGGGAAGCCGGGCGCTGAGCACCGCCACGCCCATCGCCGAGTCGACCTTCGGCAGCCTGCTGCGCCTCTCGGTGGCGATCAAGCCCGCGGTCGCACTGGCCTCCGACATCCAGATGGCGATCCGTTTCCCCCAACCCACGCGCTTTCGATACCTCGAGGATTTCGTGCGTCAGGGCATGATGCCGCCCGGCGCGGCGCGCTTCCTGGAATCGCTGGTCAGGGGTCGGTGCAACATCCTTATCGCCGGCGGCACGGGCTCCGGCAAGACCACCCTGATGCGCGTCCTCTCGGCGCTGATCCCGCGTGATGAGGTGGTTGTGACCATCGAGGACGGCGCCGAGTTGCACCTGGAGCAGGACCGCGGTGACGGTCACCCCTGGGTCCTGCTCCTGTACGCCTTCACGACCGTCCCCGACGTCACCCAGTCAGGGGGCAAGGCATCCGCTCCGGACAGTGGCGGCTCCGGCATCGGCATGCGCGACCTGGTCAAGAACGCGCTCCGCGTCACCCCCGATCGCATCCTGCTGGGCGAAGCTCGCGGGGCCGAGATGGTCGACGTGGTGCAGGCCATGACCACCGGGCACGATGGCAGCATGGTCACCATCCACGCCGACAGCGCCGCCCTGGCGGTGAACAAAGCGCGCAACTACATGCTCCAGAGCCAGGACTTCCGGGGCCAGGACCGCCTCGCCGAGGAGGTGCTGCGCCAGGCCATCCACGTCGTCGTCCACCTCACCAAATACCCCGACGGCACGCGGCGAATCTCGGGCATCCTGGCCGTCGACGCGGGCGGGAACTCACGATCGATCTATGAGGGAACCGCGGCCCGCGGGCTGCGCCGGGTGGAGCGCGCCGTCGCCAACCTCCCGATGCGACTGCAGGAGCGCCTTCAGCCGGTGCTGGGGGATGAGATCCCGGAGGCCGAATGAGCCTCTCGCCGGTTATTACGTTCAGCCTCTACCTGGCGTTCCTGGCCCTCGCCGCGGCGCTGGCGGTGAGTGTGGGTGGGGGTGACATCCTGCGCCGCCCGGGCTGGGTGTCGGCGCGGCTGCGACCCCTGGGCGAGCGCGAGCGCGACCTCGCCGCGAGCCTGGGCTGGAGGTTCCGGTCCTGGCTGTTGGTGCGCGCCGCGGCCGTGCTGATCGGCTTCGTTGGGGCATTGCTGACCGGGATTCCCCTTTTGGTCGGCGCCGCGCCGCTGGCGATGCTCTTCATCGTCCCCTACCTGATGAGCGGGCGGGCGGCGGCAAGGCGGCTGCGGCGGGAGCGGACACTGGTCGACTGGGTGCGCACGATGGTGAGTCGGATGCGACGCAACCAGGGCATCGACGTGATCCTGCGAGATGGCGGCGTCAATCCGCCGTACGGCCTGGAATGGACCCTGGCGCCCCTGGCCGACACCTCCCTGCTGTTGGATGAGGCACTGGTACGGATGGCGGAGCGGGCCCGGATACCCGAGGCGGAGATGCTCTGCCTGGCGCTGCTGGCCAGCCGAACACGCCGCCAGGAGGACCTTGTCCTGCTCCTCGAGAAGGTCGTCCTGCCGGTAATGGAGGCCAAGCTGACCGAGCAGGTGGACGCCCTCGAGGCGATGACCCAGAAGCGCTCCCAGGCCGTGGCGATGAGCTTGATCATGCTGGGGATGTTCCTGGCGCTGATCCGCGTGGACGCCATCCGGCACGGCTTCGCCAGCTTCGGCGGCCAGGTGCTGCTGACGGTCACGGCGATCGCCTTCGCCCTGGTCCTGGTGCTGGTGTCGTCCCTCTACCGGGTTGGGACGTTCACGCGCTGGGACCTGGAGGCGTATCAGCGCGAGCTGCGCGGGCTGGGGAGCGTCTGATGCTGGGGCTGTTGGGAGAGCTGGCCGCGCTCAAGGTGCCCACCCCACCGGTCGCGCCTTACTGGCTGGCGCTGGTGGCCTGCCTGCTCTATGCCGGTGCGCTCTGGCGCCTTGACGTTTACACCCCACCCGAGGTCAGACATTGGGAGCGCCTGGCGCGGCTCCGCGGTTTGGAGGGAAGTCGGGGCCTCGGCGACCGCGTGGGTGGGCGCC
The DNA here is from genome assembly GCA_036741395.1 of Candidatus Dormiibacterota bacterium. GTDB lineage: Bacteria > Chloroflexota > Dormibacteria > DASZGP01 > DASZGP01 > JAXDLW01. The sequence goes on from DAINSI010000021.1 coordinate 16,399, forward strand.
TGCCCGCGCTGAGGCGGCTGCGGGAGGAGCTGGACATCAGGTTGCTGCTGGTCATCGCAGGCTCCTCCCAGACGACAGAGAGCTGGTTGGTGGGGACCGCCGCATACACGCTTGGGGCAGCGGCGGTGCTGGCGGGTCTCGACGGCATCGGGCTGTTGATCTCGGGCCAGCTGCCGGTCCCTCTCTGGCTGATCCTGGTGGCCATCGCGATCGTCGCGGCGGCGCGCTACGCCTCGCTGCGGAGGCGGGCGTTCAACCGCCAGACGCGGGTCGGCGATCAGCTCGCCGATGCCCTCCTGGGACTGGCCATCCTGGTCCCCGGGATCCCCGCGGAGGACGCGCTGGCGGTCCTCGCGCGCTGCCAGCGCAACCCGCAGTTGGCGGGGGTGCTGGACGAGACCCAGATGCATAAGCTGCTTGGCGAGGATGCCCGGCTGCGCTCGACGCGGCAGCGCTACCTGATGGTCGGCCGAGCGCTTCGGATACCTCTCTTCCAGGAGCTGAGCCTGATCATGCGCGGTATCGATACCGAGGGGCTCAGCCCGCGCGAAGAGTACCCGGCGCTGTCACGGATCAGCGCCGAGAACCGCCTGGCGCAGAATCGCCTGCGCGCGGCCCGGGCCAAGACGGGGGCGGCCGCGGCGATAGCACTGTTGCTGGTCCCGTTGTTGATCATGGTTGGCGGCGGCATCGCATTTGCCTTCCTGGGGGCGGTCAACGGGTGATCGGCGCCGCTACCGGCTCCCGCAGACGCCCCGGCGGCGCGGCGGCCGCCTCCTCGCTGGCGCTCTCGGCGGTGCTCGCGGGAGCGGCGGTGCTGGCCCTGGGCCGTCCCGACCTCGCCCTCGCCGGGGACTTCCTGAGTTCGGGGCGTCCCAGCCGAGAGGGCGCCCTGGCTGCCGTGCAGGTGGTGGTCTGGGGGTTGGTCGCGTTGCTGGTCCTGGCTCTGGCGGCGGAAGCCTTGCGGCGGTCGGTGAACGCGGCCGGGGAGATACGTCGGCGCCGAGTGCATGCGCAACTTGCGCTGCTGGCCGGGCTGCTGGTACTGGTGGGCGGGGCGATCCATCACCAGTCCCAGGTCGGCGCGCTCTGCTGCGGGGATATCGCCCGGGCCGACCGGCTGGTGCGGTGAACGCCGACTCCTACGACAGCTATGCGTTTGTAATCCTCTTCCGCGGTGACGCCGGCGTCCGGGTCCAACAGATGCTGCGGGCTGCGGTCAACGTCGAGGGCCGGCGAGCGGTCTACATCCAGCTGCCCCAGGTTCGGGGCCCGGAGTTCCTTTCGGCGAGCGGCCCGGTCGGTGCGGGGCTGGACAACTGGTGGCAACGCAATGTGTTGCCCAGCAGCCTACCCGTATTCCTGGTGATGGACGAGGCGGCGCTGCGCGACTGGATTCCCGGCAGCGACGGCTGCTGGTTCGTCGGAGTGTCCAGCCCCGACAACGAGCGCAGCCTCGGGGCCCTGGCAGAGCCGGTGTTCCCGGTGGTCAGCAGCGACCCCGAGGTGGTCACCGAGCAGGCGATGCAGGCAATCGCGGGGCGCGGGGACGTCAGCCCGGTCTTCCATCCCAGCTTCCCCTATCGCCAGGCGGCGCTGAGCTGGGGTCGTCCGGTCCCGCGGCTGGACCCGCCGGTGCCGGAACCGGCGGAGGCGTTTGGTGAACCCGCGAGCACCCTCTATGCGGCACAGGTGCCGCCGCCCCCCCGCCAACCGATCTCCTACGATGTCGAGCCCGCCGTGGCAGCGCCTCCAGTTTCCTCGCCGGCGCCCGTGGGCGCGCCAACCAATCCTGGTGGAGGCCCGCTGAGAGCCACCCTGGGTCGCCTGCAGTCAGGAGCCGAGCGAGTGCGCGGTCTGCTCCGGTCGGGGCCACGGCTGCCGGTCGATCCATCGCCACGGCTGGGGCAGACGGTCAACGCCAACCGGCCAATCGTGGCCGGGTTCGCCTCGCGCAAAGGGGGCGTGGGCAAGACGACCCATGCCGCGGGGACCGCGGCCACCATCGGAGAGGCACTCGACGGTCTGCCCGACACCGCGGCGCTGGTCGATGGGAACATCACCAACCCCGACTCATGGGCGCTCAACCCGCCGCCGGACGCCGCCACCGTGCGCACCCTGGTCAGTCGCCTCACCCAGGGGCAGGACCCACCGCCGGAACAGTACGCGCGCACGCCCCGGCTGGCGATCTACCCGGAGAGCCGCGACAGCGAGGAGCTCTACACCCAGGCCGAGGTGGACATCGTGGCCCAATACCTTCGTCGCCGTCACTCCTTCATCGCCATCGACCTGCCCAACGCGCTGCCCTCGTTGACCAGCGGGGGGCCGGGGGCGGTGGCCGCCGCCTGGTTGGTGCACTGCGACGTCGTGGTGCTGCCGTTCAATGCCGACCCGCGGGCACGCCAGGGCCTGCTCGAGTACGTCGCCGTGCTGGGCGACGACCCGGCGCTGGCCCGTCTCCCCATCGTGGCGCCTTACATCGTCTCCTCCAACCGCGCCATCTCCGCGGATCCCGCAGTGATGGCCGACATCGCCGATCTCCGGCGGCGCGGAGTCCAGGTCACCGAGGTACCTGATGACGAGAACGCCCTCCTCGCCCTCCTCCGCGACCTGCCGATCAATCAGGCAAGCCCAGGGCTGCGCCGGGCCTACGTGCAAATGACGGAGATGCTCGTGGAGACCGTCCTTCGCTCCCGGCGCGACGCGTGACGCACAAGCTCCTACCTCTTCCGGTGGGCGGCGATGCCCCTCGCGGGTCGTCGGTCAGGTTCTGGCAGCAGTACGCGTTCCGGGCGCGGCTCGACACCGCGGCGATGGTGCTCGGGCTGCTATGCGCGCTCGCCGGTGCCTGGTTGGGGGTCAACCGCTCTCCCCTGGCCGTGGCAGTGGACAACTCCGGGTACCACGTCGGGACCACGGTGCTGCCGCCGGTGACGGCGGGAAAGTACAGCGGCGACGCGGCGGTTGTCCTGCGCCACGACGACGGGCAACTGCGAGCCGCCGCGGCGGGCAGGTTGGGCGGCGCGCAGATGCAGGGATTGTGCGTTTACGTGATCGGCTCGGACGTCGAACAGTGCATCTTCGTGGTCGGCAAGCGCAGCTTCCACGCCGAGGACCGCGTGCGGGGTGACGCGTGGCGGCGGCGCTACGACGACGGCCGGACGGTGGACATCAGGTTGGCCGACCCGGCTCACCCGACGCCGGTTCCGCTGCCCTTGGGTTGGACGCCCTGAAACTGCCGACTACCTGGCGCTAACCCTCTTGTTGCGCCGCAGCGCGTTGGCGGCCAGGCGCACGGTGCCCAGGACCGAGATACCCGCGGCGACGGCCAGGTTCACCGGCGCCGGGCGCGACGGGGCCTCGTGCTTGAGGTAGTACAGCCACATCGCCCGGTGGAATTGCACCAGCATTTCGCCGCTGCGCTGGCGGGTGGACTCGCCCTTGATGTGAACCACCTTCGCCGCCGGTACGTAGAGGCCGCCGTGCCCGGCCTCGCGCAGGCGCCGGCACAGGTCCAGGTCCTCGCCGTACATGAAGAATCGCTCATCGAAGCCGCCGACCTCATGGAAGGCGGAGGCGCGCACCATCAGGCAGGCTCCCGTCCCATTGAGCAACTCCTGTTCCTGCTCGTCGTCGACGTGGGTGAGGTTGTAGCGGTTGATCCGCGGGTTCCTGGGGAGGAGCCGGGTCACCCTGCTGACGTACAGCAGCGCCCCCAGCGGGTCCGGGTCACCCCGCAGGCAGGCGCGGTCCAACTGGCCCGACTGCTTGGCGATCCGCGGCCCCGCGAAACCCAGTCCGGCGCGGTCCCGCAAGCGCGCTGCGAGGGTCTCGATGGCCCCCGGCGAGGCGATGCAGTCGGGGTTGAGAAAGAGCAGGAACTCACGCGAGGCCTGGGCAGCCGCCAGGTTGGTGCCTCGGCCGAAGCCCAGATTCTCCGCGGAGCGAACCACGGTGACGCCGTCAACGCTCGCCGCGACATCGGCGCTGCCGTCGCTGGAGGCGTTGTCGACGACCACCACCTCAACTCGCCCCGCGACGGGCTCTAGGCACTGGCGCAGGGTGCCCGTGCTGTTGTGCGCAACCACCAGCGCCGACACGCCCCCCAGCGTCACGCCAATTCTCCCATGAACTCCTCGACCGCGTCCTGCCAGGGGCGGAGCGAGGTCTCGCCCAACCCTCTCCAGCGGCGGTTGTCGAGGACGGAGTAGGCCGGGCGCCGTGCGGGCGTGGGGTACTCGGCGGTGGTGATTGGAACGACCTCGGCGCTGATGCCCGCGCGCTCCACGACCAGGCGCGCCAGCTCGTACCAGGTGCATTCACCGCTGTTGGTGAGGTGGTAGGTGCCCGGTGACCCGACCTCGGCGAGGCGCAGGCTGGCGACCGCAAGGTCGCGAGCCCAGCTGGGCGAGCCGCGCTGGTCGTCGACCACGCGCATCGTGCCCTGCTCCCGGGTTATCCGCAGCACCGTGCTGATGAAGTTGGTGCCGCCGCCGTAGACCCAGGCGGTGCGCACCAACAGGGCATCGCCACCCGCCGCGCGCACCGCCTCCTCCCCCGCCAGCTTGGTCCTGCCGTACACCCCCAGCGGGCTGGTGGGCGCGTCCTCGGGGATGGGCTCGGTGGCGGAGCCGCCGAAGACGTAATCCGTGGAGTAATGGACCAGCCGGCTGCCGGCTTCGGCCGCGGTCGTGGCGACCACGCCGGGCGCGGTGCCGTTGATCGCCATCGCCAGCTCGGGCTCGCTCTCGGCGCGGTCGACGGCGGTGTAGGCCGCGGCGTTGAAGATGGTGTCGGCGCGCACCTCCAGCAGACGGGCACGGACCGCGGCGGCGTCCACGACGTCGAGCTCGGCGCGGGCCAGGGCGACGACGTCGTGCCCACGCGCGCGTGCCTGCGCTGCGAGCTCAGCGCCGAGCTGGCCGCCGGCTCCGAGGACGAGGACGCGCACCGGTCAGCCGGCGGCTGCCGGCTTGTAATTCTTCTGGTAGTAGTCCCAGAATTCGCCCGACTTCAACGGTTTCCACCACCACTCGTTCTCCTGGTACCAGCGCACGGTCTGACGAATGCCCGCGGGCACATCGAACTGCAGCTCCCAGCCGAGGTCGCGCGCACGGCTGTTGTCGAGGCAATAGCGATAGTCGTGCCCGGGCCGGTCGGCAACAAACTGTTTGAGGTCGGCCGGCTTGTCGAGGGCGTCGAGAATGATGTCCGCCACCTCCAGGCCGTTGGTCTGGCCGCCGGCGCCGAGGTTGTAGGCGCGGCCCACCTCGCCCCGGTGGAGCACGGTGTCGACGCCACGGCAATGGTCCTCGACGTGGATGTAGTCGCGCAGCGCCTCGCCGTTGCCGTAGAGCGGTAGCGGCCGGCCCTCGATGGCGTTGGTGATGAAGAGCGGCACGATCTTCTCGGGGTACTGGTACGGCCCGTAGTTGTTGGACCCGCGGGTGATCAGGATCGGCATATCGAAACTGTCGCGGTACGCCCAGCACATCATCTCGCCGCCGGCCTTGCTGGCGGAATACGGGCTGCGCGGACGCAGCGGGTCATCCTCTTTCGACCGGCCGTCGGCGACGTGCCCGTAGACCTCGTCCGTGGAGATCTGCAGGAAGCGCTCGTGGCCATGGCGCCTGGCCGCCTCGAGCAGGACCCAGGTGCCGTAGACGTCGGTGTTGATGAAGCTGCCGGCCTCCATCAGGGAGCGGTCGACGTGGGTCTCGGCGGCGAAGTTGACGATGCAGTCGGCGTCGGCGGCCAGCTCGTCGACCAGGGCGGCATCGCAGATGTCGCCCTTGACGAAGCGCAACCTGGCGTCGTCCTCCATGTCTTTGAGATTGGCGAGGTTGCCCGCGTAGGTCAGCTTGTCGAGGACGGTGACGGTGTAGCCGGGGTGCTCGCGGAGGAAGATCCTGACGAAGTTGCTACCGATGAAGCCCGCCCCGCCGGTGACGACGAAACGCTTCAAGCGCCGATGTCGCGGGCGCGCGCCCTCTCCCTGTTGCTGTCGAAGACCTCGGCCATGTGGCGCCTGACAGCCTTGCGGCGCATCCGCACCCGGGTCAGCGTGAACAGGGCCTTGACACCGTCCTGCCAGGTCAGCTTCTTACCCTCCTCGCGACTGCGAGCGCGATAGCTCACGGGCACCTCGTAGATGTGGTATCCGAGGTTGAGCAGGCCGCCGGTGATCTCGGGCTCGAGCTCGAAGCCGCGGGCCCTGAGGTCCAGCTTGCGGGCCGCCTCCAGGCGCATCACCTTGTAGCAGGTCTCCATGTCGGAGATGTAGCAATCGAAGAGGATGTTGGTGGCCAGGGTGACCAGCTTGTTGCCCATCACGTACCAGAAGCTGAACGACGTGTGGCTGCCGAAGCTGCGGGTGCCGTAGACCACGTCGCAGTCGCCGCGCTCGATGGGCTCGAGCAGCTTGGCGTAATCGTTGGGGTCGTACTCCAGGTCGGCGTCCTGGATGATGACCACGTCGCCGGTGGCGGTGGCGAGGGCGGTCCGGACCGCGGCGCCCTTGCCCTGGTTGCGCTGGTGGATGATCGCGGTCACCCCCTCGCGCTCACCAAGGCGACGAATCAGCTCCGTGGTGCCATCGAAGGAGCCGTCGTCAACGAGGATGATCTCCTTCTCCTGGGGGGTGGCCTGGACAGCGTCGAGCACCCGCTCCAGGGTGGTGACCTCGTTGTAGGCGGGCATCAGGACGGAGATCTTCACTTGACGGCGGGGCCGGCGGTGAAGTCGTACCCGATCTCGGGGTCGTCGTGGGGAATGCGCCCCTCCTGCTCGGGGTCGTAGACCGAGCTGGTGACGTAGAGCAGGTGGGTGGTGTCCAGCGCCCGGCAGCCGTGCGCCACCATGCTGGGGATCTTCAGCACGATCGAGCCGTAGCTGTTGCCCATGAAGATCTCGTTGAGCTGGCGGTGTGTTGGCGAGTCCTCCCGCAGGTCATAGAGGGCCACCTTGAGGTTGCCCACCACGTACCACCAGTCGACCTGGTCGGGGTGGAAGTGCCAGCCCTTGCCCGAGCCCGGGTGCATCAGCGAGTGGGATAGCTGGGCGAACGCCCCCTCGCCGAAGAAGGGGTCGGTTCGGCGGATCACCTCGCGGAAGAAGCCCCGCTCGTCGGGATGGGTGACCAACTGCTTGATCTCGACATCCTTGATCAGCGGGCGGCCCACTGAGTCGGTGGCGGCCGCCTGCGGCGGCGCGGTCGTTGTCATCGGGCCAGATTCTAGCCGGGCCGCTAGGTCACCTCGACCCGGGAATGGTCTCCCAGCATCAGCCGGTAGGCCCCCTTTCGGGCGGTGTTTCGGGTCACCACCACCTCCTTGCCCACGAGGCTGTCGGCCACCAGGGCGTCGATATCGGCCAGGGCGCTGTTCTCGAGGATGATGCTGTGTTCGACACGGGCCTTGCGGACGACGCAGTCGAAGTAGATCGAGGTGAAGGGCCCGATGTGCGAGTCCTCGATCAGCGTCCCCCGACCGATGATCGCGGGCCCCTCGATGACCGAGCGCACCACCCGGGCGCCCTCCTCGATGACCACCCTGCCGACCAGCCTGGACTCGGCGTCCACGGTGCCGTCATTGCGGGGCTCGAGCCCCTCGAGGACGATGCGGTTGGCCTCGAGCATGTCTTCCAGCTTGCCAGTGTCCTTCCACCAACCCCTCACGACGTGGGGCAGGACCTGGGCGCCGCTGTCGATCAGCCACTGAATCGCGTCGGTGATCTCCAGCTCCCCGCGCGCCGAGGGCTGGATCGCGTGCACCGCCTTGAAGATCTCCGGGCTGAAGAGGTAGACGCCCACCAGCGCGAGGTCCGAGCGGGGCTTCGCGGGCTTCTCCTCCAGGCTCTCGATGGCGCCGTCGGCGGCCAGCACCGCGACCCCGAAACGCTCGGGGTCAGGTACGGCGGTGAGCAGGATCATGGCCTGCGGCGCGAGTGCGGCGAATTCCTCCACCAGCGCCCGGATCCCGCCGGGCAGGAGGTTGTCGCCGAGGTACATGACAAAGGGCTCGCCGTCCAGGAAGTCCTCGGCGATCTTGACCGCGTGGGCCAGTCCGAGGGGCGCCTCCTGGGGGATATAGGTGATCTGCAGGCCCCAGGTCGAGCCGTCGCCACACGCCGACCTGATCTCCTCGGCAGTGTCCCCCACGACCACTCCCACCTCGCGGATGCCCGCTTCGGCGAGGTTCTCCATGACGTAGAAGAGGATGGGTTTGTTGGCCACCGGGACCAGCTGCTTGGCACTGGTGTGGGTGATCGGGCGCAGGCGCGTGCCCCTGCCGCCACTGAGGACCAGTCCCTTCATCGCGGGAATCTTATTGGGCGGGCCCTCTGCCACGGCGGAAGCTCCACCACAGCGCGAACATCTCCCGGAAGGTGCGCAGGATCACCGCGGGGGTCGCACCCTTGGGGCTGCCCAGGGTTCGGGGATAGTGGTTGACTCCGACCTCCGCCACCGTGAACCCGGCCTGCCGGGCCCGCAGCAGCAGTTCGGCGCTGAAGAAGGCGCCGCCCGAGACCGGGTCGACGGCGTCGAGCACGGGGCGCCGCGCCAGCTTGAAGGCACAGTCAACATCGCGGGTGCGCAGCCCGAAGACGATTCGCAGCAGCGTGTTGTACGTCCAGGCGATGAACAGACGGTGCGCCGGGTCGGCGCGCTTGATGCGGTAGCCGGCGACGAGGTCTGCCGATGCCAGCTTCGGCCAGAGCCGTTCGAGTTCCTTGAGGTCGAACTGCTGGTCACCGTCGGTCCACAGGACCACGTCCCCCGTCGAGCTCTGGATCCCGGTGCGCAGGGCCTCGCCGTAGCCCAGGTTCTGCTCGTGCCGGATGTAGCGGACCTGCGGATGGTCGCGGGCCAGGCGCTGTCCCTCCTCCTCGGTGCCGTCCCGGCTACCGTCGTCGACGATGATGACCTCCAGGGCCGGGGCGAAGTTCGGCAGCACCGCCAGCGCCGCCTCGACCATCGGCGTGACATTGCCGGCCTCGTTGTATGCGGGGAAGAAGTAGGACAGCAGCCGCACCGAGTTCATGGATCCCGGCTCAGTAGGCGTTGCGATGGAAGAAGACCCGAATGAACGTCGCCAACAGGATCTTGAGGTCGAAGGCCAGGCTCCAGTTCTCGACGTAATAGGTGTCGTAAATGGTGCGCTGTTCAATCGCGGTGTCCTGGCGCAGGTCGTTGAGCTGGGCCCACCCGGTGATCCCCGGGGGGACCGCGTGGCGCTGCTCGTATCCCGGGATCTCCCGCTCGAATCCGGAGACGAAATGGGGGCGCTCCGGGCGCGGCCCGACCAGGCTCATCTGACCCTTGAGGACGTTGAAGATCTGCGACACCTCATCCAGGCCGGTGCGACGCAGGAAACGGCCGACGCGGGTGGTGCGCGGGTCGTCACGCGCTGCGAACACCGGCCCCGAGTCGACCTCAGCGTCAGCGACCATGGAGCGGAACTTGTGGATCCCGAACACGTTACCGTACTGGCCGACACGCTCCTGGGTGTAGATCACGGGACCCTTGGAGTCCAGCTTGATGGCGATGGCGATGGCCGCCATCAGGGGCGCACCCGGCACCAGCAGGACCGCGCCGACGACGGCGTCGAAGAGCCGCTTCGCCCAGAGGTTGGCCCCCACCAGCCGCGAGCGGCGCACGCCGACGATGGGGATTCCGTCAATGTCGTCGGCGATAACCCCGCTGGTGATCACCTCGAGCAGGTCAGGCACGATCTTGAACTCCACGTCGAGGTCGTCACAGGTTCCGATCAGGCGCAGGATGTGGCGGTGGTCGACCTGCGGGAGGGCGATGAAGACCTCCTCGACGTTGTTGTTCATGACCACGTGGGGCAGGTCCGAGGTGCCACCCAGTACCGGTAGACGGTTGTACTCGGTACCGCCCGGCAGCAGCTCGTCGACAATTCCGACCAGCTTGTAGCCGTACTCGGGGAACATCTCGAGACGGTGGATCAGCGCGTCCGCGCCGGTTCCCGAGCCGACCACCAGGGCCCGCGTCGTGCCCATGCCGTGGCGGCGCAGCTGGGACAGCACCACCCGCATCGCCGACCGGAAAGAAAGCACCAGCACCGCGGCGCTGATCGCGACGTAGATGACCATCAGGCGCGAGTAGGAGAAGCCGCGGTACAGGGCCATCACGGCCAGGAGCAGCACGGCGCCCAGGGCGAGGCCGCCGATGATCCCGTAGGACTCGTCGAGCAGGGAGCGCCCGCGCGCCTGGATGTAGGCGCGGTTGAGCAGCAGGGTGACCGCCATCACCACCAGCACCACCGGGATGGCGGCAACGTAGCGTTTGAAGTCCGGGGGCTCCACGCCGGGGACGGGGATGCGGTCGAGGTGGCTGAGGTAGCGGTACCAGTAGCTGACCATCAGGGCAGCGGCGACAGAGGCGCCGTCCCCCAAGAAGAGCGCGATCGTGTACCACGGCTGGATGTTGCGGGTTCGGGCGCGGCGCCGGGCCGCGGTTGCCTTCACGCTTTCGCCCGCGATCGCAATCCCTCCCTCGCCAGCGCCAGCTCCTCTGGGGTGAAGGCATGAGTCGCGAAGAGGCCGCCAGCGTAGACCACCGCCCCCACGGCTGCGGCCAGGGCGTAGGCGTAGAGGTGCGGTCCGAGCAGGAGGACGGTGCTCATCATCAACACGCCGCACAATAGCCCGGCCGCGATCACCCCCTTCAACGGCGCCAGCAATGGCATCGCAAAGAGTTGCTTGCGAAGGTAGAACCAGCCGCCGATGAAAAGCCCGATCTCGGTCAGGCCGGTTGCCCACGCCGCCCCCATGTAGCCGCCGATGTAGGGGTTCCGGCTCGGGATCAGGAGCAGGTTGAGGGCAACGTTGACGACCAGGCTGATCAGCGCCAGCCGGGTGGAGTCGCTCTGGCGACCCATGGCGTTCAGAGTGTAGAGGAAGACGTTGTTCACGAAGAGGAAGAACACCCCCACCGCCAATACCTGGAGGACCGGGATCGCCTGCTCGTATCCGGGGATGGTGTAGCGGATGACCGGGGCGGCGAAGACCACCATCCCCAGGGAGACCGGGAAGCCGACCACGGCGAGCAACTTGTAGGTCTTGGTGGCGGCACCGGCGAGCCGTTCGAGGCTGTTCTGGGCCAGCTGCGACAGCGCCGGGTAAATGGGATCCATCAGGGTTTGGGGGACGAAGACGACGGCCTCCAGGTACTTATAGGCCGCGCCGTAGATCCCCACCGCGACGAAGCTGGTGAAGACCTTGAGGATGGGCACGTCGATCTTGAAATAGAGCGTGCTGAGGACGACGGTGAGGCCGAAGGGAAGGCTCTCGCGAGCCAGCATGGAGAGCCGGGCGTACTGCAGGTCGAAGTGGAACCCATGGCCGAAGCGGCGCACCGCGATGATCGCGGCGTAGACCGCGGTGAAGGCGTAGCTGGCGGTGTAGACCCACAGGAAGGACCACCACGGCAGGTGTGCCAACGCCGCCACCACCGCGGCCACCAACAGCACCAGCGACTCGGCCATGATCGCGATGGCCTCGTATCGGAGCTGCCCGACGGCGTAGAAGGTGGCCCGCAGCTGGTTGGAGAAACTGGTGGCGACGAGCAGGGCGAAGGTCGGTAGGACGTATGGGGTCAGTCCGGGCAGGCCCAGCGCGACGGCGCCGTAGAGGATTGCCAGCACCGGCACGCTGAGCACCAGTTTCAGGCTGAGGATGCTGTTCAGGTAGGGGGTGAGCAGGCTGTTGTCCTTGGCCACCTCGCGGGTGAAGAGCGGGCGCAGGCCGAGGTCGGCGACGATGCTGACCAGCGCCGCGTAGACGACCAGCGAGGTGAAGCGACCATAGTTGCCGCTCCCCTCATTCCCCATGGCCCGGATCACAATCAGGATGACCGCGAAGACCATGACCTTGGAGAGGAGCCGCGCCGTCACCACCAGCGCGGTGTTGCGGAAGGTGCGGGCGGCCAGGCTCACGGGCCGGCCTTCAGCGGTCGCCGGCGGTCTGCTGCTGGTCGTGGCGCAGCGCGGCGGCGTGCATCCCGAGCAGGGCCAGCGTCATCCAGGCGAGGTCGTTCTTGAAGAAGGGGACGTCCAGCATGCCGTGCACCACGATGGTGACGGCGGCGGCGGCGAAGGCCGCGTGGTAGACGTGCATCGGGGTCCGGGCGCGGAGCGCAACCCAGCTCCGTCGGCTGGCGTCGACGATCAGCCAGACGAATGCGAGCAGGCCCAGGAGGCCGGTCTCGGCCCAGAAGGTGAGCAGGCTATTGTGCGGATAGATCAGGTCCTCGTTGTACCCCGAGATGTCCTTATATGGGGCGATCGCCTGCTTGAAGCCGCTGAGTCCCGCGCCCAGGAGCGGGTGCAGCCCGTGAGTCATCATCCGGGTTGTCGCCTTCCACAGGTCCACCCGGGTGTTGACGCTGTTGAAGGGGTCGGTGGGGTTGAACTCATGGGCCACGCGCTTGCGCACCGGGGGCAGCAGCAGCGTCAGCGCGGTGACGACCGCCAGGCCGCCCGACAGGACCCGCCGCCGGGGGTGGATTACCGCCAGGAGCACGAACGCCACGCCCAGGCCCAGCCAGGCGCCGCGGGAGAAGCTGAAGGCCACCGCGGGGGTTGCCACCACGGTGAAGATCCATCCCCACCCCCGCTCGCGCGCGTTGCCGAACAGGATCATCGCCACCGCCGCGGCGACCAGCGGGGCGAGGAACAGCCCGGTGGCGTTGGGGGTGTTGTAGAGCACCACCACCGGGGCCTCGGTGAGGTGGGGGCGGTGAACCGCCACCGCCAGCGCGAAGGCCAGCTCGTTGAGCACCGCGACCACGACCCCGCCGACGAAGAAGCCCTGCAGCAGCTTGCCCACCTGGAGCCGGGTCCGGAAGACGTCGGCGATGACGTAGGCGCCCAGGGAGGGTTCGAGGAAGTACGCCTTCCAGATGCCGGCGGCGGCGCGGCGGTCGGGGGCCACCAGCACCGAGATGGTGGCGGCTACCAGCAGCAGTGCCAGCGGCCAGAAGTACGGCATCCGCCGGGGGTCCGGGAAGCGCTCGCCGCGGACCAGCTTCTCGACGACGTACACCGCGACCAGGCCCAGCAGGGCCAGCTCGAGGGTGGTGAAGGGCACGCCGAGGGCCCGGCCGCGCAGCACGTAGGCGAAGCTGAGCGCCGCGGCCAGGCGCGCGAAGGCTCGGCTGGCTGACACGTTTGAATGGTAAGTGACCCCCCGGGGGGCTCGTTACACTCTCGACGATGATCGCCTCCGCCACCCAGCAGCGCGTCCTCAGCGGCATGCAGCCCACCGGCCGGATGCACATCGGCCACTACTTCGGCGCCCTCCGCAACTACGTGCGTATGCAGGACGAGTACCGGGCCTTCTACTTCGCGGCCGACCTCCACGCGCTGACCACCACGGAAGACCCGGCGGCGCTCTGGCCCAACGTCACGGCGATGGTCGCCGATTGGATCGCGGCCGGCGTCGACCCGGAGAAGGCCACCCTGTTCGTGCAGTCGCACGTCCCCGAGGTGGCCGAGCTGCACTGGATCCTGTCGACCACCACCCCGCTGGGGTGGCTGGAGCGCGTGCCCACCTTCAAGGAGAAGAGTGACCAGCACCCCGACAACATCAACTACGCGCTGCTGGGGTACCCCGTCCTGCAGGCCGCGGACATCCTGATCTACGACGCCGACCGGGTGCCCGTCGGCGATGACCAGCTCGCCCACCTGGAGTTGACCCGCGAGATCACCCGGCGCTTCAACCATCGCTGCGGGCAGCAGGTGCTGAAGGAGCCCAGGGCCGAGCTCACCGACACCCCGCGGGTGATGGGACTCGACGGCGTCACCAAAATGAGCAAGAGCCGGGGCAACTACATCCCCATGACCGGGGACGCTGAGGAGATCAGCAAGCTGGTCACGAGCGCGGTAACCGACCAGACCCGCATCTACCGCAAGGATCCCGGGCACCCCGAGAAGTGCAACGTCTGCCAGCTCCACCGCATCTTCAGCCCCAACGACTTCGAGGCCATCTGGGAGGGCGAGCGCACCGCCAGCACCGGGTGTGTCGACACCAAGAAGCTGCTGGCCGAGCGCATCAGCGCCTACTTTGCGCCGATGCGCGAGCGCCGCCTGGAGATCGACGCGCGTCCCGGTTATGTCGAGGAGGTGCTGGCCGCCGGCGACGAGGCCGCCCGCAAGACCGCCCGCGAGACCCTGGCGCGGGTCAAGGACGCGGTCGGCCTGAGGTAGGTCCGCCCGCTCAGCCCGCCCAGTGACCGGTGGCGAAACGGGCCACCAGGAGGATCCAGAGCGGCAGCTGGGCACCGACCAGCAGGGGCCTGAGCCACCGCCGACCCTCGGTCCAGACGGCCAGCCCGATGAAGACCGGGAAGAGCAGCAGCAGGTGGCGGCCGTTCGACTGCAGGCTGGTGTTGAAGGCGAAGATCACCCACGCGGCGCCCAGCAGGACGCCGTAGGTGGGTCGGACATGGCGGTGAACGTAGATGGTCATCAGCGCCAGGAGGGCCAGCGCGAAGCCATCCACCGAGTTGATGAACCGCACCCCGAGGTTGCCGCCGGGCGTGAAGACGTAGGCGATGTCGTGGATCGGGAGCCCGAGGCTGCGGCCCCAGCCTCGCTGGGCGGCCAGGAACCGCAGCGGCTGGTTGAAGGTCACGGCCAGGTAGAGCATCCAGGCGCCCAATGCCGCCAGCGCCGGCACCCAGAGCGCCACGACCCGCCGCAGCCGCGCCGCCTCCAGGTGCAGCGCGCGCCCGCCATCCCAGCCCAGGGCCTCGAGGGTCAGGGGCAGGAGTAGGACGATGAAGACGATCTTGGCGAGCAGGGCCACCCCCACCGCCAGGCCGGCCAGCCACCAGTGACCGCGTCTCCCGGCCAGCCACGCGCCGACCGCGCCGAGCAGGACCAGCGACTCGGCGTAGGCCACGCCGAGGAACACCGCGAAGGGGTAGGCGACCAGCAGCACCAGGGTCCAGCGGGCGATCGACGCCGGGTGGTCGAGCAGCACCAACTGGTACAGGAGCACCATCGCGATGAGCAGGCAGGCCCCGCTGACCAGCAAGCCGGCGGTGGCCGGGCTCAAGCCCAACGTGCCTCCCGCGCGCATCAGGACTGGCATCGCGGGAGGGAACGCCGTCCCGTCGTGGCTCCCCGTCCTGTCAACGACGTGGCTGAGCGCGGGGTAGCCGCGCGAAGCGATGCCGCTGAACCAGCCCACGTCCCACTGGTCCCAGATGTGACGGCCGCCGCCGTGGGCCGCGACCCGGCCGACGGCCTCCATCAGGAGGCGGAAGACCAGGAACGCCGGCAGGCTCGCCAGCAGGGCCTCCCGCCACCGGAGACGCGTCACGGCGGCCACCGCGCTGGTCATTCCTTCTCGGTCACCCGGTACTCGAGGTAGAAGCCAAACATCAGACGGGTCTGGGATTCCAGCGCCGGTATCACGCTGAACGCCAGCCCCACGAACGGGTAGGTCAGGATCTCCACGTAGGACTTCGCGCGACGTACCCACGACCATTCCGCCGGCCGCGGCGGCACCAGCTTCTCATCGACATAGATCAGCACGCCGACGGTCACCAGGGTCAGGGTCAGGATCACCGCCGAAGTGATCCCAAGGTAGTCGGAGACGTGGGTCAGGGAGTAATCGTAGGGCCCGCTGATGTGGATCCCGGTCCAGTTGCTGAGCACCGCGAGGTAGCCGGGGATGCTGGCGCCGAAGAGCAGCAGCAGTGGCATCCCCACCCACATCAGGTGGTTGAAGACCAGCAGCAGGAACCGGTAGACGCGCAACCACAGCGGGATCTCGCGGTGGGTCATCATGTTGAGGAAGACGAAGGGCACGTCCGAGACGCCCCAGGCCCAACGCTTGATCTGGTTGTACTGCGAAGCATGCGTGCCGCCGTAGGTCTTGGCCCGCGGGCAGTCGCCATAGATCGGCATCGGCACCCCCACGATCCGCAGCCGCGCCCCGTAGCGGAAGAAACAGCGCCAGAAGAACCGTGAGTCCTCCTGGATCACGTGCGGGTCCCAGTAGCCGACGTCGCGGGTGAGGTGCAGCGACATGGTGTAGCTGGCGAAGGTCACCAGCCGCTGCTCACGGGTATGCAGGAACATCTGCCACTGGGTCGCCGAGCTGGCCATGACGTGGACCACCGCGGGCACGCGCCAGAGGTTGTTGTGGAACATCGGGACCGGCTGGTAAAGGTGGTAGTCGCGCTCCGGCTCCGCGACATAGTGGTGGGTGACCCAGGCCATGTACTGGGGATGGATGCGGAAGTCGGAGTCGAGGTCGGTGACCAGGACCCTCTTGGGGTCAAGGCCGGCATCCTCCGCCATGCGGTAGAGCTCGGGGCCGCCGTAGGCCATGGCCGCCGACTTGCCCACCACGATGCCCGGGAGCAGGGGGTCGAGGATGTGCCAGAAGTGCGCGAACTGACCCTCGAATTCCTGCTGCAGTCGGCGTACGTTCTGGATCCCCTGGGCGTCGGTGGTGCGGGTGATGATGGCCACGACCTTGCGGTCGGCGGGATAGGCGGCGGCCGCCAGCGCGGAAAGTGTGCCCAGCAGCACCTCGTAGTTCTCGGTGTATGTCGGGACCAGTGCGGCGTGGTAGATCTCGCGCGGATCCCAGGTCTCGCCGGTCTCATCCCGGTAAGCCGCGGCGGGCATGTCGAGGCAGCGCTGCCACCAGTCGAGCACCGTGGCTTCTCGGATGGCGCGGAACGTCTGCAGGATGCCGGTCACGACGATGATCGAGCGCACGAACCAGTAGACGTCGAGGACGATCACCATCCCCACCACCACGGTCGGGTAGACCAGCGCAGGGAGCAGCACCAGGGCCAGGATGATGCTCCACGTCGCGACTCCCGGCAGCACCTCGAGGAGGCGCTGGTTGGTGGTCAGAGGCCGCGGCGGCGGGTCGGGGCTGGCGGGCAGCTGGGCCGGCGCGGCGGTCAGTTGGGCCATCCGCTCACACCACCAGCCGGCGGCGGCAGAGGTCCCGGGGAGTCGGAAGCGCTCACCATCCAAGCCTAGCCGCGACCGTCGCGCCCACCCATAATCCCGACATGCCCCGCGGCTACGCCCGTCATGCCCTGCTGGTCATGGTGGGCATCAACTTCCTCAATTACCTCGATCGCTACGTGCCGGCGGTGGCAGGGCCGCTGATCCAGAAGGAATTCCACCTCACCGACACCGCGGTCGGGTTCCTGGGCACGGCGTTCCTGTTGGTGTACGCGATCTCGGCACTGCCCTTCGGGGTATGGGCCGACCGCTGGGTGCGGCGAACGATTGTCGGGATTGGGGTCACCATCTGGAGCATCGCCACCACGCTCACCGCGTTCTCGCAGAACTACGTCCATCTCTTCCTGGGCCGGGCGGCGGTGGGTATCGGCGAGGCCAGCTACTACCCGGCGGGGACATCGCTGCTCAGTGACTACTTCCCCAAGGAGACGCGCGGGCGGGCGTTCGCGATCTGGAACGCGGGCACCGCGCTGGGCATCGCGGTGGGGTTCGCCGGTGGCGGCATCATCGCCCGGACATACGGCTGGCGGGCGGCCTTTCTGCTCACCAGCGTCCCAGGGTTGATCTTCGCCGCGCTGGCGTTCCGCCTCCGCGAGCCGCTGCGCGGCGCCGCCGAGAAGCGCGGGCCCAAGGTCGAGCATGTCGCCGACGCCACCCTGTCCAACTTCCTCGGGCTGCTGCGCAACCGGACGCTGATGGCCACCATCGCCAGCCAGGTCGCGCTCTATTTCGTCCTCGCCGCCAACGCGTACTGGTTGCCGTTCTTCCTCAACCGGCGCTTTCACCTCGACGTCGCCGAGGCCGGCGTGGTTGCGGGCGGAGTCCTGGTGGTGGGTGGCCTGATCGGTCCGCTGGCGGGGGGTTGGCTGGCCGACCGCTGGGCCCGGCGCTTTGACGGGGCCAACCTGATGGTGGGGATGCTGGGCTTCCTGCTCGGCGCGGTCTTCGTCACGCTGGGGATCCTGGCGCCAACGCTGCGCCTGTTCGTGCCCATGCTCTTCCTGGGCGTTCTGTGCCTCTACCTCTACGCGGGCCCATTCAGCGCGATCAGTCAGAACGTGGTGGTACCGAGCCTGCGCGCCAGCTCGGTGACCCTGAGCCTTTTCCTCGCCCACGTGTTCGGCGACTCCTACTCACCGCTGGCGGTGGGCTTCCTCTCGGACCACCTCGGCGGGCTGCAGCGGGCGCTGCTGGTCACCTCCCCCACCCTGCTGGTGGCCGCCGCCGCCCTCGCCGCCCTCGGGCTGCGCACCATCGGACGCGACACCCGTTCCGCCGAGGAGACCTGGGCCGAGGGCACGCTCGAGCCGATCCCCACAAACTGACGGGCGCTTGCAAGCGCGCGGGGATCGCCTATACTGGCGCCTCAGATGCGCCTAACGGCCGCACGTCTTCTCAACGTCCTCCCCGGTGCCGTGGTCATCAGTTCGATGGTCACCCTGGCCGTCATGCCCGCAAATGCAGCCGCGGCAAGCGGTGCAGTCGCCCCCGCGCCGTACGTCATCGCCATCGACGCCGGCCACGGCGGCAGCCCCGACGATGCTCAGCCCAATCGGCTCTTCGACCCCGGCAGCGTCGCCGGCAACGGTCTGGTCGAGAAGGACCTCACCCTCAACGTGGCGAAGCGGATCGAACGCCAGCTCAAGGCCGACCAGGTGAAGGTCGTCATGACCCGAAGCTCCGACCAGTTCGTGGGTATCGAGACCCGCATGGCCACCGCCAACCAGGCTCACGCTCAACTGTTTGTGAGCGTACATTTCAACTTCTTCCAGGACCCCTCGATCGGCGGCTCGCTGATCCTCTACCCGCGCGACTCGGATCGGCCCTTCGCCCAGGTGATGAGCGACACCCTGGCCAAGCGCCTGGCTCGCTTCGATATCGCCAACGACGGGGTGACCAAGCGCGACAACCTCTGGACCCACGCGACGATGCCGGCGGTGACCGTCGAGGGCGCCTACCTGACCAACCGGAGCGACGCCGAGCAGCTGACCCGGGACAACGTGAGGGAGGCCATCGCCTCCGGTGTCACCGCGGGCATCGAGGCCCAGCTGCCGGACGTCCAGGCGCGCAAGGCTGAGATCCTCAGGTACCAACAGCTCAGCGCGCGCGCCGCCGCGGCGCACCGGATCGGCCCGATCCCTGCTCCCTCACTCCCGCACGGAATCCCGGTGATGCAGCTCGCCGTCGTGGCCGCTGCATGCTACCTGCTGATTCGCTACCGGCGCGCCACGATCCCGGTGATCGCGTTCGGGGCGGCCCTGGCCAGCGTGGCCCACAGCAAGGCCGCCGGCCGCGGGCCACAGCAGCGGACGCGCCGCGGGGTTCGCCGCCGGCGCAGCCGAGCCCCGCTCTGGAGCGACATCCGGACGTACTAGCGCCCGTGTTACCGGGCCGCCGGGGTTTCGGGAATCAACCCGATCTGCTGGTAGAGGCCGAACATGTCGACGAGCCGTCGCCTAACTTCCGTCTACGCCGTCGGAAAGAAGGTTGCTGGGCTGACGTGGAAGTACCTCGCCAGACCCTCGATGT
>DAINSI010000022.1:0-9117 GCA_036741395.1 Candidatus Dormiibacterota bacterium
ACCGACGGCGGGACCGGGTGACGTGTCCCCGGGGCGTCAGGCCCCGCCGAGAGCCATCACGGTCGGGACATCTCGCGAGCTGTTCACCTTAGGGGCGAAGGGCGCGCGCTGCCCATTGCAGCAGGCGCATGTGCTAATTGGCTACATTCGTCCGGACGCGGCGCTTCAGCTTGCGACCCGTCTCGGTGAGATCCCGGATGTCCTGGAGCTGGCTCGAGATCCAGCGCGCGACGTCGTTCTGGCGGACCACGGTGCGGATGCGGTTCATTCGGGCACGGCGCTGGCGGGGCTCCATCGTCAGCGCCGAGTAGAGGGCGTCGGCGGTGGCGTCGACGTCGAAGGGGTTGACGGTGAAGGCCCATTGCCCCAGCTCGCCGTAGGAGCCGGTGTTCTCGGAGAGGATCAGGACCCCGTCGCGCTCGTTCACCATCATCCCCTCCTTGGCGACCAGGTTCATGCCGTCGTAGATCGAGTTGACGAGGAGAACGTCGAACTCCTTGTAGGCGGCCATGGCGCGGTTCATGTCCTCGCGCAGTTCCAGGCGCACGGGTTTCCACTTCTCAGTGCCGTAGCGCTGGTTCAGCTCGCGGGTCAGCAGCTTGACGTCGTCGAGGTACTTGCGGTAGAACGGCACGTCCTGCCGTGACGGCTGCAGGTAGGCCCAGAACTGCACCTCGCCCAGCAGCTCGGGGTGCTCCTGCAGCATCTTGTCGTAGGCCGCGAAGCCGCGCAGCAGGTTCTTGCTGGGATCGCTGCGGTCCACCCGGATGATCAGCCGGTTGGGCCGCCAGCGGCGGATGTTGCGCTGCTCGATGAGGACCTCCCGACTCTCTGACATCTGCAGGAAGGCGTCCACGTCGATGCTGACCGGGTAGGCGCGGATCCAGACGGTTCGCCCGCCGATGAACACCGTCTGTTCGCGGTAGTCCACCGAAAGGTGCATGTTCTCCTCGCAGGTGAGGAGGAAGTTGCGGCAGTCCCGCGGCGTCTGAAAGCCGACGATGTCGTTGCCCAACAGGCCCTCAACGATGGGGTCGCGCATCTTCGCCGGGAGCACCTTCCAGTACTGCGGTGTCGGCCAGGGAATATGAATGAACTGCTGCAGCACCACCCCCGGGATCCGCTCGCGCACCATCTTGGCGACGAGGTAGAGCTGGTAGTCCTGTATCAGCACCAGCGGAACCTGGCCCTCCTTCCGCCCCTCCTCACCCAATGGCGGCCGTTTCGCGGCCTGCACGATGCGGTCGGCGAACATGCGGTTGACCTTGACGTAGCCGTCGTTCCAGGCGCGGTCGGTCTCGCGGTCGAGCGTGGGGTTGTGGCTGAGGTTCCAGAGATAGTGCTGGATGAACCACAGCAGTGGGTTGCTGATCTGGTTGTAGTAGAGGTCGTAGGCCTCTTCCTCCGGGGCCACGAAGGCGATCCGATAGTCGCGGCCGTCGTCACCAGTGATGACCACCGGGCTGCGGGGATGTTTGCGAGCGACCTCGCGATCGTCAGGGGTCCGCGCACAGCCCACCCAGATGGCATCGGTGCTGGTCGCCAGCGTCGAGAGTGCGGTGACCAGGCCGCCCGCGCCGCGGGTCGCGACGTACTTCGAGCCCTTTCTCTGGACCTCCACGGGAGCGCGGTTGGCGGCGATGATGGGATAGAAGCCTTCGAGCAGGTGCCGCGCGTATTCCTCTAGCAGAATTGGCCTCCCCTGAACTCGAACCTTATAGCGCGAATATCATAGCCCGGCGGCGGGTCTGGGGGCGGCGGGGCCGTCTGGCGTACAGTGCGAAGGGCCTCTGCGGTGGCCTAAAATCAACCGGCCGAACCGGAGGAGGTGACCGTTATCCGGGACCTTGTGCTGCGCGCCCTCGACGCTGCTCGCGCCGATCGAGCCTCGTACGCCGACGCCCGCTGGCTGGAGTCCCGCCGGCAGGAGATCTCAGTCAAGCAGGGCCGCGTCGACGGCCTCGAGGAGGATTCCTCGGCGGGACTGGGCGTGCGCGTGCTGGTGGACGGGGCGTGGGGCTTCGCCTGCACCTCGGATCCCCGCCCCGAGGCCGTCGAGCGCGCCGCGCGTGAGGCGGTGGTCGTTGCCCGCGCCAGCGCCCGGGTACACCTGGTCCCAGTCGAGCTGGGTCCGCCGGTGACCAGCCGGGGCCGGTACCGGGGCCCCTGCGAGGTCGACCCCTTCAGCGTCAGCCTCGAGGACAAGCTCGCCGTCCTGCTGCGCGCGGAGCAGGGGCTACAGCGCGAGGCCGACATCCGGGTTTCGTCGGCATCCGCCGAGTGCACCCACTGGCGCAAGCTCTTTATGTCCACCGACGGCGCGGAGGTCGAGCAGGAGTGCTGGGAGACCGGTGCCGGGATCGAATGCGCGGCGGTGCTCGACGGCGACATGCAGAAACGCAGCTTTCCCAACTCGTTCGGGCGGGAGGTGGGCCAGGGCGGCTGGGAGTTGGTGCGTGACATGGGCCTGGTCGGGGCCGCGCCCCGGATCGCCGACGAGGCCTGCGCCCTGCTCCGCGCGGACCTATGCCCCAGCGGCACCATGACCGTGATCCTCGATGCCTCCCAGGTGGGGCTGCAGGTCCACGAATCCTGCGGTCATCCCACCGAGCTGGACCGCGTCTTCGGCATGGAGGCGGCGTACGCGGGCACCAGTTTCATGACCCCCGACCTGCTCGGCCAGCTGCGGTACGGCAGCGACCTGGTCACGATCGTCGCCGACGCCACCGTGCCGGGCGCATTGGGCACCTTTGGCTGGGATGACGAGGGCGTCCCGGCACAGTCGGTCAAGCTGGTGGACGCCGGCCGCTTCACCGGCTACCTGACGAGCCGGGAGACCGCCGCCCAGCTGGGGGATGGGTCCACCAGCATGGGCTCGATGCGGGCCGACGGCTGGAGTCGCATCCCCCTGATCCGGATGACCAACATCAACCTCCAGCCCGGCGACAGTTCCCTCGAGGAGATGATCGCGGGCACCGACGACGGCGTCTACATGCAGACCAACAAGAGCTGGTCCATCGACGACCGCCGGCTCAACTTCCAGTTCGGCACCGAGATCGGCTGGGAGATCAAGAACGGCAAATTGGGCCGGATCCTCCGCAACCCCAATTACGCGGGTATGACACCGGATTTCTGGAACTCATGCGACGCCGTCGCATCGCGGGATGAGTGGCAGATGTGGGGCCTGGTCAACTGCGGCAAGGGCGAGCCCGGGCAGACCATGCGCGTAGGCCACGGCGCCGCCCCGGCGCGCTTCCGGGACGTGCGGGTCGGCATCCGGTGAGCCAGGCCCTGCTCGAGCCCGCCGCGGCGGCCCGCCGCCTCCTCGAGAACAGCGATGCGGGCGGCACCGAGGTCCTGGTCATCGAAGAGCGCGCGGCGCTGACGCGGTTTGCCAACAGCGAGATCCACCAGAACGTCAGCGAGCGCAGCAGCTCCCTGCGGGTCAGGGTGATCGAGGCAGACCGCGTCGGCGTGGCCTCGACCAACCAGCTCGACGAGGACGGCCTGAGGGGGGTGCTGGCGCGGGCCCGCGCGGTAGCCCGGGCACAGCAGCCTCACCCTGGCCTTCCGCCCCTGCCGGGCCCGTCGCCGGCGACGCCGACGGCGTTGGTCGCGGCGACCGCCGACTCCACCGCGGAGGAACGGGCCGAGATGGTGGCAGCGATGTGCCAACCGGCGGGCGCCGCCGGGGTGCGCGCGTTCGGCGCGGTCGGCGCCACCGTCTCGACGTTCACCGTCGCCAACAGCGCCGGCCTCAACATCTCGTCGCCGCGGTGCGTCGCCACCGCCCGCATGGTGGCGATGGATGACACCGGCGCCAGTGGCTACGGTGCCCGCGCCAGTCAGTCGGTGGACAAACTGGAACCGGGCGCCATCGCAGCTGAGGCCATCGACCGCGCCGTGCGCTACCGCGAGCCGATCACCCTGGATGCCGGTGAGTACCAGGTCGTGATGCAGGAGGAGGCCATCGGGGAGATGCTCGAGTACCTCTCCCACATCGGCTTCGGGGCCCTGGCCATCGAGGAGGGCCGCACCTTCATGCGCCCCAGCGAGCACGTCAGCGGACCCGGGATCAACATCTGGGATGACGGGCACGACCCCGCCGGGCTGCCCATGCCCTTCGACTTCGAGGGGGTGCCGCGGCGCCGGGTCGACCTGGTGCGGGACGGTATCGCGGTGGGCATGGTCCACGACCTCGCCAGCGCCGCCCGCGCCGGGGTGGAGTCGACCGGCCACGGCCTGCCCGCGCCCAACCCCGACGGCCCGACGGCCGTCAACCTCTTTGTCGGCGGCGGCCAGGCGACGAACCGGGAGGACCTCTGCGCCGGGATCGAGCGCGGTGTCTGGGTGACGCGGTTCTGGTACCTCAACGTGGTCGATCCCACCCAGAGCGTGCTGACCGGGATGACGCGCGACGGAACGTTCCTGATCGAGAATGGCCGCGTCACACGCCCGATCAAGAACATGCGATTCACGCAGTCCGTCATGGAGGCCTTCGCGACGTGCTCGGCAGCAACCCGGGAGACCAAGCTGGTCGCCGGCACCGACTACGGATTCACCGCCGCCTACCGCGTCCCCGCGATGCGGCTGGACAGCTTCAACTTCACCTCGGCCACCCGCTGAGACCGGCGCCCGCGCGATCAGCACGGTCGGTGGTCTGAGCTGATGTTCGCCTCGGTCCCCGTCATCCCCAAACGCTTTCGGTCCTACGAACGGATCATCGGGGAGGAGGCGGCCAACGAGATCCGCGAGCTCGCCTCGACGCTGCGCGGCGCGCGCGTCCTACACCTCAATGCCACCGCCTTCGGTGGGGGCGTGGCGGAGCTCCTGGGCACGCTGGTGCCGCTGATGAAGGACCTCGGCCTGAGCACTGACTGGCAGGTGATGCACGGCACCGACGAGTTCTTCACCTCCACCAAGGCGATGCACAACGCCCTCCAGGGGGCGCCGCAATGGAACCGCTCCCACGGTGCGGTCTGGAAGCGCTACCAGAAGATGAACGCCGCGGTGTTCGACCAGGATTACGACTTCATCGTCATGCACGACCCGCAGCCCGCCGGCATCCCCCACTTTCTCCGCACCGAGGGACGCCCCCTCAAGGCCAGGCTGACCTGGCGCTGCCACATCGACCTCACCGACGCGCAGCCCAACGCTTGGAAATTCCTGCAGCCCTACCTCGAGGACTACCAGACGCTGATCTTCACCCACGACGACTACGTCAAACCCGACCTGCGCGGTCGCGACGTGGTTATCGCACCACCCGCCATCGACCCCCTCGGGCCCAAGAACGGACGGCTGGCGAAGGAGACGGTCGATGAGATCCTGCGCCGCTACGGCGTCGACCCCGAGCGGCCGGTGATCTGCCAGGTGTCGCGGTTCGACCCCTGGAAGGATCCCCTGGGGGTGATCGACGTGTACCGCGCGGTGAAGCATCAGCAGCCGCGCGTGCAGCTGTTGATGATCGCGTCGATGGCCACCGATGACCCCGAGGGGTGGGGCTTCTTCGAGCGCACCGTGCGGCGAGCCGGGGAGGATTTCGACATCCACATCCTCTCCAACATCCACGGCGTCGGCCACACCGAGGTCAACGCCTTCCAGCGCGCCAGCGAGGTGGTGATCCAGAAGTCGCTGCGCGAGGGCTTCGGGCTGACGGTCGCTGAGGCCCTCTGGAAGCAGCGCCCCGTGGTCGCCGGCAACGTCGGCGGGATCCCGCTGCAGGTCCAGGACGGGGTCAGCGGCTTCCTCGTCGACAACGTCGATGACTGCGCCGCGCGGGTGCTGCAGCTGCTGGAGGAGCCGGAACTGGCCGAGGCCATGGGCCGCGCGGGCCAGGAACACGTGCGCCGGAACTTCCTGATCACACGCTACCTCCGCGACTACCTACGGATTTTTCGGCGACAGGAATACCACCTGGTGGAGCGCCGACAGCAGCCGCGCGGCGCCCCGGTGCCGGAGGCCGCGGAGGCCCGCTCACCCTAGCCGGGATCCACCGATTCCGGCTTAGGCGCGGGCGAGGGGCTGAGGTCGGTGAGGACGTCGCCCAGGACCACCACCGCGAGCGCCGTGGTGATCCCCGAGCGCAGCGCTGCTCCAGTCTCGGGCACGACGGCGGGTACGCCGGCGGCGGGGTCACCGCCCTGCTTGCGGTCGGCCTCAACCGCCGCTGGCAGCGCCCCGGCCGCGGTCTCCTCGAGAGGGGAGAAACGGCCGCCATCATCCCGGTCGAAATGGCGGGCAGCCTGCAGCACCAGGAGAGTGGCCTCGACGTCCGCCGGCCCGTGGTCGGGCGGACCCGAGGATTGCAGGTCGAAGCCGGTGATGTAGCCGCCCGAGGGCGCGCGCAGGGCGACCTTCTCCTCCAGGATCGGCTGCAGCAACCTTTGCGCAAAGGCCATGTACCGCTGCTCGCGCGACGCGTCAAACGCTTCCAGCAGGGCCTCGGCGGCGCCGGCCTGGTCGGCCAGCCGAGTGTTGTGGTCGGTGACGTCGTGGCCGCCCTGGGCGGTCGCGGTCACGAGCCCGGCGAGCATCCCATAGTGGTCGTCGATGTCGGCCGGTAGCTCCTTCTGCACGATGTTGGTGCCGGCCTCGATCTTCTTGTCGTCGTGCAGCTGGAACCCCGCCACGACCAGCGCGCAACCCAGGGCTATTGCGTCCACAGGGCGATACACCATGCTGGTCTCACCGACCTGGAAGAACCTCTTGGTGTCGACCGCGTACCAGGCCGCCAGGAGGCCGTCGCTAACCTGCCGGCGCAGGCACTCAGGGTGCGCCTGGCCGGGTCCCGGGGTGGTGCAGCTGACGGGGGTCGGGTCGGCAGGCAGCGGCGACCGGGTTGGCACGGGGTGCGCGGCGTCGACCAGGAGCAGGAATCCACCGCCGCGGGGCCCCTGCGCCTGCTTGAAGGCGTCGGCGGTGGCGGCAGCCGTCGCCGCGACCTGCGCCGCCGAGACCCGGACCCCCGCGGCAGGCGTCTGAGCCAACGACCGCAGCGCCTGCGCCGCGAGGGCGTCGGCCTCGGGGGGGACATCGGGGTAGGGTCCGGCGAG
Organism: Candidatus Dormiibacterota bacterium; assembly: GCA_036741395.1. Lineage (GTDB taxonomy): Bacteria > Chloroflexota > Dormibacteria > DASZGP01 > DASZGP01 > JAXDLW01. The sequence continues at coordinate 7,053 of DAINSI010000022.1, forward strand.
CGCGGCTGGCGTGCCCGATCCCCAGGCCACGTCAAGGCTGCCAGCGGGGAGGTGGATCATCATCGCGGCCGCGGCCCTCGCCCTCAGGGCGGTCAACGCGGCGAGGTCGAGGCGGGCCGGGGCAGCCGGCGGAGCCAGCGAGGGAGTGGGGTCCCCGGTGAACCCGCCCCCGGTGTTCTGGGTACAGGAGGCAACGATGAAGACGAGGGCGGCGAGGGGAAACAGCCGGCGCACGCTTTCGAGTATGCCTGCGAGGACTGGCCGACTCGGGACCCGAACCGGCGGCGGGCCCGAGGGCCCCTGCTCCGTACAATTCCGGCGGTGAAGGTGGCAATCGTGGGCAGCAGACGTTTCCCTGAGATGGACCGCGTGCGTGAGTTCGTGGAGGGGTTGCCGGCGGGTGCGATTGTCCTCACCGGGGGCGCCAGCGGCGTTGATGCCACGGCCGGGCAGGCGGCCCGCGAGAGGTCGCTGGGGCTGATCAAGCTGCCGCCACGGTTCGAGGAGACCACCGACCCGGGCGCCTCGGCGCGCCGCAACCAGGAGCTGGTGGAGTCGGCGGACGTCCTCGTCGCCTTCTGGGACGGCCAGAGCCAGGGGACCCGCAAGACGGTCGAGCGCGCGCTGGAGTCCGGCCGCGAGGTCCACGTCTTCCTGCCCGGCAGCCCAGGCCTGCGCGCCCGGGGCTAGCGCGACCGCGCAACCGCGCGGTCACAGCGCTGACGCCCGCGACACTCGGCGAAGCCGACTCCGTACTTCCGAGAGCGCGCCAGCCGCAGCAGGGAGGCCCCGGCCAAAGCCGGGGCCTCCCGAACCTACTTGGCGTCCTTGAGGTTCTTGTTGACCTGGTCCCAGTTGATGACGTTCCAGAAGGCGCTGATGTACTCGGGGCGCCGGTTCTGGTACTTGAGGTAGTAGGCGTGCTCCCAGACGTCGATCCCCAGGATCGGCGTCTTGCCGGTCATCAGGGGTGAGTCCTGGTTGGGCAGGCTGATCACGTCCAGCTTGCCGCCGTCGGCGACCAGCCAGGCCCAGCCGCTGCCGAAGTGGTTGGCGGCGGCCGCGTTGAACTTCTCCTTGAAGGCATTGAAGTCGCCGAAGGCGTCCTTGATGCCGTCCGCCACCTCGCCGTCGGGCTCGCCCCCGGCGTCCTTGGCCAGGATCTTCCACCACAGCGAGTGGTTGGCGTGGCCGCCGCCGTGGTTGCGCACCGGCCCCTTGATCGCCTCGGGGACCTTGTCGAAGTTGCGCATCAGGTCGTCGACGGACTCGCCGTCGGGAGTGTCCTGGCCCTCGAGCGCGGCGTTCAGCTTGTCGACGTAGGTCTGGTGGTGCTTGTCGTGATGGATTTCCATCGTCTTCGCGTCGAAGTGGGGCTCCAGCGCGTCGAACTCATACGGCAGGGGTGGTAGTTCGTATTTGCCCATGCATCCTCCTATTGGTTTCCCCACGATTCTAGATACACGGCGAGTTGGGGTGACATACCACCCCTCGTGGGCAGCACGCTGCAGCGGAGTGGCGGCTAGGCGCAAGGTGAGAGCAGGGCCACCCGGGCCGGGTGGCGCGCCGCCGCGCTAGTGGAGGGCGGGCTTGCCCTCGAGCCACAGGGGCACGGCGTTCACCAACTGCTCGGGGCGGGCCTGCGACTTGACCACGTACTCGATGGCGCCGAGCTGCAGCGCCCGTTGGATCAGCGGGGGCTCCATGTAGTTCGAGAGCACCACCACCGGCGTGGCCTCGGTCTCGGGGTTGGCACGCAGGGTCTGCAACACCATCAGACCGTTCATCTTGGGCATCATCACGTCGAGCAGGATCAGCGATGGCAGCAGCGCGGTCGCCATGTCGACGCCCTCGACGCCATCGTGGGCATTCTCGACCTTGTAGCCCTTAGCCGAGAAGAGGATGTTGTAGAACTTGGCGATCCGCTCGTCGTCCTCGATGATCAGGATCAGTGGTGGGCCCTCGCGGTCGGTGGCCCGGGGCGCGCCGGCGAGGCCGGCGTCGGCCCCCGGGGCGTCGACGACTGGAGCCTGCGGAAGGGCCATACGTACGGCACTATCCTCGT
>DAINSI010000022.1:9127-34688 GCA_036741395.1 Candidatus Dormiibacterota bacterium
ATTGATGGTCGAAAAGGATGATATCGTTTTTACCGGGGATGGCGGAGATGGCGCGAATGGCGCCGGCAGCGGCGGCGGCAGGTCGGCCGGAGGCTGTGGCGCGGCCGGGGGCTCGACGACGGGCGCCTCCGGCACAGCGGCGGTGGGCGCCTGGGCGAAGGGTGCGATCGCATCGGCGGGGCTGGTGGCCGCCACAGAGGGGGTGACGGGCGTCGGCGGGATCTGGATCGGCGGTAGCGGCTCCGCCCGGGGGGGCTCACGATCGACAACCGGCGGCGGGGGTGGTTCGGGCCTGACGAAGGGTGCCGGGGCGGCCGGGGCGGGAGCCGGGAAGGGATCCGGCGGCGGCGCGGGAGCCGCCATCGGGGCGGGCGCGGTGAAAGGGGCCGGTGTCGGGAACGGTGGCGGAGCGGCCGGCGCCTGCGGCGGCGGGGCAGCCTCCGGCATCGGCGGGGGCGAGTAGGTCGCGGGGGCTGGGGTCACCGGCGGCGGTGCCGAGTAGGTCGCGGGGGCTGGGGTCACCGGCGCGGGGGCCGGGGTGGGGGCCAGCGGGACCATCGGCGCGGCGGCGGCGGGCGGCGGCGCGACGGCGACCGGAGGCGCGGCCGCGGTCGGGCGGCGGAAGGGGGTGGGCTGGGCGCTGTAGATCTCGCGAGGACCGGCCGGCGACGGGTCGAGGTCGGTCGAGGCCGGTGCGGGGGGCGGCGCCAGAAACTCCTCGGTGGGCTCGTCGCGCTTGCGCCGGCTGCCCAGGCGGTTGGCCAGGATCAGCAGGACCAGCAGGACCGCCAGCCCGATCAAGACCAGGAAGAGCGGGTTGAGGGCCGAGCCCGCGACCCCTGTGGTGGCGGCGTGCGTGGGGCTTGCACTCGGTTGGGCCGAGGGCGACGGCGTGGCCGCCAGGAGGATACCGATCAGGATCGACATGTAGTGGTACATGGTAAACGGACGCTTCCCACTTCCGACAGCCCGGCGCGAAGTTCACCTGACGACCCGGCCTCCATATGACGACCCGGCCTCCATATAATGAGAGCCGCTGCGTCACCCGGACGACCTGGTGCGCGTCACGTGGCCCGTTCGTCTAGTGGCCTAGGACACCGCCCTCTCAAGGCGGAGATCAGCGGTTCGAATCCGCTACGGGCTACCAACCTCGATCGAAACAGGAGGATTGACGATGGCGTTGGCCCAGCACCTGGCCTACCAACCGGCTCACGAACTGCTCCGCCAGATGGGCGCAGGGGAGCTCTCGCCGGTGGAGCTGGTGGAGGCCTGCCTCTCCCGCATCGACGCCCTCAACCCGGAGATCAACGCGTTCATCCTGGTCCTCGCCGACGAGGCCCGGGCCGCCGCGAAGGAGAGCGAGGAGCGGATCGCGCGGGGTGAGGCCCGGCCCCTGGAGGGGCTGCCGGTTCCGATCAAGGACATCGCGCTGGTCTCCGGCACCCCCCTCACGCTGGGGTCACGGATGTCTCCACCCTTCCCGATGCCCATGGACTCCGAGTCGGTGGCCCGGCTGCGCGCAGCCGGCGCGGTGATCATCGGCAAGACCCACATGCCCGAGTTCGGCTCGACCGTGGCCGGCCGCAGCGAACGCTTCGGTGAGACCCGCAACCCCTGGAGCCTCGAGCACTCGCCGGGCGGCTCCAGCAGCGGTGCGGCCGCCGCCGTCGCCGCCGGCATGGTGCCCGTGGCCCACGGCGCCGATGGGGGTGGGAGCCTGCGCATTCCCGCCTCGTGGACGGGTCTCTTCACCATCAAGCCCACGCGCGGCCGCATCAGTGAAGAGCCCCTGGGCGACATGACCGGGCTGGTCGCCCAGGGCTTCATCACCCGCACGGTGCGGGACAACGCGCTCCTGCTGGACCAGGTCCACGGGTACGCTCGCGGCGACCGCTACTGGAGCTCGGCCGTCACCCGGCCGTTCGTCGACGAGGTCGGCGCCGACCCGGGCCGGTTGCGGATTGGGTGGACGACGAAGCCGCCCTACCCGACCTCCGTGGATCCGGCCTGCATCGCCGCGGTGGAACGCGCCGCCAGCATCCTCTCGGACCTCGGCCACGAGGTCGAACCGCACGATCCCGACTGGGCCGACGAGGAGGCCGCCGAGCTCTTCATGACCATGTGGCGGGCACAGTTCGGCTCCGTTGTCGACGCGCTGGCCCGCTTCGGTCTCGACACCGAGCTTCTCGAGCCCCACAGCCACGCGCTCTGGCAGCAATCGAAGGACATCACCGGCTCCGACTACCTCTCCGCCGTGGGCCGCAGCCACGACATGCTCAAGCGCCTGGACGAGAGCTTCCAGAAGTACGACGTCCTCCTGACCCCGACCACGGCGATGCCGCCCCTGAAGATCGGCTGGCTCTTCGAGGACGCCGCGACCGACCCGTTGTCGCCGCTGATTCCCCGCTCCGCGATGGCCGCGCCATTCACCGCGATCTTCAATATCACGGGACAGCCGGCCGCGTCCTGGCCGCTGGGCTGGACTGACGACGGCCTCCCCGTGGGCGTCCAGGCCGCGGGGCAGATGGGCGACGAGGCCGCGCTCTTCCGGCTCAGCGCCCAGGTCGAGGCCGCCGCCCCCTGGGCGGACCGGCGCCCGAAGCTATAGCTAACGCGCCCCCCGGTGGGCGCGGATGGCGCTGACGATCTCGCGCGTCGCGCGGGACTTGTTGAGCGTGTAGAGGTGGATCCCGGGAACGCCTGACTCGAGCAGCTCCAGGGACTGCGCCGTGGTGTGGGCCACGCCGATCTGCACCACCGCATCAGGGTCATCGCCGCGGGCATCGAGCTCGCGGCGCAGGTAGTCCGGCAGGGTGGCCCCCGAGAGCTCGGTCATGCGCACGATCCCATCGCGGTTGATGATCGGCATCAGGCCGGGGATCACCGGGACACCAATGCCGGCGGCGCGGACCCGCTTCATGAAGTCGACCCAGTAGCCGTTGTCGTGGAAGAGCTGGCTGATCAGGAAGTCGGCGCCAGTGTCGACCTTGGTCTTGAGGTTGCGGATGTCGCTGTCAGGGTCGGGCGACTCGACGTGACTCTCGGGGTAGCAGGCCGCGCCGACGCAGAAGTCGTACCCACGCTCACGAATCAGGCCGATCAGCTCATTGGCGTGCTCGAATCCACCTTCGTGCTTGACGAAGGTGCCGGTGCCCCCGGGAGGGTCGCCCCGCAGCGCGAGAACGTTCTCGGCGCCCTCCTCGGCGAGGCGATCCAGCAGCTGCACCAGGTCCTCACGAGTGTGTGCGCTACAGGTGACGTGGGCCATGGCTTCGATCCCGGCCTCCTCGCGGATGCGGCGCGTCAACTCCAGCGTGAGGTCCCGGCGGCGGCGGATCTCCGGGTCGGGGTCGGGCGTGGCGCTGCCCGGGTAGGTGCAGGAGACAAATCCGGGCTGCAGCGGACCCAGCTCGACGATGGTCCGGAACAGCGCCTGCACCCCTTCCTCGGTGCGCGGGGGGAAGAATTCGAACGAGAAGCAGGGCTCGCCGCTGCGTAACCGATCGATAATCTTCATCCCGCTAGGTTATGCCTAAGCCGGGCTGCGATCGGGGCTACCTGCTAACGTGCGGTCCCATGGCGGACATCGTGCTGGTCGAGGACAACGAGACCCTGGCCAGGGCCTTTGCCATCGGCCTCGAGTACCACGGGCACCTGGTCCGCGTTGCCGGCGACGATGCCGGGCTGCGCAGGGAGCTCGAGGTGCGCATCCCCGACCTGATCCTCCTCGACGTCGGCCTACCGGATATCGACGGCGTCGAGATTCTGCGCGAATTGAGAGAGGAGCCCAGCACGGCGGGGATCAAGGTGGCGATCATCAGCAACTACTCCGACCGCAACCTCATCCACCGCGCGCTCCGGCTCGACGCGCTGGACTTCGTCGAGAAGGCCTCGATCACCCCCACCCTGCTGGCGGACCAGGTCCGTCGCTGGCTGGAGCGTTAGGCCGGGCCTGCCGCTGCGACCGTCTCCGCCATGGGCGCATGTCGCGGCCAGGGGCGAAGCTGCTCCAGCTGGGCGGCCAGGGAGAGCACCAGCTCCTCCCCACCCCGCGGCGCCACCACCTGGACCCCGAGCGGGAAGCCGTCGCTGGTCAGGCCACCCGGCACCGACGCCGCGGGGAAGTTGGCGAGGTTCCAGGCCTGGGTCATGGGCGCCTGCTGCGAGCCCATCAGGAAGAACTTCAACCAGTTGATCTCGAGCCAGCCGGCGGCGGGCGCGAAGACCCTGGCGGTGGTCGGCGTGACCAGGGCATCGTGGTCCGCGAACCAGGCGGTGAAGCGGTCGCGGAAAACGTCGGCGCCGTCATCCGGCACGGGATGGTGCTTGAGGAAGTAACGGCCGAGCCTGACCAGGCGCTGGGTGCGGGGCTCGAGGCTGCTGAACTTCATGTTGTTCTGCTCGACCTCCTCGGCGATGCCGGAGACGAACCGGTGCATGTAGGCCACCGACAGGCGCTGGCTGTATGGCGGGTCGGCGATGGTGATCAGGTGCCCGGCGGCGCGCAGCGCGTCCGCGGTCGCCTCGGTCGCGCGGCGCAGGTCCCGCTCGACGCGCGTCCCCGCGGCCGGGGTCCTGGTGGAGACGGCGATCCGCAGGCGCCGGGTCGGCGGCCTGGGGTCGCGGAACCGAGATGTCCCCGCCAGCACATCCAGCATCAGGGCGGCGTCGGCAACGGTCGTCGCCAGCGGCCCCCACTGGCTGAGGCCGTACCAGTGATCCTTGAGGCCGCCGGGAACCGGCACCAGGCCGGGTCCAGGCTTGATCCCGAAGAGGCCACAGTAGGCGGCGGGGATCCGAATCGAGCCGCCGCCATCCGAGGCCTGGGCGATCGGCAACTCGGCCGACGCCACGGCGGCGCTGGAGCCCCCGCTCGACCCCCCCGGCGAACGCTCCAGGTTCCAGGGGTTGCGCGTGACCCCGAAATACGACTCCGTGGCGTGGATATAGGCCAGCTCGGGCTGGCGGGTCTTGCCCATGACGATGCAGCCGGCTTTCCTGAGGCGGGTCACCAGCTCGTCGTCGGCCGCGGCGGGCTGGTCGTCGCTGGCCAGGCTCCCCAGCCGCGTCGGCTCGCCCGCCACGTCGACCGAGTCCTTGATCCCCACGGGTACCCCGGCGAGGGGCAGCTGCCGGAGGTCGTCGCGCCCGTCGAGCTCTCGCGCCTCGGCCATGGCCTGCTCTGCCCTGACACTCAGGAAGGCGTGGATCAGCGGCTCGGCGGCCTCGATCTGGCGCAGGTGATCGGCGACGATCTGGGAGGGCTTGGCCTTGCCCTCGTGCACCAGCCCGGCGAGCTCGATGGCGCTCAGCCCAACGTATTCCATCAGCCGGCCTCGATGACAGTGCGCGGCGCGGCCGGGTCACGCTCCGGACGCGTCGTGAAGGCGTCGGGGTAGCGCCGCCGCAGCAGCACCAGGGCCGGCACCCCCCCGATGAGGACGGCGATGGCGGTGAGCTGGGCCTGCTTGAGGCCGAAGACCAGCACCGGCTCGGTCGCGCGGAGGAAGAAGAGCACCACCTGCGTAACCGGGTAGCCGACCAGGTAGGCGATCGCCGCCGTGCCCGCCGCGGGGCGTCGGCTCAGGATGAAGCTGACCAGGGCGAAGAGAAGCAGGCTGGCGAGGAGCTCATAGGCCCCCGCGGGCTGGTACGAAACGCCGACAGCCGGCGCGAACGTGTGGGGGTTGGTGTAGCGCGTGGCCCACGGCAGGGTGGATGGCGGCCCCAGGATGTCCCCGTTGACGATGTTGCCCAGCCGCCCGATGGCCTGCGGGAGGGTCGCGAACAGCGCCCCGGCGTCCACCGCCGACCAGAGCGAGAGGCGGTGGCGGAAGCAGAAGACCACCGTCGTCGCCAGGCATGCCATCAGCGCACCAAAGAACGCCATGCCTCCCTGCCAGACCGCGATCACCTCGATCGGATTACGCAGGTACTCCGCCAGGTTGGGCTGCTGCACCACGAAGTAGAGCCGCGCGCCGAGCAGCCCGATGGCGATATTCCACCAGTAGAGGTCGGAGCACTGCTTGGCGGTGAAGCCGCGTGCCAGCAGCATCCTGGTGGTCAGGCGCATCCCTACGGTGAACGCCACCACGTAGGCCAGGCCGTACCAGTGGACCGCGAGGGCGCCCAGCCGGAAGATGACGGGGTCGAAGGGGATGGTTATCACAGTCGGCACGTCAAGAATCATGCCACCGGCCCCCGGGGTCGATCCTGGCTACGCCTTGACGACGCGGGCGCCGTCAGGGTTGGGGCCGGCGGGGATGGCGGTGCGCCGGCGGGTGATGAAGAACACGCCGCCCAGGATCAGCGCCAGGGCCACGAACACCGCGGGCGCCGGGCGCTCGTGGAGGAGGAAGAAGCCCCACAGCAGGGCCATCGGCGGGATCAGGTAGGTGACCACGATGGTGCGCCCCGCGCCCACGCGCTGGATCAACCGGAACGACAGCACCATCGCCAGCCCGGTGGCGCCCACCCCCAGCCAGAGGGTGGCGGCGACCGCTCCCAGGCCCGGTACATGGGCGGGATGGCTCACCAGCAGCAGGGGCGCGAGCAGGACGGCCGCCAGGGCGCACTGCAGGAACGCGGGCACCTGGGGGGGCACGTCCTGGAAATGGCGCTTGGAGTAATGGGTCGCGATGGCGTACGCCAGGGTGGCGCCGATCACCGCCAGGACCCCGAGGAAGTTGGAGTTGAGCAGGCTGCCGGTGGGGTGAGCCAGGATGACCACGCCGACGAACCCCATCGCGAGACCGATGCCCTGGCGCGGATGGAGTTGCTCCGCCTCGGCGAACAACGGCGCCAGGAGTGCCGTCCAGAGGGGCGCGGTGGCATTGAGAATGCCCGCCAGGGAGCTGTCGATGTACCGCTCGCCCGAGGCGATCAGTACGTAGGGAACGGCCGCGTTGAGCAGGGCAATCACCAGGCCCGGCTTCCAGAGCCGCGCGGTCTGGCGCCACGACACGCGGGTGACGCTGATGTAGACGGCCAGCGCCAGCGCCGCCGACAACGTGCGCAGGAACACCATCGCCACAGGCGGTATGTCGTGGATCGCGACCTTGATGAAGTAGAACGACGCACCCCAGATCCCCGCGAGCGCCGCCAGCATGAGGTAGTCGTCGCGATCCATCGATAGAGGCTAACCAGCCGCCGCCTCCCTCCCTTCCCCGGACCGCCCGGGCCCAACTCGAGCACCCGGAAATCGGCCGGTCTTACAGGCATAATCGAGGCAGGGCCACGGCGCCTACAAGATTCAGGAGAGGAAACTCGTGGAGAGAATCGGCAGGGCGCCCGTGGGGGCCATGATCACCTTCGACCGGGTGATCAAGAGGTTCGGCAGTTCGATCGCGGTCAATGACCTCAGCCTGGACATCGCCGAGGGCGAGATCGTGATGCTGCTGGGTCCGTCCGGCTGTGGCAAGACGACCTCATTGAAGATGATCAACCGGCTCATCGACCTCACCAGCGGCACCATCACCGTCGATGGCAATGACATCAGCAAGGTCGAGCCGGTCCAGCTGCGGCGGTCCATCGGCTACGTGATCCAGCAGAGCGGACTCTTCCCCCACATGACGATCGCCGACAACATCGGCACCGTCCCGCGCCTGCTGGGCTGGAAGCGCAGCCGCATCCACGACCGCGTCCGGGAGCTGCTCGACCTCGTGGGTCTCGAGCAGTCGTTCGCCAAGCGGCTGCCCAGCGAGCTGAGCGGGGGCCAGCAGCAGCGGGTGGGGGTGGCTCGGGCGCTGGCGGCCGACCCCCCGGTGATGCTGATGGACGAGCCCTTCGGGGCCCTCGACCCGATCACCCGACAGCGCCTCCAGGTCGAGCTGCGTCGGCTGCAGAGCGTGGTCCGCAAGACGATCATCTTCGTCAGTCACGACGTCGATGAGGCGATCAACCTGGGCGACCGCATCGCGGTTCTCAACGTGGGCGGGACGCTGGAGCAGTACGACACCCCGGCCGAGGTGCTGGGGCACCCCGCCAACGACTTCGTCGCCGGCTTCATGGGCAAGGACCGCCAGCTTCGGCGGCTGTCGCTGATGAAGGTGGGCGACGCGCCGCTCGTTCCCAACGGGCGGCCCCACCAGGGACTGCCGGTGGTCACCCCGCAGGATGACCTCCGCAGCGCCCTCGACAGGCTGCTGGCGACCGGCCAGCAAGAACTATTAGTGGAGGACGGGGACAGGCACCTAGGGTTGCTGACCCTCGACGCCATCGTCGGTAGCGGAGAGCCCGAATGAGTGCTCCTAAAGCCGTGCGACTCATTGCGCCTGTGACCCAGGCGAAAAGGAGGCCATACCTCGTGAGCCAGACGCGACTTATCAGACTTGCGGTGACGCTGGTCGTCGCCACGTTCATGCTCGCCGCCTGCGGCGGCAGCGGCACCTCGTCGGGAACGAGCAACAAGGGCACCATCACGGTGGCCGGGTTCAACTTCCCGGAGAGCAGCATCCTCGCCAACATCTACGGCAAGGCCCTGGCCAAGAAGGGCTGGACCGTGAAATACAAGCTGAACCTCGGCGCCCGTGAAGTCGTCGAGCCGGCCCTGGAGAAGGGCGACATCGACCTCTACCCGGGGTACGCCGCCACCGACACGACCTTCCTCAAGGGCAAGCCGACCACCGATGTCACGCAGACCATCGCGACCCTCAACGGGCTCCTCAGCGCGAAGAACCTCAAGGCCCTGTCGCCCTCCCCGGCGCAGGACCAGAATGCCTTCGCGATGACCGCCGCCGGGGCGGCGAAGTTCGGCAATCCCAAGAAGCTCTCGGACCTCAAGGACCAGAACGGCAAGCTGGTGCTGGGGGCCGGCCCCGAGTGCCCCGTGCGCGACTACTGCAAGATCGGTTTGGAGGGCAAGTACGGGCTGAAGTTCAAGGCCTTCAAGGCGCTCGACACCGACGGCCCGCTGACCCGGGCCGCCCTCGACAAGGGTGGCGACAACGGGGGCATCGACCTGGGGTTGGTCTTCTCGGCCGATGGCGACCTGAAGGTCAAGCACTACGTGATCCTGGCGGATGACCTGCACCTGCAGAACACCGACAACGTGACCCCCATCATCCGCACCGCGACCGTCAACAGCGATGCCCAGGCGGTCCTCGACGACGTGTCCTCGAAACTGATCACCGACGACCTCGTCGGCCTGAACCAGAAGGTCCAGATCGACAAGTCGGACCCCGACCAGGTCGCGCAGACCTGGCTCAGCAGCCACGGCTACTAGCGCTTAGGTAGCCGCAAGCTCCGCGCGGGGCGCCTGGCGATCCAGGCGCCCCGCCTGCTTCTTGCCGATGCGGACGCCGACCGGCGTGGTGGCACGCTGCACCAGCGCCAGGGTGCCCTCCGTGCTCACGGATACCACCGCCACCAGCACCGCGCCGGCGAATACCTGGACCAGGTCGCGCTGGCTCAGGCCATCGACGATGAAGCGTCCCAGGCCGCCCCAGGCCACCAGCGCGGCCAGCGTGGCGGTGGCCACGACCTGCACGGCCGAGGTGCGGATCCCGGCCATGATCAGAGGCAGGGCGATCGGCATCTCGACCTTGCGCAGCACCTGGCCACCGGTCATGCCGAGGCCCCTCGCCGCCTCTCGCATCTCCTCACTTACGTCCCGGAGGCCGACGTAGGTGTTGGTCAGGATGGGGGGCGCTCCCAGGGCGACCAGCGCGATGAAGGCCGGCTTGGCGCCGATGCCAACCACCTGCAGGGCGACCACCAGGATCGCGAAGGACGGGATGGCCCGGCCGACGTTGGAGACATTGATGGCAATGGCCCCTCCCCTGCCGTAGTGACCCAGGGCCAGCCCGATCGGAAGTGCGATGGCGGCGGCGGTGACGGTGGCGGCCACCGACATCGTCATGTGTTCGAAGAGCCGGTTCGGCACGCCCTCGGTGCCCTGCCAGTGGGCGGGAACCAGGAACCAATGCACGACGTCCGACAGGAAGCTCAAGCGCGGGCCACCCTGGTCCATGGCGTCACCAGGCGCTGGACCGTCGAGAGCCCGACGTCCGCGACCATGGCGAGCCCCACGGAGAGCACCGCCCCCACCACCAGGGGGGTGCGGAAGTCGTTGATCAGGCCCTGCAGGATAAGGCGGCCGAGGCCGCCCTCCCCGATCACCGCGGTCACCGTGACCAGGCCGATGGTGGTTACGGTGGCGATGCGCAGGCCCGCCAGGACCGCCGGCAGGGCCAGGGGCAGCTCCACGCCCAGCAGCATGTGGAGGCGGTCATAGCCCATACCGGTGGCCGCCTCCCGCACCTGGGGTGGAACCGACTCCAGGCCGACCACGATGTTCCGCACCAGGATCAGCAGCGTGTAGCTCACCAGGCCGACCTCGGCGGTGATGATGCTCAGCCCGAAAAGCGGGACCAGCATCGCGAACAGCGCCAGCGATGGGATCACGTAGAGGGTGCCGGTCACACCGAAGACCACCCCGCGAACCCGTGGGTACCGCCAGGCTGCCAGGGCGATGGGCGAGGCGATCAGCAGGCCGATGCCAACCGCCAGGACGGTGAGGAGAATGTGCTCGCTGGCTGCCGACCCGATGTCGTCGACATGGCGCCCCACCCAGTCCCAGCGGACCCAGGGATCCTGGATGTCCGCGATGATGGGCAGGCTCGCCGCAGGGCTCATCAATCGAACCCTAACAGGGAGAGTTGCGGGTCCCCTGATTGCCCACGATTGGGTCTTGACGGGTCGGATCAAGAGGTGTAAACCGGAGGTAGACAGTTCCCATTGGGTCCACCAATTGGAGGTCAGTAGCGATAGTCAGTATCTGGCAGAGGCTACGGCGGGGTCGAGCCGAGTAACCCCGGGTCGCCAGTGGGCGATCCAGTTCCTAGGTTGACCTGTTATTAACCCGGCCGCACGCCGGGGTCCTCCTGACGGAGGAGTTGTTCGGGCCGGTCCCCAGATGGACCGGCCCTTTTACTTAACTGCCGCTTAATCGCCGCGGCCCTGGGACGCTTCTAGAATCAAGCGGTGCCTTACGCCCTCGCGCAGGACGGCGCACGCATCTACTACCGGGTCGGCGGACGCCGCAGAATGGAGCCCCTGGTCCTGATCATGGGCCTGGGCTGGGACATGAGTGGCTGGGACCTCCTGCTGCCCCATGTTGCCGACTTCCGGGTCCTGCGCCTCGACAACCGCGGCACAGGTCGTTCCGACAAGCCCGACCGCGCGTACTCGATCAAACAGATGGCCGGCGACGTCGTGCGTTGCATGAACGCCGCGGGCATGGACTCGGCCCACGTCTACGGAGCCTCCCTGGGCAGCATGATCGCCCAGGAGCTGGCGCTGAGTTACCCCGCCCGGGTGCGCTCGCTGATCCTCGGCTGCCCCAGCCCCGGCATCATCGCCCTGCCCGCTTCGCCACAGTGGCTTCGGCTGGCGCTGGGCCGTCAACCGGTGACCGCGGAGCAGTCATTCATGCGCGCTGCCCGCCTTCTCTACGGGGTCTCGCTGACGGAGCGCCCCGAAGCCGTCGAGGAGGTGATGCACCGGCGCCTGGCGGTGAGGGTGTCGCCAGTCGGGATCCGCCGTCAGTTCGAGGCCGTCCTGCGCTGGAGCAGCCTGCGACGCCTGCGCCGAATCGGGGTGCCCACCCTGGTGATCCACGGCGACCGCGACCGCCTCATCCCCGTTGGCAACGGCCGCATCATCGCCCGGCTGGTGCCGGGGGCGCGCCTGCACATCTTCGAGGGTGCCGGCCATGTCTACGGCACCGACCTGCCCGATGAGCACCTGGAGGTGGTTTTGGATTTCCTCTGGGAGCAGCGGGACCTGGCTACAGCCAGCTGACCGGCGAGGCCTGCCGGCGCCACAGCGTCGAGGCCAGGGTATAGATGGCGAAGCACTCGAAGGCGAAGGGGATGTACCCGCTATATCCCAGGTAGGGCATCTCGAAGAGTCGCTGCTGGGGGATCAGCGGCACAGAGTAGGTCCATTTCGGCAGCGACAGCGAGTTCCACATCTCCCAGAAGAACCCGCAGGTGAGCCCCGCCAGGGCCAGGACGAGCACCGGTCGCCAGTGACCCTCCCGTGCCCAGGCCAGCAGCGAGGGCCGCCCCAGCCGGGCGTTCAGCGGGTCCGCCAGGAAGAACACGCAGACCCAGATCAGGGGAAAGAAGTAGTGCGGCTGGAGCATGGGTAGGATCAGGAAGACCAGGCCGAGGGTGGCCGCAGCCAGCGCCAGCGGCGCCGGTAGGCGCGGCGTCTCGCGGGGGAGGCCCGCTGACCCCGGAAGAATGGTGTGCCAGAGGGCGGCGGTCAAGAAGAGCGCCGGGAGGACGGTGCTGAACGAAACGGTCGCCTCAAGGGCGAAGCGGACCGGCGATACCGGCGAGGCATGCAGGTAGTGCCAGTTGTCGGTGCGCAGGTTGAACACCTCGAAGAGCCACCACATCGCCGCCGAGGTGGCGAAGAGCCGGGCGACGGCAACGCCACCGGCCGCTAGCAGGGAGCGCCCGAGGCGCGGTCTGACCAGCGCGTCCACGGTGATGATGTATCCCAGCCACAGGGGAAAGAAGCCCTCGTCACTCCAGGGTCGGACGTGGCTCCAGGACACCGCCCACGCGGCCAGCAGCAGCGCGATCCCGAACCATCCGTGGCGGGCCATCGCTGGTCGCGACGGGTCCGGCCCGTTCACGCGGCTCCCATGCTGGAAATCAGCCTCGGTCAGGCGATCACGGGGAGCACGAGATGGCTGGGGCGCGCGGGGTCGTGGAACAGGCGGTTGCGCTGGGGCACCACGTGGTCGACCTCGGCTGAGTTCTGTCCGGTGCCCGGGCAGCGGTCGTAGCGCGGGAAATCGCTGGCCCGCACCTGGAGGCGGAGGCGGTGCCCGGGTAGGAACACCTGGGCCGTCGACCACATGTCAACCTCGACGCGGTAGACCTCGCCCGGCTGCAGCAGCGAAGGGTGAGCGAGGCCCTCCCGGAAGCGCAGCCGCAGGATACCGTCGCAGACGTGGTAGGAGCGCCCGTCAGGGTGGACATCGCAGAGCCGGGCGACAACGTCGGTGTCGGCGGTCTCCGAGGCCACCCATGCCACCAGCCGCACCCGGCCGGTGACCTCCAGCGGGCTCTCCCGCGGCTCCGACGTGAAGACGAGGACGTCCTTGCGGGACTCGACCCGGTGCTGTTCGACTGGACCCCGCAGGTACTTCCCGGTCATCAGCGTCGCCCCACCCACCGTCGGGACGGGGTCCTCGGGATCGAGCCAGAACGTGGACGGTTCCGACTCTGCCGGCAGCGGCCTGCCCAGGTCCCCGCCCGCCTGGAGGTGCCACTGCTGCGGCTCGGCGCGCGGCGGGGGCCACTCCTGCTCATCGCGCCAGCGGTTCGAGCCCATCACGAAGATCCGTACCGGGGCCTCGGCGTCGATGCCGGTGTCCGTGGCTCGCATGCGGGCGTCGAACCAGCGCCGGTGCAGCTTGGTGAACTCCTCGCGCAGGTCCAGCAGCAGCGGCGAGGCGCGCAAACCGAAATCGACCTGGCCGACCACCGCGGTTGGCGTCCCGTGCGCCCACGGCCCCACCACCAGCCGAGTGTGGCCGCGGACTTCGTCGTTGGCCCCATCGTGCTTGAGCGCTCGGAAGAGATCGAGGTCGGGCTGGAGAAAGAGGTCGTGCCACCCCGCGATGACGAGGGCGGGGACGTTGATCTCCGTGGGCTGGAAGCGCGGCACGGGGGGATGGAACTCGTAGGCGGCGCTGCGATCGAAACCGCGCGAGAGGTCGACGCCGCGGCCGTCGATGGGCGGGAAGGGCACCAGCGGCAGGCGCCGCATGTGCTCATCGAGGTTGTCGATGTCGTCGATCACCCCGGGCATCTCGGCGTAACGGCTGGGATCGGTACGGGCGGCACGCATCACCGCGGAGGGGACGATCGTCTGCATCGCCCAGCTGGCGAGCACGCCGAGCGAGAGCGCCCCACCACGGTAGCGGTCGCCTCCGGTGGCGCTGTCGGGGCTCTCCAGCGCCGCGATCGCCCTCAGCGCGGGCGGACGCCGGGAGGCGGCGAGGAGAGCGCACTGGGCCATGTAGGAGAGCCCGAACATACCCACGTTACCGTCGGACCACGGCTGCTCGGCCGCCCACTGCACGGTGTCGTGGCCGTCGTCGGCCTCGGCGGCGTAGGTCTCGAAGTCGCCCTCGGAGTCGAACCTGCCGCGGACGTCCTGGACAACCACCGCGTAGCCCGCCATGGCCATCTTGATGGGGTCGATGTCCGACGCGGCGTTGCCGATCAGGGTGCGGTCGTACGGCGTGCGCTGGAGCAGCACGGGGTGCCGCTCGGCGTCGTCGGGGCGGTACAGGTCGGCAACCAGCGTGACGCCGTCGCGCATGGCCGCGCCGACGCCTCGCTCGAGGATGATTCGGCGGAGGGGCTTCACCCGCGCCGCCTCAAACTGCGTTTCATGCGTTTCATTGGTCCACCTCCGCGAAGCCACGGGCGTTGCCCATCGCGGGCCAGACGTAGGCCTGGATATTCGCCTGCACCTGGCGGAAATGGTTGCGGTCGTGGTGGACCCATTCGTGCAGCAGCTCCTCGACACGCAGCTCGCCCACCTGCTCGTGGACGCAGGACTTGCCGAGGTCGGTGTTCATCAGCCCCTCGACCAGCTTGAGGCTGTCGTTGCGCATCGAGGTGAAGGCCGCGACCAGCTCCTGGAGCGTGCGCGCATCATCGTTACGGTCTCGCTGGACCTGGACCTGGTCCCAGCCCGCGTCGCGGCGGCCAGGCTCCTCGAGGATGCGACGGATGCGGCCCGCGAAGCCGCGCGCCTCGGCCTCGATCATGTGGCCCAGGCACTCCTTGATGCACCACTCGCCTTCCGTGGGGTGCCAGGATGCGATGTCCTCGGAGAGCTCCCCAAGCTCGGACCTGATCGCCTCGCCAGTCGACCGGAGGAGGTCGGCGACCTCCTCCGTCGTCAGCGGGCGGCTGCCGCCCGGTGTTCCCGGCGCCAGCGCTAGGCCTTCGCGGGCTGCTTTTCGGCGGGGGCGCCCTCGCCGGACTCGATCTTCTGCTTGATCTCCAGCTTCATGATCTTGCCGGTTGGACCCTTGGGAAGCTCGGGCCAGACCTTGATGGTGCGGGGGTATTTGTAGGCCGCGACGCGCTCCTTGACGAAGGCCTGCAGCTCGGCGACGTCGATGGTCTGGCCCGGCTTCGCGGCGACCACCGCGTGGACCTCCTCGCCGAACTTCTCGTCGGGCATCCCGATGACCGCCGCCTCGGCGACCTTGGGGTACTGGTAGATCACCTCTTCGATCTCGCGCGGGTACACGTTGAACCCGCCCCGGATGATCATCTCCTTGGTGCGGTCCACGATGAAGAGGAAACCCTCCTCGTCGACGAAGCCGATGTCGCCGGAGCGGAACCACCCATCCCTGATGGCCTCCTCGGTGGCCTTGGGGTTGCGCCAGTATTCCTTCATGATGTTGTGGCCCTTGATGCAGATCTCGCCCCGCTCGCCCTGGGCGACCTCCTTGCCCTCGTCGTCGAAGATCTTCACCTGGATCCCCCAGACCGGCTTGCCGATGGAGCCCACCTTCTGGCCCGTCTCCAGCTGGTTGAAGGTCGCGGTGGGGCTGGTCTCCGAGAGGCCGTAGCCCTCGAGGATCTTGGTCCCCGTGGCCTTCTCCCAGGCGTTGATGACCTCGCCGGGGATCGACGCGCCGCCGGATACGCAGAGCCGCAGCTTGCTGATGTCGTAGGTGCTGCGCTCGGGGTGGTTGAGCATCGCGAAGTACATCGTGGGCACGCCCAGGAAGAGCGTGACCTTGTCCCGCTGCATGACCTGAAGCGCCTTGTCGGCGTCGAACCGCGGCAGCAGGGTCATGGTGATACCGCCGTGGATGCTGCCGTTGAGGACGTTTGACAGTCCAAACGAGTGGAACATCGGCAGGGTCGCCATGATCACGTCGTCGTCCAGGAATTCGAAGATGTGCGTGCCCAGGTGGCAGCATTCGAAGAGGTTGAAGTTGGTCAGCGCGGCCCCCTTGGGCTTGCCGGTGGTACCCGAGGTGTAGATCAGCAGGCAGACGTCGTCGGCGCCGGTGGCGGCGCTGTCGAATTCCTTGGGCTGGCCCTCGATGAACTTGAAGAAGTCTGCGGCGCCCTTGGGCGCCTCGCCCCCCAGCATGCTCACGTTGATCTTGTGCTTGACCGACTTGACGCGGTTGCCACCCTCGACGGCCTCGCCCGCGAACATGTCCCAATAGAAGAAAGCGCTGGACTCCGAGTCGCCCAGGTAGTACTCGATCTCAGGGGCCTTGAGGAGGACGTTCATGGGCACAGCGATGCAGCCCGCCTTGAGGATGCCGAAGTAGATCATGGGGAAGTGGGGGACGTTGGGGAGCATCATGCCCACCCGTTCGCCCGCCTGGATGCCGTTGGCCCGAAGCGCGTTGGCGACCTGGTTGGCAGCCTCGTCCAGCTGCTTGTAGGTCATCTTGAAGTCGTCGAGGATGATCGCGACCTTGTCCGGGTTCTTCTTGGTGCTCTCCTCGAGGATGGTGGCGAGGTTAAAGCTCATTCAGGTGGTCCTCCTCATATCCCGCGCCTGCGGTATTCCGCCCGTTAGTCGAGAGCGGTAATCTTCGCCCCGCGTCGAGTTCAGCGTCAACTCGGCGCCAAGGCGGGATGGGCCCCCCGGCTAGAGGAGGCGGCGCCGGCGGAGGGCCAGCGGGGCCAGGAACGCCGCGCCGAAGAACGCCAGGCCGGCCGCCACCGCCGGCACTGAGATGCCACCGCCCCCCACCGACGTCAGAGGCAGGGCCGATGGCGTCGGAGATGCGGCGGGGGCGGCGGCGGTGACCGCGCAGAAGGCGTTGGCGGGCACGCCGGCACAGGGATCGGGCATCGGCGGCGAGACCGAGGCGCTGAGCACGCGGCCGGCCGGGACGAAGCAGACGCCGTTCTTGGTGTCGCCCGCTGGGGTCAGCTGGGCCGGGGCCTTGCAGACGCCGTTGTGCTGCGGGTAGCCAGGACACGCCGGCGGCGTGATGCCAGTGCCCTGCGTAAAGAGCGAGGTGGCCCCCGTCGCGCAGAGCAGCTGCGCCGTCAGCGCCGTTTGCTCACTGTTGGTAGGGCCGGTCACGCAGGGGCCCGCCTCCAGGGTCGCTGGCCACTGGCTGACGCTCCCGCCAGCGTTCACGTCCGAGCTGTAGCAGTTGGGATCCGGCACCTGGCCGACGGTGTCACTCGCGGCCTTGGTCGCGCCGGAGGCCTGGTTGGCGACGTCGCCGTTGGTGTTGTTGCCGAAGCCGCCATTGGTGCTGAACTGGTTGCTCGCCACGTGGTTGCCCAGGGAGTACCAGTAGCAGACCTCCGGGGTCGGTCCAAAGGCGGGGATGTCGGTGCCACCGACGCAGTTCGCCGGGCCGGACTCGGGGTCGGGGAAGTCGTGGGTGACAACTGCCCACGAGCCGTTGTTGGATATCCGGTTGCCGATCACGCTGACGTGCTGGGTGGCGACCAGCTCGATACCGGTGCCGATCGCCGACACGGCCGTCAGGCCACCGCCCGGGGTGTTGTTGTTGTTGTTGTCGTGGATGTAGTTGTTGTAGATGACGTAGCAGCTGTTCGGACCTGCGGCGATCCCGCCCAGCGTCGGCGGCTGCGATGGCGATACGCATTGGCCGTACTCCGGCGACGGGTAGTCGTCGTTGTTCTGGGCGTTGGAGACCAGGCCGGTGCGATTGTTGGCCCACTCGCCGTTCTCGACGAGGAGGTTGCCGCCGGCGTTGGTGCTGGACAGCCCCAGGGCGCTGTTCTCCGCGAAGGGGTGGTTGAGGACCACGCCGCAGTTGCGGCAGGCCCCGATGTAATAGGAGGCGTCCTGCATATTGCTGGCGTAGCTGTGGTCGATCACCCCCGGGCCAACCTCGTCGCTGGTGAAGATGCCGTAGTCACCTGCGGGGCCGCCGCTCTTCTCGTAGTAGGTGTCGGTGGCGCTGATGTAGTCGCCGCTGAACCCCGACATCCCGTTGATCCCCTTGCCGTCGCCACCGTTCCACCAGATCTGGTTACCGGCCTCCTGGACCTTGAGGTAGTTGCAGACGGTCAGGTTCTCGATCGAAACGTTGTCGGCGAGGTGGCCGACGAAGTGGTCGTGGTCCCCCGTGTAGCCCAGCACCTCGATCCCGTTCTGCCCCACGAAGTGGCCCAGGGAGTCCTTCTCGCCGAAGTCCTGCAGGTTGGGGGCGTTGGAACAGGCCGGGCTACCCGCCGGCAGGGTGCCGTTGCGCTGGCTGACCGACGCCCGGGTGCCATCGACGATGACCGTGTTGCGACTCATGCCTCGGAGGTGGATGTTCGATTTGGTGATCAGGACCCCGGCGAGCTGGGTGCCGTGCTCGTGGTACACGCCCGGTGCCACCAGGACCCAGTCGCCGGGCTGGGCGGCGTTGACCGCGGCCTGGATCGAGGTGTACTGCGACCCGGCCGTGCCCGCGGGGCCAACCAGGAGCACTCCTGGCGCGTTGGCCTGGGAGGCGACGGGGGCAACCGTCACGCTCAGGGCGGCGATGGCCAGCCCCGCGCCGATGATGCGGGCTCGGCTCAGGAGGAGGGCCTCCGACGCGGGCGCCAGGCAAACGCCGCGACCAGCAGGGCCAGGATCACCAGCAGAGCTGCGGGCGGCAACCCTCCCCGACCGGTGTTGGGGGACCCCTGGTCGACCGGCTGCGAGGCGGCGGCGGTGACCGCTGCCGGGCAGAAGGCGTTCACCGGAACGCCGCCGCAGGGGTGGGGCATCGTCGTCTGCGCCGCCAGCGGCAGCATGCACGCGCCGACCGGCGGGCTGGCCTGGGGGTCACCTCCCCGCCACACGGCCGGCGCCGTGCAGTTGCCGTCCTTGCCCGGGTAGGTGTCGACCGGAACGCAGCTGATGATCGCGCCGGAGTCGCATATCAGCTGCGCCGTTGTCAGTGCGGAGGTCGTGGACGGGTTGCAACCCGGGTCGTTGGGGACCGGGCCGCTGGTGTCGACGTTGTTCTGGAAGCAGTTGGTGTTGGGGGGAGTGGCGGTCGAGACGTTGCCCAGGTCGCCGTTGCCCTGCTGACCGTAGCTCCCATTGTTGGTGAAGAGGTTGCCGCTGACCAGGTTGTTCTCCGAGACGAAGTAGCACGCCCCTCCAATACCTCCGATGCCGCCGGTGCAGTGCGCCACCGGCGGCGGCGGGCCCTGGTCGGGGTAGTCATTGGCGATCACGCCCCAGGCGTTGTTGTTGACCAGGCGGTTGCCGGTGACAAAATCGAGCTTGGTCCCGGAGAGGAGGATTCCCGTCCCCACCGGTGCGACGGCGGCGATGCCCGCCTGCGGCACGTTGGGGTTGTTGTTGTCGTGCACGTAATTACCCTTGATCACGAAGCAGCCGGGCTGGCCGGCGGGCGGGCTGGCGCAGAACCCGGTCTGGGGCGGCGGGGCGTCGTCGTTGTTGAGGGTGTTGGGGCCGATGCCGGCCTTGTTGTTGTCCCACTCCCCGTCAAGGATCTGCAGGTGGCCGCTGCCGTTCGTCCCGGAGTACCCCAGGGCGCCGTATTCCGCATGGGCGTGGCTGAGGATCACGTTGCAGTCAGGGCAGGCGCCGATGTAGTAGTCAGAGTCGCCGAAGTTGCTCGAGTAGGTGTTGTCGATGACCCCCGGGCCCTTCTCGTTGCTGGTGAAGATGCCGTACTTACCCTGGCCCGCGCTGTCGGATTTGTAGTAGGTCGTGGTGGCGTTGAGGTAGCTGCCTGACAACGCTCCCATGCCGATCTCGCCACTGCCATCCCCTCCGTTCCACCAGACCTCGTTGCCCTGACTGCCGGCGTCGCTGCTGAGGTAGTTGCAGACCGTGAGGTTGTCGATCGAAACCCCGTCCGCGGTGAACTTGGTCGTGCCGTTGGTGCCCTTGACCTCGATGCCGTTGCGGCCGCCGGGCTTGCCGGTCCCCGCATCGATCGGACCGAAGTCCTGGACCGCCGGCAGGGGGGAGCAGTGCGGGCTCCCCGCCGCGAGGGTGGTCGGCGCGGCGTTCCCGGCGGCGACGTTGGTCCCGTCGACGATGACCCCGTTGCGATCCATGCCGCGGAGGTGGATGTTGGGTTTGGTGATCAGGACGCCCGCATCGGCGCTGCCCTTCTCGTGGTACACCCCGGGGGCCACCAGCACCCAGTCGCCCGGGGCGGCAGCGTTGACTGCCGCCTGGATGCTGGTGTATTGGGCGCCGGCGGTTCCCGCCGGGCCGACGAGCAGAACGTTGGGCCCAGCGGCGAGGGAGACGGCCGGGGCCGCCGTCGCGGCGACGAGCAGGGTGAGGGTGATGCCGGCGGCACGGAGGAGACCAGCCGTGGCCGCCCCGCGTCGCGCTGCGATGGGTCCCACCCCCTCTCTCCTGGCACGATGCATCCGCAAGCCCTCCGATCGGCAGTCCGTCAGTCTACGTCACCCCGGAGCCGGCACCGGGGGCGACGGCGGCGACTCCGTGGTCCCTGCCGCGATCAGGTCACTGGAGGTCTTCATCAGGCTCATCACGTAGTCGGCATAGGGCCCCGTCAGGAAGCGCGGCTGGCCGTACTCGTAGATCCGGGTGGGCTTGTACTCGACGCCCGCGAGCTTGCCATCGACGAACGTGTACTTGCCCACCACGCCGTTGCGGGGGTCCTCCTGGCCCGGATCGGGCGTCCACATCTGGTCGAAGACGAAGTTGCCGTGGGCGTAGGTGATCAGCTTGCCCCTGTAGAACTCCACACCCTGGACGGCGTGGGGATGGTTGCCGATGACCAGGTCGGCGCCATCATCGATGGCCAGCTGGCCGATGTCCCGGGGATTGTCGGGGGCGATTGCGTCGCCCGTCGACTGCGGTGTGAGGACGTACTCCCTGCCCCAGTGGAACTGGACCACGACGATATCGGCGTTGGGGCGGGCGAGGGCGATCTCGCGCTGCATCTCGGCGCGGGGGACCGCGGTGCCCACACCGTTGAAGCCCAGGAAGGCGAACCGCACCCCTTTTACCGTCATGTTGGCAACGAGACCGAGGCCGGTGGGCTGGATCTGGTGGTCGGTGAGCAGCTTCTCGGTGCTGTTGGTGCCGATGGCGCCGAAGTTCGTGAGGTGGTTGTTGGAGAGGTTGGCCACGTTGACGCCGGCGTAGGCCAGGCCGTCGATGAAGCGAGGGTCACCGCAGAAGCTCATCCCGGTCGGGGAGGGCTTGCAGGTGGCGAACAGCGGCGCCTCGAGGTTGATGAACTCGATGTCCCCGCTGTGGAGGTAATCGGCGGTGGCCTCGAAGGGCCACTTGAAATCGCCCCGCTTGAGCATCTGCTCGTTGGTGTTGCGGGCGGGTATGACGTCGCCGGTGACGATCATCGTGACCTTCCGCGACGCCGGGACCTGGGACAGGTCCGGCGCGGCGCCGAAGATGGAGGCCAGCGTGAGCTGCGAGGCAGGCGTCGGACTGGGGCTTGGTGAGGGCGAGAACCGCGTCGATGCGGAGACGCTCGGCACGGCCGTGCCGGCGGCGACCGCTTGAGGCCGCTTCGGCTGGCTGAGGCCTGCGACCACCCCCGCCAGGATCACGACCACCCCGACCACCCCCAGCCCGATCTCCACTGGGCCGAACCTGGCGCGGCGGCGCCCCTCCCTCATCCCTGTGGCATATCCCTGATCACCAGTCGCACCCTGCCATGGGCCACCGGGCGCTGCTGGTCGTCGCGGATCTCAACCTGCCAGAGGTGCATCTGTTTCCCCCGCTGGACCGGGGTGGCCACGCCCTCGACCCGACCGCCCGAGATGCTGCGGAGGAAGCTGGTCTGGTTCTCGATCCCCGCCGAGGTCCGCTCGGGCATGACGTTGAGCGCCGCCCCGACCGAGGCCAGGCTCTCGATGATGCTGCAGTAGACCCCCCCGTGGACGATGCCCCAGGGCTGAGTGTGGCGCAGAGGGTCGAGGTCGACGATCCCGACGACGCGGTCGACGGTCGCCGAGGTGATCACCAGGCCGAGGCTGCGCTCGAACGGCCCCCGCCCCTGGTTGAGCATCGCGGCGAAGTCCTCCCCCACGTGCGCTAACTTATCAGCCGTGCCGAAGCTCCCCAAGGTCGCGGCCGCGGTCGCAGGCGCGGCGGTTGCCGCGGCGATGGCGTTTCCCCCGTCCCGACGCCAGAGTGTGCGGGTGGTTCGGGCCATCCTCGACGAGCTGGCGATGCGCGCAGAGGCCGACTGGAGCCAGCGGCTGATGCTGCTGACCACCGAGGGCCATCGAACGGGCTTCCCTCAAACCGTGGTGCTTTCCGGGGTCGAGGTCGACGGCGAGACCTACGTTGTGCCCTGGCTGGGAACCCCTGCGTGGTTGCGCAACGTGAGAGCCACGGCGGAGGTGGTGGTCGACGACCGCGTGTCGGTCCACCGCGCCCGCGCCGAGGTTGTCGAGGGGCCCCCCGCGGACCAGGCCCGACGGGCAGTGCTGGCATCACTGCCGGGGCCAGTCCGCGCTGCCATCGAGACCTCCGGGGTGGCGCTGCGGAAGGGCTCCCCGGCGGTCCGTTTCCAGCCCCGCTGAGCGCTGGGCCGATTGGTTCGCCGGCTCAGCCTGATCGGCAACCCGGGCGCCCGTGGGGAGCCTGCCCTCCTCCTGCCCCGGGCCCAGCAGCTGGCGCGGGACCATGGCTGGGAGGCGGACGCGCTCATTTCCGAGATGCGCGGCCACGCCTTCATGCTCGCCGCCGAGGCGGCCGCGGCGGGCCGTGACCTGGTGATCGCCGTGGGGGGGGACGGCACCGTGCGCGAGGTCGCTGCGGGGCTGGCCGGCACCGCGGTGCCACTGGCGATCGTCCCGGCGGGCAGCGGCAACAGCTCCTACCTGGAGCTCTTCGGCTCGCGCGGCTGGGAAGAGGTGCTGGGGTCCGTTCTGGAGCGACCGCGGTCGCGGTTGATCGACCTGATCGAGCTGGAACCAACCGGCGAGTTCGGCCTCCTGGGCTTCAGCGCAGGATGGTTCGCCCAGATCATCGACCTGGCAGGCCGGAGTGCCTCGACCGGCGCGGCCCGCTACGCGGACGGCGCGGCCCTGGCGGCCAGGGCTCCAGCCCGCTTCCCGGGCACCGTCACGGTGGACGGGCGCGTGCTCGCGGAGGGCGATCTCGGCCTGGTCGCAATTGGGGGCGCCAGGGTCCGGGCGGCCGTCTTTAGGGTCTTCCCCGACTCGCGCATGGACGACGGGCTGCTCGAGGTCCTGGTGGTCCGCGCCACCGACACCGCCGGCTTCAACGAGCTCCTGGGGGCGGTCCTAAAGGGTCGCCACCGCGACCACATGCTGACCGCCCATGCCCGGGCCGAGACCGTCGAGATCAGCGCGCCGGAGGGTTTCCTGGCCGAGATCGACGGAGACCTCTGGGAGCGGGAGATGTACTCGGTGAAGGCCCGCTGCGCCACCGGCCGGCTGAACGTGGCCTTGACGTAAGGGACCGGGCGCCGGCGACGGCGCCCGGGTAATTGAGAGGGCGGCCCCCGGGCTGCCCTCTCAGTTTGTCTGGACCAACTCCTGGAGCTCGGCCGCCGAGAGTTCCGGCAGGCGCCGATAGCGCGACACCCGCGCCCCCTCGCCGTCGCGGCGCCGCAGCTGGCCACGCAGCTTGTCCTCGGCCAGCGCCACGCGCGCCTCCACGCTCTCCTGGCAGCAGCCGACAGCGGCTTCCCGCTCCGCCTCCAGCGTCCGCCCGTCCCTGAGGGTGACGCGCAGGCGCGCACCAATGCGCTTCGACGAGCGAATAAAGCCCGGATCGGTGGTCTCCGCAGCCCGTAGCAGGACGCGGTCGACCATCTCGGGGCCGGCACCATGGGACTGCAGGTATGGGCGCGCGCGCTCCCCGGCCCAGGCCACCGCCGCCCCCAGGGGCGCGGTCGCCGCGAGGGCGGCCACGGTGAGGTCCTCGTCGTGCGCCAGCCGCAGCCCCCCGGCGATCCGCCAGCGGTCGAGCGAGCCCAGCCGCTCGCCATGGAGGTCGTCGACGTCGAGGCCCCCGGTCTCGAGGGCTGCGGCGAGGTTGTAGCCGGTGCTGAAACCCAGCGCCGGGAGCGGGGTCGCGGGGCCGTCCAAAAAGGGGGCGCTCTGGACCTCCATGCCCAGCGTGAACACCGAGACGTCCGCCTCCACTCTCTCGACCTCGGCGAGGTCGAGGGGACCGAGCTCCGCCGCGGCCTCCACCGCCGAGGTGAGGTAGGCGCACCCCGGGATCGCCTTGATCGAAAGCGTGCGCAGGTGCCAACGATCGCCGAAGCCGGAGAGGGCCTCGGGCAGGGGTACGTCAGCCAGCTCCTCGAGCACTCCTCCCCGAGCCTCCATGATCCCATCCAGGCCCCGGGCCCCCTGCTGCGCCTGCCGAATAGCGCGAGCGGCGTCGAGGATGGGCGTCGCGGCCACCCAGAACTTGGCGTCCGACCCCATGAACGCCGGCAGGAGGACCCTGCGGGGCTGCCCCAGCGCCAGGCTCAGGGCGGTCAGCAGGGTCTCGGGGGCGAGGTCCAGGACGACCGCGGCGCCCACCACCGCGCCTACGGCGTGGGTATGGGCGGCAGTCTGGCCCCGGGCCGAGCCGAGGGTCACGGCGGCGGTCACGCGGGCGGCAACCTCCGACGCCGCCACCGAGGCGACCATTGCGCGCGCGCCGGACACCCCGGTGGCGGCCGCGCAGGCCAGCACCGGCAGGCTGCAGGAGTGGCCCAGGTGCCCCGCAAAGGCCGTCTCGTCGAAGTCCAGGGCCATCGTCATCAGCGCCACCGACGCTGCCGCCTGCTCCCAGCCACCGGGCTCCACGAGGGCCGCCAGTCGCGGGCCGACCGGGTGCCGGCGGGTTGCCTGCAGGGCCGCCGCCTGCGACATCGCCTGGGCCACCGCAAGGTCCAGCACGTCCGCGGGGATGTCGGCCAACCGCAGCGTGGCCGCCCACTCGCAGGCCTCATGTAGAAGGTCCGGCGTCACGGCAGCCTCAGGGTAGATACGGGCTTACGTGTGCTCGAGGAGGAAGTAGGTGGAGCAGGCCCGGTCCAGCAGTTCCTTGCTGAGGTTGGCGGGCTGCCCCAGGTAAGCGGCGATCTCCTTGACGTGGGCCAGAATGTCGCGGGGGTGGACACCGCGGGGGCTGCGGGAGCGGTAGTACTTGCCGAGGATGTAGTAGGCGGACGCCTCGCCGCCCGCCAGCCCCATGCGGTCGGCCTCGCGCACGAAGATCTCCTTGAACTCCTCGGGCGTGGGATCGGGGATGTTGATCTTGTACCGGATGCGGCGCAGGAAGGCCTCGTCGACCAGCTCGGTGGGGTCGAGGTTGGTGGAGAAGAAGATCAGCATCCCGAAGGGCACCTCGATCTTCTTGCCGACCACCGCCATGTTGAGGTAGTCGACGCCCTCCTCGAGGGGAACGATGAAGCGATTGAGCAGCTTGCGCGGGGAGACGTCCTGGCGCCCGAAGTCGTCGACCAGGAAGATGCCGCAGTTGGCCTTCATCTGCAGGCCGGCCTCGTAGAACTTGAACGCCGGCTGCCAGACCAGGTCGAGCATGGAGAGGTCGAGCT
>DAINSI010000023.1:0-22420 GCA_036741395.1 Candidatus Dormiibacterota bacterium
GCCCCCCCCGGTGGAGGCCGACGACCCCCGCCACCCCAGCCACGATCCGCGCTACCGGGGGCTGGCTCCCGAGCTGCTGCCCGCAAGCGAGTCGCTCAAGGACGTGGTCGCCCGGATGCTTCCGTACTGGTATGACGCCATCGTCCCCGACCTACGGACGCACGACTGCGTCATGGTCGCCGCCCACGGCAACAGCCTGCGGGCCCTCGTCAAGCACCTCGACGGGGTTTCCGAGGAGGAGATCGTCAAGCTCAACATCCCCACCGGCATCCCCCGGGTGTATGAGCTGGATGCGGACCTCAGACCCTCGCGCTGGTACTACCTGGGAGACCCCGAGGCGGCCGCCGAGCGGGCCGAGGCGGTGGCCCGGCAGGCCTCCGCGGCGCCCCCCGCCGCGAACTGAGACAGCGCGCCGCCCGAGTTCGGGCGGCGCCGGGCCATCTGGTCTAATTGCAGGCGCATGAACATCCTCGTGCTCAAGCCCTGCTGCCTCGGCGACGTGCTCATGACGACCCCGCTGGTGGCAACGCTGCGGGCCGCCTACCCTGATGCTCGGATCGACTACGCGGTGGGCGAAGCCGGGCGGCCGGGGGTGATCACCAACCCGGACATCGACGAGGTGATCCCACTTTTCGAGCCTTCCTCGTCCCCTGAGGTGGAGCTGGCCAGGGCCGTCCGGGCCGCCTGGCGCCTTCGCTGGCGTCGCTACGACATGGCCTTTAGCCTCGACCGCTCCCCGATCACGCACCTGGTGAGCTACCTCGCTGGCATCCCGCGCCGCTTCGGCATCGCCGGTACCGCGGCCTCATGGCTGCTGACCGACCCGGTGCCCGATTCCCCCAACGCCCACGAGGTCGATGTCTTCCTGGCCCTGGCGGAGCGCGCAGGCCTGAGGCGTTTCATCAAGCGCGAGCTCAAGTACGTGCCCACCCAGGGGGCGCTGGAGCGCGCCCTCCACGTCATGCGCAGCCAGGCCTTCGAGGAGTTTCCCTTCCGGGTCGCGCTCTGCCCGGGGGGCGGCGCCAATCCCGCCAACACGATCTACCACAAGCGCTGGCCCGGCGAGCGCTATGCCTTGCTGGCGAACGAGATGATCGAGCGCTACGGTGGTGGGGTTGTTCTCCTGGGTGATGAGAGCGAGCGCGAGCTCAACTTCCTGGTTCGCAACGACATCAATCACCCGGTTCTCGACCTCACCGGCCGCCTCGACACCGACGCCATGGGGGCGGTCATGCAGCTCTGCGACGCGGTCATCGCCAACGACACCGGCCCGATGCACCTCGCCGTCGCCGTCGGTACCCCCACGGTGGGCATTTTCGGACCCACCTCAGCCCGCAACTGCGGACCCTATGGGCGCCGCCACCGCGCGGTGCAGTCGAATATCTGGTGCGGGCCGTGTGCCCGGATCGGCGGCCCCATGCGGGACTGTGGGGCCGCGTGCATTCAACGCATCACGGTCCGGGACCTGGTCTCGGTGCTTGAGACCAGGCCCGCCTGAGTCGCGCTCGTGCGCACATCTCTCAAGGTCCTCGACGTCGACGTCGACGCCGTGACCATGGGCCAGGCCGTGGCGTTGGTGGGGGAGGCGATCGATTCTCGTCGCGGACATGGCGGACCCACGTTCCAGGTCGCCACGATTAACCCGGAGTTCGTCATGCTGGCGCGCCACGACCGCGAGTTCCGCGAGATTCTCAGAGACTGTTCTCTGCGCCCCCCGGATGCCATCGGCATGATGCAGGCGGCCCGGATCCTGGGCCACCCGCTGCCGGAACGCGTGCCGGGGGTGGAACTCGTCCAGGCGGTGTCGCGCGCGGCCGTGGCCCGCGGTGACCGCGTGTTCCTGCTCGGCGCGGCCCCCGGCGTCGCCGAGCAGGCCGCCGCACGGCTGGTCGCCGAGAACCCGGGGCTGTGCATTGCGGGCACGTTCGCCGGGGATTCATCCGAGGACGGGGACGCCGAAACCCTGGCCGTCGTTCGCGCGGCGACGCCGGACGTTCTCTTCGTGGCCTACGGGGCGCCGGCACAGGAGAAATGGGCGCACC
Source organism: Candidatus Dormiibacterota bacterium (assembly GCA_036741395.1). Taxonomy (GTDB): domain Bacteria; phylum Chloroflexota; class Dormibacteria; order DASZGP01; family DASZGP01; genus JAXDLW01. The sequence continues at coordinate 2,043 of DAINSI010000023.1, forward strand.
GCAACCTCGCGGTCAGCGGAGCGACCGTCGCCATCGGGGTCGGGGGAACCTTTGACTACCTCGCCGGGAGGGTGCGGCGTGCGCCCGCCCTGATTCGCCGACTCGGCCTGGAGTGGGTGTACCGCGTCTTGCGGCAACCGTGGCGGCTCCGGCGGATCGCGGTGCTGCCCGAGTTTCTCGTGCTGGTGGCCAGACAGCGGGTGGGCCGCTGATGGGGCGGCTGGTGGGGGAGGCCGAGCTGGAGACGATCCTGGCGCAGGCCCGCGAGGCCGGCCGGACCGTGGTGCTGACCAACGGGGCCTTCGACATCCTTCACCCGGGCCACCTCGGTTACCTGCGTGAGGCCCACGGGTTCGGTGACCTGCTGGTGGTGGGCGTGAGCACTGACGACACTGTCACCCGGCTCAAAGGCCCCGGTCGGCCGCTGGTCGCCGAGGACGACCGCGCCGAGATGCTGGCGGCTCTGGAGCCTGTGGACCTGGTGGTGCTGTTCCCGGAGCCGCGCGCCGATGACCTGATCCGCCGGGTACGGCCCGACGTCTACGTCAAGGGAGGCGACTACAGCCCGGAGAGCCTGCCCGAGTCCGACACCGCCGCCGAACTGGGCATCGACGTCAGGTTGATCGACTACCGTCGCGGCTACTCCACGACGGCCCTGCTGGAGCGGATGCGAGAGAGCGGGGAGGTTTGATTCCGCCGGCCAGGGAGCGAGACCGCGGGGCCGGTCTGCGCGGGCTGGACGTCCAGCGCCTGCTCCTCATCGTGTTCGTCGGCGTGGTCTTCGTCGGCCTGTCGCGCCCGGGAGACCCGGCCCATCCGCTCCTCGAGACCGACCTCTGGTGGCACCTCGCCAACGGTCGCTACATCCTGTCGCACGGCGTGCCTTCGCACGATGTCTACTCGCACACCGCCGTGGGCCATGTGTGGGTGGTCCACGAGTGGCTCGCGGACGTCATCTTCTACGTGCTCTACCAGGTTGGCGGCCTGCGCCTGCTGATCCTGCTGTCCGCCGCCGTGGTCGCTGCCGGGGCCCACCTGGTGTACCGCCTGCTGCGCTTCGGCGGCCTTGGCAACAACAGCGCGGTGATGCTCGGGATGGTGCTCTTCTTCGCCGCGGCGCCGTCCTTCGGACCCCGCCCCCAGATCCTCAACTTCCTCCTCACAGGGGTTCTCTGCGTCTGGCTGCTGCGCCACCGTCAGGCGCCCACTGCCCGCATCTGGTGGCTGCTGGGGTTCTTCGTACTCTGGGCAAACCTCCACAGCGGCTACCTCGTGGGGGTGGGTCTGCTGGCAGCCTTCACCGCCGGCGAGTACCTCCAGGGAGCCTCGCGGCGGCTGGCGTCGATGCGCCAGGAGGCCGTGCCCACGCTGCCCAAACCGGAATTGCGGCGGTTGGGGATCCTGGTTGTCCTGGCCTTCCTGAGTGGGCTCCTCACTCCCGCCACCTACCGGCTGGTGCTCTTCCCCCTGGGCACGCTGTCGTCCTCTCGCATCCAGAGCTTCATCATCGAGTGGGCCTCCCCGGATTTCCACACCCTGCCCGCCCAGATGCTGCTGGTCTCCATCCTGGTGTTGGTGGGCGGCCTGCTCAGCTCGCGCCGCCCGGCGGACCTCACCCACCTGTTCTGGGGGGTCGCGGGCCTTGCGCTGGCACTGACCTCGCAGCGCCACGTGCCCATCTTCGCCGTGGCCGGCGCCCCGCTTGTGGGTCATGCTGCCTCATCGCTGCTGGCTGCGGCCGGCGTGGGCCCGCGGCGCCCCCGCGTGCCGTCCCCGGTGGCGGCGCGACTGAACGCTTCGATCCTGGCGGCGCTGGCGGTCCTCGCGGCGGTCTTCATGGCCGTCAACCTGACCACCCCGTCGATCGACCGGGTGGTCAACGCCGTCGAGCCGGTGGCGGCCACCGACTGGATTTTGACCCACCGCCCCGCCCGCGAACTGTTCAACTTCTACAGCTTCGGTGGATGGCTGGTGTGGCGCGCAAATCCCGACTACCCGGTGTTCATCGACGGCCGCACCGAGGTCTACGGGGATGCCATCTTCGACGACTACCTTCGCACCGAGTTCCTCAGCGACCAGTGGCAGGAGCCCCTCGATCGCTACCACGTCAAGACCATCATGGTGGCGTCCGGCGACCGCCTCACCCTCCTGCTGCCCTCCCATGGCTGGCGCCTGGCCTACGGCGACGACGTGGCCCGCGTGTACGTCCGTGACTGAAGTGGCGCCCGGCCCGGCCCCGGACCTGAGCGTGGTCATCCCCGCCTTCAACGAGAGCGTGCGCCTTCCGCCGACGGTTCGTGCCGTCGAGGCATACCTGCGCGCGTCGAACCGCCGCGGCGAGCTGATCATCGTTGATGACGGCAGCTCCGACGGCACCGCCGAGGTCGTCGACCGGATGATCGGCGAGGGCCTCAAGCTCCACCTCCTGCGGCACGACCAGAACCGCGGTAAGGGCGCTGCGGTGCGCACCGGGATGCTGGCGGCGACGGGCGGGATCGTCCTCTTCACGGACGCCGACCTCTCAACCCCGATCGTCGACGTGGAGCCCTTGATCGCAGCCCTGGCGGCGGGCGCGGACGTCGCGATCGGCTCGCGGGCCATGGACCGCAGCCTCGTCGAAGTGCACCAGCCGTGGATCCGCGACCGCATGGGCCGCATCTTCAATCTCTTCGTCCAGGCCATCCTCCTGCCTGGGCTGAAGGACACCCAGTGCGGCTTCAAGGCGTTCCGTCGCGACGCCGCGCGCGACCTCTTCACCGCCACCCTGGCTGATGGGTTTGAGTTCGACACCGAGGTCCTCTACCGCGCCCGCCGTAGCGGCCTGGCGATCCGTGAGATCCCGGTCCACTGGCGCAACAGCCCCGACACCCGGGTCAATGCCCTGGTCGACTCCCCGCGGATGCTGCTGGCGCTCTTCCGCATCCGCCGCATCGTCAGGTGAGACTCCGGGAGCTTCGCACCTCCGCCGGTTGGGGAATCCTCATCTTCGCCGTCTCCGCGGTGCCCTACCTGCTGGCCTACGCGCTGGCGCCGCGCGGCAGCACCTTCAACGGTTTCTTCTTCATCATCGACGACGCTGCCACCTACATCTCCAAGATGCGGCAGGGGGCGGATGGCGCGTGGGGGTGGGCGGACCCCTATAACACCCAGCCGGTCGCCCAACCGGTGCTGCTCTTCACCTTCTACATCGTGTGGGGCAAGGTTGCGGCCCTGCTCCACATCTCAATGTTCGCCGGGTACCAGCTGGCGCGCCTGTCGGGTGCCGTGGCGCTGGTATTCGGGGTTCGCATGCTGGTGCGGTCGACGCTGCCCCCGGGCAGGTGCCGTGCCGTTGCCGCGGTCCTCGCCTGTGTCGGGTCGGGGGCCGGCTTCCTGCTGGCGATCCTCTCTTCGGCGACCCACCAGCCGGCCATCCTGGGCCAGGATGTCGGCGCCCTGGACCTGCACCTACCCGAGCTCAGCGGTTTCTACTCGGTGCTGGCGATCCCCCATTTCTCGTGGGCCGCGGCGCTGATGGCGATCTCGGTGGCCCAGCTGATGGCGGTGGCCCGGGTCCCACGGCCGAGCGCCGCCATGGAGCCCAGCGCCTGGTCGACAGTGGCGATGCTCGCCCTCTGCCTGATCCACCCCCAGATGATCTTCCTGCTGGCGCCGCTGGCCGCGGTGTACCTGCTGCTGGTGCGGGCGCGCCCCGTGAGCTGGGGTCTGGTGGCGATCCCCTTCCTGGTCTGTGTGCCGCTGCTGGTCTACGACCTGCGCATCCTCACCGGTGACCCGGTGATCGTGGAGTGGTCGAAGCAGTGGAAGCACCAGGCCCCCGGCTTCCTGAGCCTGATCTTCGGGCTCGGCCTGCCGCTGGCGCTGGCGGTGGTCGCGGTGGCCAGCGGCGCCGGCCGGCGGACCCCCGAACTGAGCCTGCTGGTGGCGTGGCTGGTGCTGGTCGGGCTGATGCTCTACCTGCCCAACCCGGTCAACATCCAGCGGCGGCTGATCGACGGGCTGTACATCCCGGTGGGGATCCTGGCCGCGGTGGGGCTGGAGGTGGTCATAGAGCGCCGGGCCCGGCGCCGGGGTTCCTTCCGCCAGCCCGGGCCGATCGTGACCCTGGCGGTGGGTGTCAGCGTCCTGACACCCATGGTCCTGTGGCTGCTGGCCACCGGTTGGGCCGTAGGTCATGAGCCCAACCTCTTCCTGCCCGCCAGCGAGGTCGCGGCGATCGACTGGCTGAGCCAGTCCCGCGGCACTGCGGACCCCGCCCCCGGGGTGCTCTCCGACGCGCTCAGCGGCCTCTACATCCCAGAGCGGTCCGGCGACCGGGTCTACGCCGGCCACTACAGCGAGACCCTCTCCTACCTCGACCGCGCCCGCCTCGCCCGGGCGGAGATCCAGCTTGGCGACGGAACCGGCACCGTGACCTCGGGCAGCACCACCCTGCCGGTGGACGAATTCATGCAGGAGCAGGGGATCGAGTACCTGTTCCTGGGCCCCGTGGAGGTCAGGGCCGGGGTGGGACCGGTGCCCGCGGCTCTGAGCCTGGTCTACGACCGCGACGGGGTGAGGATCTACCGCCTGGGGCGATGAACGGCTAGACCCGCGGGTGCCGGTCGAGGTAGCCGGCGGTGGCGTCGCTGCGCCGCACCAGGACGACCGTTTGGTCATCGCGGTAGGTCGGGATCCAGTCGCCCGTTTCCTCCAGCGCGACGTCCAGGGGGTTGCCGCTGTAGTCGATCACCCAGTCGACGTGACGACGGTCCAGGGTTGCCCGGTAATCGGGCTTGATCACCTCGATGCCCTGGTATTCGTCAAGGAAGCTGTCACCCATGACCGCGGCGTCCCCGTAGATGAAGACCTGCCGCTGCGGCCAGAGCCGGTAGGTCAGGTAGCCGCCCCAGCCGTACTGGTTGAACATCTGCCCGGGCGGCGGATCCCCCTTGAAGCTGTCCACGGCGGCCACCGGGTAGTCCTTGCGCACCGCCGCCGAGGACGGGCCGGAGCGCGCATGGGGCACCGAGACCACCAGCACCGCGATCGCGACCAGGCCCAGCACTGCCGCGTTCATCAGCCCCAGCGCGCGCCCGGGGCGCGGGTCCCGGAGAATGCGCCGCCCCCCGGTGGCAGTGTCCCAGGCCGCCTGCGCCAGCTCGGCGAGGACCGGCACCCCGGCGGCCACGAAGAGGGCGATGTGGCGGACCGACTGCAGCGCCAGCACGGTGACCGTGAGGAGCAGGAGCATGTCGGTCACCCTCGGCTTCCGCTTGGAAAGCGTCAACAGGACGGGAAACAGCAGCAGCATTGCCTCGAAGGGCCGCACCTCGAACATGTGGAAGTTGGGCGAGAACCATTCCACGATCAGCTTCTGCTGGGCCGGGCTGAACTGGGTCTGGGCGGCATAGAGGTAGATCTGGAAGGTGTTGGGGTTGACCATCACCACCAGCGCGCTGATCACCGCCACCACCAGCAGCGAGCGCATCGGCGCCGGCTGCCCCCCGTCGGATTCATCCTTGCGAAAGAGCCGGAACAGGCCCTCACCGACCACGGTGATGGCCAGAAAGACGAGGCCGATGGTGAAGCCGGCGTGCAGGTTCACCCAGACCACGAAGATCACCGGCAGCGGGTAGAGCCAGCGCCGGTCGCCTGTAAAGCGATAGCGGCGCAACAGGAGCAGCAACAACGCCACCAGGGCGAATGTGATCATCTGGGTCCTCGGACCCCAGATCGGGTTGCCGGCGACCACCCCAAGCACCAGCATCACCCCGGCGATGGGGTAGCTGACGTGTCGCATGGCCAGCAGCAGGCCGAGGAAGGCCAGCCAGGTGATCACCGCGAAGTAGAGGCTGACCCCGGGGAAGGCCAAGGCCCCGGTGACCAGGGCAATGATCACTTCGCTGCCCCACTCGTGGGCCACGAAGGGATGGTTGGCGACCGTCGAGGTGAACAGGTCGTGGGTCGGGATGGCCCCGTGAGCGAGGATCCAGCGACCCACCTCCAGGTGCCAGAAATAGTCGGGGTCCGCCACCGGCTGGACGGCGGGGACGACGACCGCCAGCAGGACCGCCCCCAGGAACAGGCGGCGGACGGTGAACCAGGCCAACTTCCTCAGGCCGCCGCTGCGACCCGGGCCTGTTGGGCCGGCGCCGCCAGCGCGACGGGGGCCTTCCTTCGCAGTCCTCGCAGGGCGAGCAGGCATGCCATCCAGAGGCAGATCATGCCGAAGAGATTAAGGTCTTCGATCACCAGCACCCTGGCCGCGTCGAGCAGGGAGGGATGGCTGATGCCACCGCCCAGGGCCAGCCGATGGGCAAAGTCCTGCTGGATGTAGGTGAGAGGGTAGGCAACCACCAGCAGCCACCGGGCGGCGCGGCTGGAGCTCACTCCATCGCGCGGCCAGAGCGCGGGTAGCAGCAGGGCCATCGTCAGCAGGTTGACGCAGATGTGGTGGCGCCAGGTGATGGTCGAGACGATTGGCATCGCGGCCACGTAGGCGGCAAAGGAAGCGGCGCGAGCGCGGGTCCCAAGCCCTGGCCGGATCTCTATCCGGCCCGCCAGCCAGGCCGTCGAGCCAATGAACACCAGGATGCCCAGCACGGTCACCACCGCGGAACCGGGAGCCGCCACGTGCCACGATGGCTCCACCGCGGCGGTCAGCTCGAAGGCCCGGCCCACCAGGGAGGGAAAGGACTTGTTCTCGTAGACGGTGGTGCCGCCCCCGATGTGGGGCAGGACCTGGGTGAAGAAATCGGCGGTGAAGGGCACGAACAGCAGCATCAGAAACAGAAGCCCGGCCGCGGCCCCGACCAGCCCTGCCAGCCCGGCGCCACCCTCCATGACCGCCTCCCGGCCGGCCCGCCCGCGGCGGGCCCACCCGGGAGGAAGCAGCGCCGGGGCGGCCAGCAGCGGAGTGACCTTGATGATCGTCGCCAGCCCGACCAACGCCCCGGCGAGGGCGGTGCGGCGCCGCGCCAGGTAGAGGACGGCCGAGCCGGTCATCACCAGGAGCAGCAGCGGCCCGATCTGAACGTACGAGAAGTTCTCAAAAAGCGGTTGATAGAGGAGCCCGGCGGCGAGCATGAGGGCCATCGCGGGGGCGCTGACGTGGGCCCGCATGGCCCGCCAGAGCAGCACCGCCGTGGCTCCAACCATCAGGTGACTCAGGACCAGCCATATGGCCGCGGCGGTGGGCAGCGGGAGGTGGGCCAGGGGCCGCAGGACCTCGGCCAACAGGGGGGTGTAGATGTACCCGCCCAGGCACCACGAGGTGCAATGCATACTGAGGAAGACATCGTAGGGGTTGTGGTCCGCGCTGAGGTCCTGGGCGGCGCGCTGAAACTGCCCGAAATCGAACTGCAGCGGGCGGTGGCCGATGTTGGAGAGATCGCCGACCGCCTCCCTGAGGTAGTCGAGCACCGCCACTACCGCGCAGGCGATCGCCACCATCCGCCGCCCCCGGGGCCGGTAGAGGAGCCTGAGGCCGTAGATTCGCGAGCCCCAGGGGCGGCCGGCCCGCGACTGGGAGGCAGCCTGCATCAGCGCGAAGGGTATGTCCTGGCGCGCCGGGCGGGTAGGCCCAGGAGCAGGGCCGTCAGGATGGCGCAGTACATGGTGACCGCGGCGCCCAGCGCCACCAGGGGATAGCTTCCAAGGTCATTGGGATGTCGTGCTGCCGCTGAGTAAAGAGGGAACTCCAGCAGCGTCAGGGCGACGTAGATGGCGACCATCGCGGCCGCCCGCCACTGCCCCAGCAGCTGCCGACGGACCAGGCGCACCGCGACCGGGATCACGATGATCCCCCAGGCGAAGTGGTGAGGCCAGGCGAAGGGCTGCACCAGCGGCAGCAGCAGCAGGACAATGCTGAACTCCGTCCACAGGTGCTCCGGAGAGGGCATTCGGAGGCGTCGGACCAGCCAGACCAGGTAGGCGAGCACAGCCAGTTGCCCGGCGGTGATCACGATCCGTGTCGCAACGGGCAGGGATGCGATGGCAGCAGGAAGTACACCAGGGCGCCGGCGGCCACGATCGACAGCGCCAGGCCCCGGACCCCGGGGTTCCGGAGGGCGCGCACGCCGGGCAGCCGCGTCAAGTCCACGCGCAATTCTGGCATCGCCGGAGAGCGATCCGAGAGAATCGGACGATGTCGAACGCCCGCCTCGAGTCGCTGCTGCGCGCGGTGGGCACCCGGCACGTCCTCGGCGCCCTCGGTTTTGGGCTCGTTGCCATCGGGATCTCCCACCGGCTGGCGTTCGTGGTCACGGCCTCCGGTGCCGTGCTACTGCTGGCCGGACTTGGGCTACTGCTGATCGCACTTGTCCTACCCAACGAACGGGTGGGCTCGGAGGTGGTGGGCAACGTGGTGTTCACGGGTCTTTTCGTGTTTCTGGCTGCCATTTCAGCCCTTGCCCCGTATCGCCAGGACGCCATGGCCAGCCTTTTCACCTTGCTGGCCGGGGCTGTTTTCGTAATCTTTGAGATCTGGTCCCCACTCCGTCGGACCCGGCTCTTTGTGGTTCTCGGCCTGATCCTGGCGTCCCACGCCGTCGTCGTGATGCTCTTGCCGTTCCCCAAGCAGGACGCATTCCGGGTAATTACATATGCGGCGGACGGGCTGTTTCGTCACGGGGTCGACCCGTACGGCCCGATCCCAGACTCCGTCTCGGCCGACGTTGCGCCGTATACCCTGGGCTACCCGCCGGGCGCGGTCCTACTGGTCGCACCGTTCCGACTGTTTCTTGGAGACATCCGCTGGGCATACGTCTTTGCTGAGGGGGTTTTTGTGCTCGCCGGGGCCCATGCCGCCCGGCGCCTCGGGGCACGGTCGACCTGGAGGGAGGCGCTACTGCTGACGCCCTTAGTTTTGCCCCGGACCAGCCAGGCCTTCTTTGACTATGGCAACCATGACTGGGTGCTGCTTGGCCTGACCGCCGCCGTCGTCGCCTTCCGTAGCCGCCCGGCCATGTGCGGCGTGCTGCTGGGCCTCGGGATCACGGCCAAGCAGTACTTCATCGTGTTCCCGGTGCTGTTCCTCCTGCCCTGGTTGGCACCGGCGGCCCTGGTGGTCGCGGCGGCGACGGCGCTCGCGGTGACGGTTCCGTTTCTCGCGTGGGACCCGCTCGGGCTCGTCCGCGGTGTTACGGCCCAGTTCACCGCCCACATGGACCCGGACCGCCTCACGCTGTATGGCATGCTGCGGACCGCCGGCCACGCCCCTAGCTTAGCTAGCCAGGATGCCGCCCTCGGGCTAAGCGGAATTGGGCTGCTGGCCGGGATTGCCTGCAGCCTGCTCCGCCGTCGGCGTGTGGGCCTGGCGGTGGCCGCCAGCGGCATGGGGTTCGCGATCTTCACCGTCCTAGCCAAGACCGCGGCATACAACTACTACGCATACGCGCTCGCGCTCATCGCCCTCGGGATGGCCGTCTCAGATGTGGATCAGCGGGAAGAGCCGGGGGGTGTGCCGGGAGTACTCGGCGTAGCCCGGGAGGTTCGCGCTAAGGACCTGCTCCTCCATCCTAGACCGGAGTAGCTGGGCCCCCACGAAGCTCAGCAGGAACAGCACCGAGAGCGCGGTCGGGAGCGCGAGCGTCAGGCCCACCGCGCCGACAATCTCGCCCAGGTAGACCGGGTGGCGGACCAGGCGGTAGGGGCCGCTGGTGGTCAGCCCGCGGGCCTCCGGCAGGAGGCTGAAGTTGAGGCGCAGGTAGAACAGCGCATAGATGCTGAAGGCTGCCCCGCCGGCCACAATCAGGTTGGAGAGGATCACGCCCCATGTCGAAACCTGGGCCGGGCTGATGGCCATGAACTCCAGCAGTGGGCGCAGCGCCAGGAGCACGAAACTGGCGTACATCGCCACCACCACCGCCCCGATGTCGTGACGGCCGCGCAGCGGCGGCTTGCGGATGATGTAGACGATCGCGATCCCGGCCGCGAAGCTGATCGACAGCAGGCGGTTGAAGAAGAAACTGAGGCTGGCGACCTGGGGGAAGCGGGCGAAGGCCGCCGGAGCCTCGGAGCGGAGCAGCCGCAGCTGCACCACCGCGAGGAAGGCGAACAGGGCGCTCGGAAGGATCTTCCCAAATATGAAAAATGGTGCCCCGGGCGTGTCCTTCGGAGACGTTGGAGCCGCGTTCAACGTGGGCTATATTAGTCGAGCTATGGCCGATTCGGTCGCGGAAAACCCACCTTCCGTGGCTGACAGCGCCCCTCCCGACGAGAGTATCCAACCGCTCGACTTGCTCCGGGAGGCGCTGGAGACCCGCATCGCGCGTCACGACGAGGAGGTCGTCCTCGTCGAGCGGATGTACCGGCAGGTCTCAAAGCGCATCGAAGATGCCCAGGCCCGCATGGATGGCGCCGACGCCCTTCGTCGGGAGATCCTGGCGGATCCCGGCCGGCATTCCGGCGCAGAGATCGAGAAGGCATTCGAGAGCTATTACAAAGCGGTCCGCGACCTGGCCATGGCCGAACAGCGCTTCGATGAGCTGGCGGACCGCCGGGCTGAGGCCAAGGATCGCCTCCTGGTCTATCGCTCGGACCTCGAACTCGCCATCCAGGCGGCCCGGGAGAACCGCCTGCGGCCCGTCGACGAGGAGGCCGCGACCTTTCGCAACGCCTCCCGTCAGGTATTCCAGATCATCGAGGAAGAGCGGATGCGCATCGCCCGTGACATGCATGACGGCCCGGCGCAGTCGATGAGCAACCTCGTGCTGCAGGCTGAGATCCTTGGGCGCCTGGTCAACAAGCCCGAGGCGATCCTGGCTGAGCTCCAGGACTTCAAGAACTCGGTGCGCAACGCCCTTGACGAAACCCGCCAGCTGATTTTCGATCTGCGCCCCATGACGCTGGACGACCTGGGGCTGGTCCCGACGTTACGGAAGTACATCAAGGAGTTCAGCGACAAGCACGCGCTGAGTGTGAAGTTCAACGTGGTCGGGGAGGAGCGCCGGCTGCCTCGGAACCTCGAGGGCACGCTGTTCCGGATCATCCAGGAGGCCCTCACAAACGTCCAGAAGCATTCCCAGGCCCATGGAGCGGAGGTCACCCTCAACGTCACCAAGGACCGAATCCTGGCGATCATTCACGATGACGGGCAGGGTTTCGACGTGGCCAAGGTGGAGGCCAGCCTGGCCCAGAACCGCAACCTCGGTTTGATCAGCATGCGGGAGCGTTGCGAACTGGAACGGGGACTCCTGGAACTGAAGAGCTACCCCGGAAAGGGCACCGAGCTCCGGGTCGAATTCAAGCTCGACTGACCCACAACCGACTTCAGGCTGGGTGGTCGCTGTGACATGACTGGCGCGTCGGACTTGACCGCCGGCGGGTACTAAGGTACACAATAGGCCCACATCGAACCGGTCCCCACCACATTCGTCGGGGGTCGGAAAGGAGGTGGAATCTTTTGCTGTCTAATCTTTATCTGAAGCTCCGCGAGAAGCTTGTCCGTTCCGACGACGAGGAAGGTCAGGGAATGGTGGAGTACGCCCTTATCCTGGTCCTGATCGCTGTTGTGGTCATTGTTGTCCTCATCCTTCTTGGCAACCAGGTCAAGAACGTTTTCTCCAACATTTCTGCCGGGCTGGGAGGCTAGTCCGGACGCGTGGCTTCGAGGGAGTCGCTTCGGCGGCTCCCTCTTTTTTTGCCCTTTGAGCAGCTCAATTCGAGGGCGTCACAGGTACTGAATCGTGTTACCCCCTCGACTCTTGACCCTGTCTGCCTTATCTTTGCGTCTGCTCCAATCAAGAGATGTCGCACAACTGAACTAACCACCTAGAGGAGGTACGAGGATCTTTGGCCGCTGACGTAAAGCCCAAAAACAACCGGCTGTTGATGGTCCTGGGGATCGTCATTGCCATAGTCGCCTTCGTGCTCGTCATCCTCCTTGGAGGAGGGAAGAGTGACAGCGGAGCCGGGGCTCGCTCCCAGGACGTGGTTGTGAGCGCCGTGGACGTTCCAGCCGGACAGCAGATCTCGGAGGCGCTGGTGAAGATCGTGAAATTCGCACCGGACCAGGTCCCCGTTGGCGCAGAAGCGACAGTTAAGGCCTCAGTAGGCAAGTACGCCGCGGTCGCCCTGCCCAAGAACACCATCCTCACCACCGGCAACCTGGTGGCCACCGTGGCCAGCCTGCCGGCTCAGAAGAAGCCCTACCTCGACATCCCACCGGGCCAGGTGGCGATTGCCATACCGGCGGGAGGCGAGCTTCAGAATGTCGCCGGGTTCATCCAGCAGGATGACCGGGTCGACATCATCTTCAACGGCAGCAGCGGCTCGAAGCCCTCGTTTAAGACCACCTACCAGAATCTCAAGGTCTCCCGCCTGGGCGGCCCCGCGGCGGCAGCGGCCAACGGCCAGGCCGCGCCGGTCAGTAGCTCGATGATCGTCTACGTAAGCCTGGACGACGCCGAAAACCTCTCGTTCCTGTTCGCCAATGGCAACTTCAAGCTGGCGCTGCGCTCCCAGCAGGACGCCACCAAGAACGACACCACCAACACGGCCGGCGTCACCAGCGACACCTTCTCGGCCAAGTTCAACCTCCCCAAGTAGCAGGAAAATTGGGTGGGGAGGCCCTCGGGCCTCCCCGCCGCAACTGACATGGCATCTGATATCCAGGTCCTCATAGTCGACGACATCTCGAGCACCCTCGACAACCTGAAGAAGCTGCTTTCGTTCGAGGATGACATCGAGGTCGTCGCGACGGCCACCAACGGTCGCGAGGCGGTCGACACCGCCAAACAGGTCCACCCCGACGTGGTCCTGATGGACGTCAACATGCCGGAGATGGACGGTATCCAGGCGACCGAGCTCCTGGCCACCGAGGCGCCGGGGTCGCCGGTGATCATCATGTCGGTCCAGGGAGAGCGCGACTACCTCCGCCGCGCAATGCAGTCTGGCGCCCGCGAGTTCCTGATCAAGCCCTTCTCAGGTGACGAGTTGATCGCCAGCATCAGGCGTGTCCACCAGCTGGAGCAACGCAAGGAGAACTACAGCCGCTCGACCGCTATGGTGGCCGGCGAGGGCGCAGCGGCGGTCGCGCCGGCCTCGGCCCCTGTGGCAGCGCCGGCCCCAGCAGCCCCCTCCGAGCCGCGCGCCCCCGAGGCGCCCGCACCTGTCGATCCTCCGGCAGAGCTCTCCCCGGCCCCGGGCCCGGAGGCTGAGGCGGCCACCGTCGAGGCGCCGCCGGCGGAGGGCCTGGCGCCGGCCGCGGAGGCAGCCCCCGCAGAGGCCCCACCTGCGGAGGCCCCGCCCGAGGAGATCGCCCCGGAGGCACCGGCCGTGGTCGTCGAGGCGCGCGACACCCCCGGTGAGCTGATCGTCCTCTACGGCGGGAAGGGAGGGGTGGGCAAGTCGGTCATCGCCACCAACCTCGCGTGCGGGCTCGCCAAGGAGGTCGGCGCACGGGTGGCCCTGGTCGACCTCGACCTGCAGTTCGGGGACCTCGGGGTGCTCCTGAACCTGCCCCAGAGCCAGTCGATCATCGATGTCATCGAGAAGATCGACCAGGCGGACGTTCAGTACATCACCGACATCATGGCCGAGGGGCCGGCCGGGGTCCGAGTGCTCACCACGGCCCCCAGCCCAGAGCTGGCTGACCTCGTCTCCCCCGACCACGTCCAGCGCATCCTGACCACGCTGAGGACCGCGTACGACTTCGTGGTGGTGGACACCAGTAGCCACCTTGGCGACATCACGCTGTCCGCGCTCGACGCGGCCTCGAGGATCCTGCTGATTACCGCGCTGAGCATCCCCGCCGTCAAGAATGCGAAGCTGGCACTCAGGTTGTTCGAGACCCTGAACATTCCCCAACAGCAGATCACCTTGGTTTTGAACCGTTGTGAGGCCCATACTGAGTTCAACAAGGAGAGCATCGAATCTCATCTGAAGTTCCCCATCGCAGTGCAGTTGCCGCACGACCCGCGGACCGTCGTCAACTCGATCAACCGCGGGATGCCGTTCGTGGTGAGCAACCCGGAGGCAGAAGCCAGTCAACGCATCAGACAGCTGGTCTCGCTGCTGCTACCCGACCGGGTGGCGGGCGCAGCCCAGACACAGCCGGTTCGCCGGGGTGGGCTGAGGTTCGGTAGGAGGTAGCCGTGGGTCTTCTAGAACGGGTTCAGAAAAAGGCGGGTGACGAGCCCGAGCGCCCGGCGATCGCGCGGATCGCGGCGCCGGAGGCGCCCGCCACACCCGAAACGCCTGCGACCGGTACCGAGCTGAGCCGCCGAGAGGGGGGCGTCTCGGTTCCACCGCCGCCCCAGGCCCCGCCGTCTGACGGGCTACCCCCGATGGCGCCGGAGCGCCGCATGCCGGCCAGCCCCGCAGAGCGCAGCGGCCAGGTAGCCCCGAAGCCAACGCCCCAGCATGCCCAGTTTGTAAAACTCAAGTCCAAGGTCCACGCCCGCCTGGTCGAGGAGATGCAGGACGACGACGCGGCTGAACGCGAGGACATCGTCGCCAAGATCACCGAACTGACCAGCGAGATCCTCGCGGCGACCAACACCCCAATGCCGCGCACCGAGCGGGCACGCCTGATCGAGTCTCTGATCAACGACGTCCTCGGGCTCGGGCCGCTGGAGCAGTTGCTCAGCGACCCCGAGATCACCGAGATCATGATCAACGGCCCGCGCCACATCTACGTGGAGCAGAAGGGCAAGCTGACTCTCTCGAACGTGGCCTTCGAGACCAATGCGCAGCTGCTCCAGGTCATCGACCGGGTCGTCAGCTCGATAGGAAGGCGCGTCGACGAGAGTTCGCCCATGGTCGATGCCCGCCTCAAGGACGGCAGCCGCGTCAACGTCATCATCCCACCGCTGGCGTTGACCGGCCCGACGATGACAATTCGAAAGTTCGCTGCCGAGAAGCTCACCATCGACGACCTCATTCGCTACGACTCGATCACGCGCGAGATGGCCGAGTTCATGCGGGCCAGCGTCAGGTCGCGGCTCAACGTCCTGGTCTCGGGAGGCACCGGTTCCGGCAAGACGACCACCCTCAACATCATGTCGGGGTTCATTCCCGCCGATGAGCGGATCATCACCATCGAGGACGCCGCCGAACTTCAGCTGCACCAGGAGCACGTCGTGACGCTGGAGACCAGGCCGGCCAACGTCGAGGGTCGAGGACGCGTCAGCATCCGGGACCTGGTGGTCAACTGCCTTCGCATGAGGCCCGATCGGATCGTCGTCGGTGAGTGTCGAGGCGGCGAGGCGCTGGACATGCTGCAGGCCATGAACACCGGTCACGACGGTTCGCTGACCACGATCCACGCCAACACCCCGCAGGACACCATGAACCGCCTGGAAACCCTGGTGCTGATGGCCGGCGCGGAGCTGCCCTCGCGGGCCATCCGGGAGCAGATCTCGTCGGCGATCGACATCGTGGTCCAACAGGCGCGCATGCGGGACGGCACCAGAAAGATCACCAACATCGCCGAGATCATTGGGATCGAGAGCGAGAGGGTCAAGCTCCAGGACATATTCATCTACCGGCAGACCGGGGTTGACGGCGAGGGTCGGGTTGTGGGCTACTTCACGGCCACTGGCATAGTTCCCCAGTGCATGGAGCACCTCCTGGAATCGGGCGAAGAGGTGCCACAGTCGATCTTCGAGCCCGCCTCGCCACCGTCAAGATGAGGGAACGGACATGATCTTTGTTCTCGGCGCAGTTGCTGCCGTCGGCGTGCTCCTGTTCTTCGGCGGGCTGGCAGCAAATCGCCAGATCTCCACCGTCGGTTTCGAAGAGGAATACAACAACCCCCCCGATGCCCCACCGCAGTCCCCGCGGGAGGCCTTCACCGGCGCCATGGACTCCTTCAACCGGATACTTACCGGCCGGCCGCGGAGTTCCAAGGTGGCGGACAACCTGGCTCGCGCCGACCTCAAGCTCAGGGTCTCGGAATATGCGCTTGCGGTCGCCGGCCTGATGGTGGGCGTCTTCCTGGTTGTCTACTTTGTCAACCGCAGCCTGGTTGTTGCCCTGCTCTTCGGGGCCGCCGCCTACTTCTTCCCGGGCTTCTACGTCAAGTACCGCCAGCGGAAGCGTTTCCGGGCCCTGAACAACCAGCTAGGTGACACCATCCTGTTGCTCAGCAATGCCCTCAAGGCCGGTTATTCATTCGCGCAGGCGATGGCGACCATTGCCCGCTCGGCACCGGCGCCGATGTGCGATGAGTTCAGCCGCGCCGTTCGCGAGATGAACCTGGGAATCACGGTCGATGACGCCCTCGAGCACATGAACTCGCGAATCGAATCAGAGGACTTCGACCTGATGGTCACCGCGGTCCAGATTCACCGGGTGGTGGGCGGCAACCTCGCCGAGATCCTCGACACCATCGCGTTCACCATCCGCGAACGGATCCGCATCCAGGGTGAGATCAGGACCCTCACCGCCCAGGCGCGCGCGTCGGGCTACATCATCACCGGGCTGCCCTTCGGCCTGACCGCCATCCTGACCCTGATCAGCCCCTCCTACATCATGCCGATGTTCCACAGCATCATCGGCATCGGGATGCTGATCCTCGCCCTGATCATGATGGGAATCGGATACTCGATCATCCGCAAGATCGCCGCCATCGAGGTTTGAGATGATTTACGTACTGGCCCTGCTTCTGGCCGCCGGACTCTTTATCTTCTTCCGCGGCCTGACCACCGCGCCCCATGAGGACCTGCTCGAGGCCCGCCTATCCCAGTTCCGGGACCAGACCGTGACCCTCGAGGAGATCGAGCTCCAGCAGCCCTTCCTGGAGCGCGTCGTGCGCCCCAACATGGAGCGCATCGGCGCCTTCATGAACGCCCGGGTCGGCCGCGAGCGCATCACCACGGTCCAGAACAAGCTCTCGCTCGCGGGCCGGCCAGGGAACCTGACGGTCAACGGCTTCTTCTCTCTGAAGCTGGTTGCCGGGATCATTTTCGGGGTGCTGTTCTTCCTGCTCTTCAACTTCGCCAATATCAGCCCGCCCATTGTCGGAGGACTTCCCGGGCACATCCTCCTCGCGGCGCTGCTCGGCTTTGGCGGTTACATGTTCCCGGAGCTCTGGCTGCGCCAGCAGGTTTCCCGGCGCCAGAAGGAGATCCGCCTCGCGCTCCCCAACGCCCTCGACCTGCTGACGATCTCCGTCGAGGCCGGCCTTGGCTTTGACGCCGCGTTGGTGCGCGTGACGGAGAAGTACAAGAACGCGCTGGCCGAGGAGTTCACCCAGGTCCTCAATGAGGTCCGGCTGGGACGACCTCGCCTGGAAGCGCTGGACGAGATGGGCCGGCGTGTCGGTGTCGAGGAGTTGCACAGCTTCATCCAGGCCCTGATCCAGTCCGAGCAGCTCGGCGTCGGGATCGCCAAGGTGCTGCGCATCCAGTCTGAGGAGATGCGGCGGAAGCGCCGTCAGCGGGCCGAGGAACAGGCGGCCCAGGCCAGCCTGAAGATGCTCTTCCCAATGATCGGGTGCATCTTCCCGACGATCTTCATCGTCCTGATGGGTCCCGCAGTGCTGATCGTCACCGGCGGGGGCAAGTAGTAGCCAGCCGACTCATCGATGCCGAGACCGGTGAGGTGCTGGTCTCGGACCTGGAGATCGCCCGCACCAGCTGGTCCCGGTTCGTGGGCCTGATGGGTCGCCAGGATCTGCCCGCAGGCCGTGGCCTCTGGATCGAGCCGTGTAACTCCATCCACATGTTCTTCATGCGCTTTGCCATCGACGTCCTCTTCCTGGACCGCGGCGGCCGCGTCAAGCGCGTGCTGCTCCGCCTGCGCCCATGGAGGGTCAGCCCGATCGTCTTCGGGGCCCGGACGGTGGTCGAACTTCCCGCGGGCACGCTGGCCGACCGCAGCCTCCAGGGCAAGGTCGTTCGCCTGGAGGGCAGCTAGAAAGCGTCCACCTTGCGGGCACCTCAGCCCTCTAGTGTGGGAACACCGTGTGGGATGCGATCCTGGACGCCGTCTTCCCCCCGAGGTGCGGGGGATGTGGGGCGAGGGGTGAATGGCTGTGCCAGGGCTGCCGCGAAAGCGTGCGCGCCGCGCCCCTCACCGCCTGCCGCCGCTGCCGGCGCCTGGTCTCGGTGGCGCCCTGCCCCATGTGCGAGGCCGGTGAGGGGCCGGATTCGATGGTCGCCCTGGCCAGGCTTGAGGGCCCCCTGCGGAGCGCCGTCCATCGGCTCAAATATGGCGACCGGCCCCAGCTGGCCGGCCCCATCGTCAGGGCAACCATGGTGGGGCGGCGGGTGGCGCCCTGGACCATCGTGCCGGTGCCCCTGCACCCTGCCCGGCGCCGCCGGCGTGGCTACAACCAGTCCCTGTTGCTGGCGCGCGAGATGGCGGCAGCGACCGGCGCCCCCTGCCTTGACGCCCTCACTCGGCTCCGCCGAGGCGGTCGGCAGGTGGGTCGCGGTGGGGGAGCGCGCCGCGAGGTCCTGGCGGGGGCCTTTGCCTGGAGCGCGGACACCGTCCCGGGCGCCGTCCTGCTCGTCGATGACGTCCTCACCACGGGGTCCACCCTGCTGGAGTGTGCCCTCGCCGCACGGGCGGCCGGCGTGTCGCGGGTGGATACCCTGGCCGTGGCCCTCGGTTAGCCGGAGGGGCAGATTT
Source organism: Candidatus Dormiibacterota bacterium (assembly GCA_036741395.1). Lineage (GTDB taxonomy): Bacteria > Chloroflexota > Dormibacteria > DASZGP01 > DASZGP01 > JAXDLW01. The sequence goes on from DAINSI010000023.1 coordinate 20,604, forward strand.
ACAACTCCGACAGGTCGGTGACATCCACGGCGGAGGGGGTTGACCCGCCCACAGGTATGAGATAGTAATTCGCTGTCCGACGTTCGCCTTGACCTGAGAGGAGCCGATGGCTGTAACCAGTACCCGCACCCACGACGAGCTGGCCAAGTACTACGAGGCCCTGGGGCCGATCCGCGACCTCGTCCTCGATGACAGCCTCACCGAGATCATGGTCAACGGCGCCAAGCAGATCTACGTGGAGCGCAACGGCAAGATCCTCCTCACCGACCGCCAGTTCGACGATGACAACCACCTTCTCAGGGTCATCGACTTCATCGTCAGCGCCGTCGGCCGTCGCATCGACTTCCGCAGCCCCATGGCCGACGCCCGCCTCTGGGACGGCAGCCGCGTCAACGCCGTGATCGCCCCGGTGGCCCTCGACGGTCCCATCCTGACCATTCGAAAGTTCACCCGTGATCCCTATAAGGCGTCGGACCTGGTCAACTTCGGCACCCTCTCGCCCGAGGCCGTGGGTTTCATCAAGGCCTGCGTCCTGTCCCGTGCCAACATCCTGATCTCCGGCGGCACCGGCACCGGCAAGACGACCCTGCTCAACGTGTGCTCGAGCTTCATCCCGTCGGATGAGCGCATCGTGACGATCGAGGACGCCGCCGAGCTCCAGCTCAACCAGGAGCACGTCTGCCGGATGGAGTCCCGGCCTGCCGACGTCCATGGCGAGGGCCGCATCGCCATCCGTGAGCTGGTCATGAACTCGCTCCGAATGAGGCCCGACCGAATTGTCGTCGGTGAGTGCCGTGGCGGCGAGGCCCTGGACATGCTCCAGGCCATGAACACCGGCCACGACGGTTCGCTGACCACGGTCCACGCCAACAGCGCCCGTGACGCCCTGAGCCGGCTGGAGACGCTGGTGCTGATGGCCGGCATGGAACTGCCGGCCAAGGCCATCCGTCAGCAGATCGCCTCGGCGATCGACATGGTCGTCCAGCTCTCCCGCATGAAGGACGGCTCCCGAAAGGTCACCGGCATCGCCGAGATCACCGGGATGGAGGGTGACACCATCACGATGCAGGACATCTTCGTCTTCGAGCCGCGCGGCATGGATAGCGCGGGCAAGGTCCTGGGCGTGTTCCGTCCCACGGGGATCAGGCCGAACATCATCGACAAGCTGTTTGACCTCGGTCTGGCGATCCCACAGGAGCTGGCCCGCCTCTTCCCCGACCGGCGAACGCGGGCGCGTTGAGGCCCCGCCTGGCGGGGGTTGCCGGGCGATGCGAGACTGTGGTGCGATGAAGGTGCGAGTGGGGCTCAGGCTGCTGGCCGTGGCGGGAGCGATGGCCGCCGCCTCGGGGCTGGCCACGGTCGCCCAGGCGGGCGACCCGGGCAACGCCTTCACCCTCTTCCAGCTGACCAACCAGGACCGGACCTCCAACGGCCTCGGCGCGCTCGGCTTCAACAGCGGCCTGGCGAGTATCGCCACCGGGCAGCGCGGAAGCTGCGGCGGCACTGGGATCAACGGGCGCTCTCAGGACCTCATCGAGCGCAACTACTTCTCCCACCAGATCCCACCGTGTGGCGGCTACGTCTGGCAGGTCTTCAGCCTCGGCGCCTACACCGCCGCGGGAGAGAACATCGGCTGGAACAACTACCCGCCGGACCAGAGTGTGGGTCAGATCAACACCGCCTTCATGAACAGCCCTGAGCACCGCGCCAACATCCTCGGCAACTACAACCAGCTGGGCACTGGCGCGTGGCAGGCATCGGGCCCCTGGTCGGGCGCCGGCGGTCCCTACAACAACGTGATCATGTACACCGAGATC
>DAINSI010000023.1:22430-25738 GCA_036741395.1 Candidatus Dormiibacterota bacterium
ACCGCCCATACGCCAGCCCGTCGGCGGCGGTGGCGGCGGTTCGGGTGGCGGTGGAGGGGCTGCCCCTCCGCCCGACGCCCAGGCCACCGCGCCCCCCGCGCCCGTGCCCTCACCGTCCCCCAGCATCCCGATGTGCGCCGTTCCCACCGAGCTCGGGGAGCCCGATCGCACGTCGCCCGCGCCCACGCTGGCTTCTGACGGTGGCCCCGCGCCCTGCCCCACGCCGAACCTGGTCGGAGCGGTGCCCTCCGCGGGACCCGCCGCGGCCATCAGCGTCACCGGGACGATCGCCGCCGGCTCACGTAGCCTCCTCGCCAGCAACGTGGCAGGGATGTCGATTGGTGACCTGGTGACCGTCACCGGAGCCGGCGCGGACGGGGCCGACCTGACCGCCCGCATCACCGCGATCACCGGCAACACGCTGACCCTTGACGCCGCGGCGGTGACCGCGGTGAAGGACGCCAGGGTACAGGCCCAGCCTGCGCCCGAGGTCATCGGCACCGACCGCGAGGCGACCCCACGGGGGATCCTCGAGACGGTCGTCGACCAGGTCCTGAGGCTTTTCCTCAGTGTCTGAGCAGGTCACTTCGGGGGTCCCCATCCTGATCGCCGACAACCTCACCAAGGCGTACCGGATCTCCGCCCGGCCGCACGTGGTGGTCGACCGCGTTGCCTTGAGCGTCGCGCCAGGTGAACTGGTGGCGATCATGGGCCCGTCGGGCTGCGGGAAGAGCACGCTGCTGCACCTGTTGGCGGGGCTCGAGCCTCCAGACTCGGGACGCGTGGTCATCAGCGGGGCGGAGATCACCGCAATGGACGAGAAGCGGCGCACCGAGTTCCGCCGCGACAAGATCGGCTTCGTCTTCCAGTTCTTCAACCTTGTTCCCAACCTCACCGCGGCTGAGAACATCGCGCTTCCGCTGCGCATCGCCGGCTCGCGCGCCGGCCACTACGACCGGGTCTCCGACCTGATGCGCGACCTCAACCTGCGCAACCTGCAGGGTCATCGCCCGGAGGAGATTTCGGGCGGCGAGCAGCAGCGGGTGGCCATCGCCCGGGCCCTGCTCATGGACCCGGCCGTGATCATCGCCGACGAGCCCACCGGCAACCTCGACTTCACCACCGGTAACGAGGTCCTCGACCTCCTCTGGGCGCGGTGCCACGAACATGGCCAGACCGGGATCCTCGCCACCCACGACGCCAGGGCCGCGGCATACGCCGACAGGGTGCTGGTGATGCGCGATGGCCGGATCATCGAAACCATCGACCTCGGTCGACGGGAGGACCACAGTGCCGCTCCTCTTATCTCTCGCCTGGCGCAACTCGGGCTCTAGGCTCCAGCGCTCGGTCCTGACGGTCCTGGCCGTCGCTCTGGGCGTGGCCTTGATCCTGGGCACCGAGCTCAGCGCGCGTGCCCTCCAGGAACAGCTACGGCGCTCCGCGGCGAGCCTGGCGGGGAACGCCGACGCCGAGGTCTTTGCCTTCTCCGAGGCCGGTTTCTCCCAGGAGATGGTCGGCGTGATCACCAAGCTGCCACAGGTCGGGGTCGCGGCCCCGGTGGTCTCCAAGCGGGTCTTCGGGCAGTTCGGGGGCTCTGCTTATTCGTTTCAGCTGGTCGGTGTCGACCCGGTGGCGGAGCAGAAGCTGCACCCGCTCAGCCTGGCCGACGGCTCGCTCTTCGGCCCTGACGAAAAAGGGGCGGTGGTCCTGGATGCCCGATGGGCGGCCCAGCACGGCGTGAAGGTGGGCAGCACCGTCTCGCTGTTCACCGCCAGCGGCCCCGACAACTTCAAGGTGAAGGGACTCGTGGGGGACTCGGCCTTCGTGCAATCGACCTTCGGGCCGGTGGCGCTGGTGCCACTGACCTCTGCCCAGAAGGCCTTCCGACTCGGGGCTCGCATCACCCAGGTCAGCGTGGGCCTCAAGGGCACCTACTCGGATTTCCGCCGCGACCTCCGCCTCAAGGCCACCCAGGAGTACACCGTCCGGGACAACCGCGCGTTCTTCGCCGCCAGCCGCAACCCATACGAGGAGGTTCAACCGGTCCTCGTCTTCTTCAGCGTCCTGGCCCTGGTGATCGGCCTCTTCCTGATCTACAACAACCTCGCCATGACGGTACTCGAGCGCCGGCGCGACATCGGCCTGCTGCGTTCCGCCGGCGCCACGCCAGGCTGGGTTCGGATGCTCTTCATCGCCCAGGCCCTGATCCTGGGGACAGCCGGCACCCTCTTGGGGACCGCGCTCGGCCTGGCCGTGGCCGCGGGCCTGATCCAATACCTGAGGACGTCCAGCGACCAGGCTGGGATCTCCTTGACCCTCGACCCTGGCATCATCCTGGGGGTGGCCGCGCTGGGCCTGGTGGCGACGGTGGTGTGCGCGCTGCTGCCCGCAGGCCGGGCGGCGCGGGTGGCTCCGCTGGAGGCGATTCGCCCGGTGCAGCTCTTCACGGTCGAGCGCAATCGGCGGCGCACCACGGCGGTGGGAGTGGTGCTGCTGGTGCTTGCCGGCCTGCTGATCGTCTCCGGGCTGGCCCAGCGTCCCGCCGACCTGCGGCTGGCGGCATCCGGGCTGGCCGTGGTGGCCGCGGGCGTCGTTCTCCTCTTCGCGGGCCTGATCGCGGTGACCCCCTTCCTGCTGGGGCCGTTGACGTGGGTCCTGGCGCGGCCGATGCGGCTCTTCGCGCCGGGGGAGACGCTGCTTGCCCGCAACGCTGTGATCCGCCGTCCCAACCGCAGCGCGCTGACCGTCGCCGGGCTGATGGTGAGCGCGGCCCTGGTGGTGTCGGTGGCAGGCCTCACCCAGGGCGCACTGGATGCCGGTTCGGGCTGGGTCCAGAGCCTGTTCGTCTCCGACCAGTTGCTGGTCTCACCGGTCCGGCAGCCCGACACCGTCCGCGAGGACATCAACAAGGTTCAGGGCGTCGACGCGACATCGCCGATCGCGTTCTTCACCCTGCGCGCCGGCGCCCGGGCGTTGAACCTCGCCGCCGTGGACCCCCTCGACTACGCATCGCGCGGCGGGCTGCAGTTCGCACCCTCCTCGGCGCCGGGCGCATTCACCGAGATGGAGGAGTCACGCGCGATCCTGGTGTCCCGTCGACTGGCCCAGCTGGAGGGTTTGCACCCGGGCGACCAGGTTCCCCTGACCGCGGCCGCCGGCGTGCTGACCTACCGGGTGGCCGCCATCGTCGAGCACACGCTGCCGGCGCCGGGGGGCGAGGAGACCGCGATGATCTCGCTTGCCAACGCCCGCCAGGACTTCGGGGTCATCGGCTTCAACATCCTCCAGGTGATCCCGGGACCTGCCGC
>DAINSI010000023.1:25748-34632 GCA_036741395.1 Candidatus Dormiibacterota bacterium
GGGGAGCCGGTACGGAATGCAGTCGGAACCGGTGTCGACCGTTCGTGACGGGGTGCGCCACGGCCTCAATGCCCTCCTCCTCCTGCTCAGCGCGGTGGGCCTGGTGGGGGTCGTCATGGGCCTGCTCTCGGTCGTCCAGACGATCCTGTTGAACATCAGTGAATCGTCGCGGGAGCTGGCCCTGTTGCGGGCAGTGGGCGCGACCGCGGCCCAGGTCAGGGGCATCATCCTGGCTCAGTCCGGGCTACTCTCCCTGACCGGCGCGCTCGGCGGAGCCGCAGTGGGGGTGCTGCTGGTGGCCGTTATGACCCGCGCGGGCGCCAGTCTGGGATTTCAACCGGTGTACGAGGTCCCCTGGAACGTCATCCTGCTGGTGGTGGTTGCCAGCGTCGTCGGTGGCGTGCTGGCGGTGATGATCCCGGCCCGTCGAGCCGCCCGGACCTCGGTGGTGTCCGCGATCCGCTACGAGTAGCTGTCGCAGGCGCCAACCTATACTTGGGCGGGTGGATCTCGCGAAGCCTCTGACGCTGCTCATCCACCCCGCCGGCGTGGTCTCCACCCGCCAGGGCACCGTCCCATGAGCTTCCTGCTGAAGGTCTTCGGCGACCCCAACGACCGCGAGATCGCGCGCCATCTCCGCCGCGTCGAGGAGATCAACGAGTTCGAACCGGAGATGGAGGCGATGTCAGACGACGACTTCCTGCGCCTCACCGAGGAGTTCAGGGAGCGGATCCGGCTCACCCGCGAGGAGGCGCTGGCGGGCGCGCCCGCGGTCACCGTGGAGGACCCGACTGAGGCCGCGGAGGGTGAGGCGTCGCGCCAGGAGGCGGCCGAGCAGGAGGTTGACCGGGTCGTGGATGAGATCCTGCCGCGCGCCTTCGCGGCGGTGCGCGAGGTCTCCCGGCGCAAGCTGGGGATGCGGCACTTCGACGTCCAGATGGTCGGGGGGATCGTCCTCCACCAGGGCAAGATCGCGGAGATGAAGACTGGCGAGGGCAAGACGCTGGTCGCCGCCCTGGCGCTGTACCTCAACGCGCTGGCCGGAGAGGGCGCGCACCTGGTCACCGTCAACGACTACCTGGCCCGCCGCGACGCGGGATGGAACGCGCCGATCTACCGCGCCCTGGGCATGACCGTGGGGGTGATCATGGGGCCGGCCCAGCAGGGCGGCGGCTACAACCAGTCCTTCGTCTTCGACCCCGAATTCGTCGATGAGACCCACAACGACGAGCGTCTCCAGCACCTCCGCCCATCCACGCGTGGCGAGGCCTATGCGGCCGACATCACCTACGGCACCAACAATGAGTTCGGCTTCGACTACCTGCGCGACAACATGGCCACCGAGCTGGACGGCTGTGTTCAACGCGAGCTCTACTTCGGCATCGTCGACGAGGTGGACTCGATCCTGGTCGACGAGGCCCGCACGCCGTTGATCATCAGTGGCCAGGGCAGCGACTCCACGGAGAAGTACCAGCAGTACGCACGGATAATCCCCCAGCTGGTGAGCGAGACCGACTTCACGGTCGACGAGAAGACGCGCTCCGCGGCCCTGACCGAGGAGGGCATCTCCAAGGTCGAAAAATGGACCGGGATCCCCAACCTCTATGACTTCGACAACGTCGAGGAAGCCCACCAGGTGAACCAGGCTCTCAAGGCGCACGCGCTCTACCACCGCGACGAGGACTACATCGTTCGCGACGGCGAGGTGGTGATCGTCGACGAGTTCACCGGGCGCTCGATGCCGGGCCGGCGCTGGTCGGACGGCGTGCACCAGGCCATCGAGGCCAAGGAGGGGGTCAAGGTCCAGCAGGAGATGCAGACGCTGGCGACGATCACCTTCCAGAACTACTTTCGCCTCTACCGCAAGCTCGCCGGTATGACCGGCACGGCGATCACCGAGGCCGAGGAGTTCGACAAGATCTACAAGCTGGAGGTCCTGGTCATCCCGACCAACCAGCCGATGGTCCGCGACGACGCTGCGGACGTGATCTACAAGACGGAGGAGAGCAAGTACCGCGCGGTGGTCGAGGAGATCGCCGAGCGCCACGCCACCGGCCAACCGGTCCTGGTGGGTACGACTGACATCGCCAAGTCGGAGCGCATCGCTCGGCTGCTGGAGAAACGCGGCGTCCAGCACTCGGTGCTCAATGCCAAGTTCCACGAGAAGGAGGCTGAGATCGTTGAGGACGCCGGCCAGCATGGCGCTGTGACCATCGCCACCAACATGGCCGGCCGCGGGACGGACATCAAACTCGGCCCCGGGGTGGCGGGAGTCGGCGGGCTCCACATCATCGGCACCGAGCGCCACGAGTCGCGACGCATCGACAACCAGTTGCGCGGCCGCTCCGGCCGCCAGGGCGACCCCGGAGGCACCCGTTTCTACCTCTCCCTCGAGGACGAGTTGATGCGCATCTTCGGGCGCAACATGGAGCGCGTCGGCGGCCTCATGGAGGAGGACACGCCGATCGAGTCACGGTTGGTGAGCCGCTCCATTGAGAGCGCGCAATCGAAGGTCGAAGGGTTCAACTTCGACGCCCGGCGCCACGTCGTCGAATACGACGACGTCATGAACACCCAGCGCAAGATCATCTATGCCGAGCGGCGACGGATCCTCCAGGGCGTGGACACCCGCGCCAACGTCCTGCGCTTCATCCACGAGATGATCGCGGACACCGTGCCCGGTTACCTGGACGCCCGCCACCGCGACCTCTGGCGGCTTGAGGAGCTCTGGGAGCACATCAGCCAGATCGTGCCGCTGCCGGCGTGGGAGGAGGTCGACCGGGGGGAGCTCGGGGACAGCCCCGAGGAGGTCATCGATTCGATCCACGACATGGTGGTGCAGGCGTACGAGAAGATGGAGCAGGATGTGAGCCCCGAGGTCCTGCGCCAGGTCGAACGCTGGGTCATGCTGCGGACGATCGACTCCCGATGGATCGCCTACCTGACCAGCATGGACCACCTCAAGGAGGCCATCAGTCTCCAGGGGTACGCCCAGAAGGATCCTTTGATGGAGTACAAGAACGAGGCCTTCCTCAGCTTCGAGCAACTCAAGCGGGACATCCAGTTTGAGATCGCCACCAATATCTTCAGGGTCGAGGTGGTCCGGGATGAGCACCAGGCCTCACCGCGGCCGGTCACCGAGACGATGGAGACGGTGGAGTCCGGCCCGCTCGAACCTGGCACGCCGGACACCCCCGCACCACGCGCCCCGATGCCGCCCACCGGGGGGCCCGGTGGCATCAACGCCGCCGCCGCCGCGGCAATGGGGGGCAAGGTGGGCCGCAATGACCCGTGTCCCTGCGGGAGCGGCCGCAAGTACAAGAAATGCCACGGGAGATGAACGGGCCCGCAAATTTCAGCGAGCTGGGCGACCGTGCCGAGGACCTCTTCCGGCGCATCCAGCAGCTGAAGGAGCACCTTTGACCTCGCCGGTCAGAAATCCCGGCTGGCTGACCTAGAGCCCAGGCTCAACCACCCCGGGCTCTGGGAGGATCCGTCTGCGGCCCAGAAGATCACCCAGGAGGCCGCGGGGCTGCGCAACCGTGTTGAGGCCCTCGAGGCGCTCGACCGTGAGGCAGCGGAGGCCCGCGACATGCTCGAATTGATCGAGGCCGAGCCCGATGACCAGCTCGTCATCCAGGTGACCGCCGACATGGACCGCCTGCAGAGGGACGTCGACCGGCGCGAGCTCGACGTCCTGTTCAGCGATCCCTACGCTGAGAGCGCGGCGCTGGTCTCCTTCAGTTCCGGGGCCGGGGGTGTCGACGCCCAGGATTGGGCGGAGATGCTGATGCAGATGTACCAGCGCTGGGCCCAGCGCCGCGGGATGAAGCTGGAGGTCGTCGAGGTCACCCCCGCCGAGGAGGCCGGCATCAAGGGCGCGACCATGGTTATCAGGGGCGAGCGGGCCTACGGGTGGATGAAGTCCGAGCGCGGCATCCATCGCCTGGTGCGGTTGTCGCCCTTCGACTCCGCCCACCGGCGTCACACATCATTTGCCCGCGTGGAGGTGGTCCCAGAGCTCGACGAGGTGACCGAGGCCCAGGTGGCAATCGACGAGAAGGACATCCGCCGGGACGTCTTCCGCTCCAGTGGCGCGGGTGGCCAGCACGTCAACAAGACGTCTTCGGCGGTCCGCCTGACCCACCTGCCCACCGGGTTGGTGGTCAGCGTCCAGAACGAGCGTTCCCAGCACCAGAACGAGGAGGTGGCCCTGAAGATTCTGCGTTCCAAGCTGGTTGCCCTGGCCCAGGAGCAACACCTGGAGCACGTGCAGGAACTCCGGGGCGAGCACGTCAAGGCCGAATGGGGCAGCCAGATCCGCTCCTACGTACTCCAGCCCTACACCCAGGTCAAGGACCACCGAACGGGCTTCGAGGTGGGCAATGCCGCGGGGGTCATCGAGGACGGCGACCTCGACGGGCTGATGGAGGCCTACCTCAGGCGGGATGCCTCGGCGGCCGACGCCTGAGCTGAGGCGACCTCGTAGATCGCGGTGCTTCCGCCGGAGTACGCGAGGTGGAGGAACGACAGGGTTTCGGGGCGGAGCCGGGCAAAGCGCCGCTCGCGTGGCCCGAAATAGACCCAGCGGATGGATCGTCGCGTGAGGTACTCCTGCGGGTCCGTGCGGCCCAGGTAGAACGCTGCCAGGCGCTGTCCCTCGACGTCGTAGTCCGGGGTGTAGGCGAAGCTGCCCCAGGCGACGCGGACCCTCGCATAGGCCGCCAGGAATTGGTCGCTGGTGCCCTCGCCGACGGCGATATCGTCCTTCCCGGCATGGCCCCTGAGCCACGACGTCGCCGACTGGTCGTCGGCGGTGAGGAACGCCTCAGGGACTCCGGCCAACACCGCCCGGGGGCTCGCGAAGGCCAGCGCCAGCACCGAGGTTGAGCTGAGGATGACGGCGAGGTTCAGCGTCAGCAGGCGCAGCCTGCGCCGGGAGTAGCCCATCGGGCGCCGGCGCGCGAGACGCCGGAAGAAGCCGCTCCGCCACAGACGCGGCAGCACCTCGAGGGCGGCGCCCCTCGCCGCGAGGATCGCGAGGGCCAGCTGTAGACCCTCGGCGCGATGTCCGACATTGCGAAATGGCACCAGGGTGATGACCAGGCCGCCAAGCACGAACGACCACATCAGCGCCTCACCGGCAGGCAGCGATCGCCCCAGGCGGACCACCCGGGGGAGGGCGGCGAGGGCGAAGACGAGGGGTAGGCCGAAGCCGAAGCCGTAGTAGACAAGGGGGTCGGGAACCGACTCGTGGGGGAGGCCCTGGGCCATCAGGGAACGGATGTGGGGATCACCCGCCGTGAGTGCGAAGCTGTATAGGACGTAGGGGACAGAGGGCACCAGCATGGCGACGGCCAGAAGAGCGGTTCGCCAGCCGGACCTTCCCGACCAGACCTGCCAGGTCATGAATGCCACCGTGGCGACCCCCATCACGGCGGCCTTGTCCGGATGGATGGTGGTGACCAGTAGCGCCGCCAGCGCTCCCGTCGCGGCCATCCTTGCCGTGGCGCCGCCATTTCGCCGGGGCAGCCCCAGGAGCATCCGCATGTAGACCACCAGGCCCAGTAACACGGCGGCGAAATGCGGCGAGAAGGCCAGCCCCGCGAAGCTGCTGCTCTCGGTGATCAGGAGGTCGAAGGGGGGCTCCTGGCCTCGCAGCGGCGGGATCAGCAGCTGATAGAGGGCCGCTCCCGAGGTGAAGAGGAGGAAGAGGAATCCCACCCGGCGCACCACCCGGGATGCGGTCGCCTCGCCATAGAGCTTCCACGCCTGCCAGATGAAGGCTGTCGCCAGGGCCAAGCGCGCCAGGTGATAGCCCACGGCGAGGCCCATGGGGCCGGTCTCGGCGGGGATCAGGTGTCCCAGTAGGGAGTACAGCGTGTATGCCAGCAGGGGTGGACCCGGGACGTAGGTGAAATAGTCCCGGAAGAGCCACGCGCCATCCTGTGCATGCGACATCTGGGCGAGGTAGAGGAAGGTGTCGTTGGGGTTGAAGAGCGCACCCGTGTAGGTCGTGCCGGGTGGGCGGAGAAGCCAAAGCACGAGGTAGGGCACGGTGAGCAACAACAGGGTCATCGCCGCGCGCCGGCTAAAGAAACGCTGATCTCGTGCCGCGTTCGAGTCCCGCTTGGTGGTCATGCCGCCGCGCGGCTCGGGGAGCGACCCCGGCCTGACCAGCGCGGCCACAATGTTGCCAGTCCCGCGGCGCCGACCAGCAGGATTGCCGGCAGGATCCCAAACCGCTCCACCAGGAAGACAGCGCCGTAATGCTGTTTGTAATCGATGTTGGCATCGCCGGCGCCGGCGGTGACGGCCACCGACAAGAGGGCCAGGACGAAGACACCCGCAGCCACCGCGTGAGCGGAGAACATCCTCCCGACCGCCGGGGCTGGTGCCTCCGCCGCGGCATTCACGAGCAGCAGCAATACCCCCAGGAAGAGCGCGTCGAGCATCCCAGCGAGCGCCTGTTGCGGCGGATCGATGGCCCAACCTACGACAAAACCGCCCACCACCGCCCACCGGGCGGCACCTCGCGGCCACATTGACCGGCCGGCAGTGAGCCACGCCAGCAGGGCGGCCCCGGGAAGGCTGGCGATGAAAAAGACCAGCAGCAGGTCAGCCCAGGGCGTTCGAGCCGACAGCGCGGCGAACGGCACCACCGAATGCACCGCCACCAGGATGCGGGTCACGAGCCAGACAACCGGCCCCACGCGCTGGCGGAGGGTGTCGGTGGAAGCCAACAGCTGCACTACGCCTCGGCCACCGGTGATCGCCAGCAGCCAGGGGACCTGCGTGGCCAGGATCGCGGCGCCCGCGAGGGCGGTGATCGGCAGACGTCGCGGTCGCCGCACCGCGATCCAGGCGCCCACGCCGGCGACATATCCGATTGACCCGGGGTGGGCGAGCAGGGCTGCAGCAAGCGCGACCCCCACCGCGAGCGACCCCAGCCTGTCGTCGGACTCCGCGAGGAGCACGGCCGTGAGCAGGAAAAACGCGGCAAAGCACCACGGCCAGGTGTAGGTCGAGTAAGCCAGGAGCAGCGGCGTGAGCGCCACCGCCGCAATGCGTACCGGAGACCGATCAAGCCGCTGCACCAGCAGGCTGGCGGGCCACAGCCACAGCCCGTTCAGCAGCGCTGATCCGACCTGGTACGCCCAGTACGCTGGCACGTGCGCCAGGATCGCGCCGAGGAGCTGGTGGAACAGCGCCGTCCGGCTGCTGAGGAACGTCGGCGTCACTGGCGAGTCCAGGCCTGCATAGTGTCGGCTGACCTCGAAATGCAGGATCCAGTCCTGCACCCGGCCTCCCCCAGTGTGGATGGGGACCAGGGCCTGCACCGCCAGCAGGCCGAGGAGGATCGCCAGGACGGCGCCGCGCGGGCGCCAGAGGGCGTAGCAGGCGACCATCGCAGGCACGACGAGGAAGATGCCCAGTTCCGGGTGGCCCGCGAGGAGACCGACCTCCTGCCCGGCGCCGGCGCCACAGAGCAGGATCATCGCCAGTAGGAGCGCGGCGGGCCGGCCTACCTCGCCGCCCCCGGATACCGGGTTGATGCTGGTGACGCCAGTCGCCGGCGCGTGGCCGCGAGTACCGCCAGCAATGTCGCCGCGTTGAGGACCACACCGTAGCCGAACGAACTGGGATGGAGCTGCCCGTGCGTGACGCTGACCACCACGACGGTCACCACCAGGTTGAGAAGTGCCCCCGCGGTCCACAGGAAGAGGGCGACCCGCGACCACCCCGTCAGCCCCACGGACGCGATCAACGTCAGAGGCGCCACCTCCAGGATGAGGTCGTTGAGATGCAGGTATGGGCTGATCGCCAGGGCAGCGGCCATCGCGACCGCCAGCCGCGCCGGACGGTCGGCGACCAGGCCGGCCCAGCGGCCGCGGAGCCTGAGCCACAGCAGGGTTGCCAGCAGCACCGCCGCCAGGACGACTGCCGCCATCGCCGAGACGTGGTCGAGGAAGGCCCCCGGGAGCCCCGCCAGCTCCCCGGCGTTGGACGAAAAGGCGGTGCGGCCTGCGACCGAGCTGAGCGACCCGGCGTAGCCGGTCAGCGCTCCCAGCCAGTCGACCAGCGGCCCGAGGCCGCTGGTGACCAGGTCGAGCCCGGCCAGCGCCAGGGTCGCGACTCCGAAGGCCAGCGCGGTGCGGCCGCGCCGTGCCGGGCCGGCGACCAAAAGCGCCGCGGCCGCCAGGATGCCCACGGAGGGCTTCAGCCAAAGCAGTGCCAAGAGCAACCCCGCAACCTCGGGCAGACCACGCTCCATCGCCAGCCAGGCCCCCGCCCAACCCAAAAGCAGGAGGGGAGAGGTGTTGCCCACGAAGACCGCCAGCACCATTGGCGAGCTGCTCAGAATCATCGTCCGGGCCATCCCTTTAGGCCGCCAGTGAGCGGCCGCCAGGCTGAACTCCACACCCGCCACACCGACAGCGGCCAGCGCCATGAAGGCCAGCACCCGAAAGACCTCCAGAGGAAGGCGGCTGGTGATTGCCAGGATGCTACTGAAGAGTGGCGGATTGGCGGAGGTGGCGTGGGCGAAGGCCGGGGCGCCGTGACCCGCCGAGCCGGAGCTGTAGAGGCGGTCCTCCTCGGCCGCCAGCTGTGCCGGGTCGTAGGGGTTGCCGGCAGCCCGGGCCAGGGTCCCCGCGGCGTAGAAGACCCGGGTGTCTTCGCCCAGCTGGCTCCACCACACGGGCGACAGGACGTAGGCGGCGAAAACCACGCTGATGGTCAAGAGCACCCTGGCGCCGAGCCCCGGCCGCCACCCGAGGGTCATCGCGGAGCCCGCCATCGGCGCCAATTGTAGGGGGTGTCCGGATCGCGAAAGCCGGGCTTGAACGCAATACCCGGTGCTATAGTGACTTGGTCCTGGAAC
>DAINSI010000024.1:0-11830 GCA_036741395.1 Candidatus Dormiibacterota bacterium
GCCGTCGGGCCCCGGCTATCCACGATCCCGCTGTCGGGTCATCTCGCCATCGGTTCATCCTAGAGCCCCAGGGTCAGCCGGCTGACGCGGTCCTTGACGCCGGTAGGCGTCACCCGTTCCATCAGTGCCAGCAGCTGGGCGTCGTAGCCGACCAGGTAGCGGGCCTTGGGGTTCTGGCTGGTCAGCGCCTTGACCACGGCCTTGGCCACCGTGCGCGGGTTGCCCATCAGCGGCTGCGAGATCTGCGTACCGGTGGTCAGCCGCTCGTAGGACTGCTTGTAGCGGGAGTCCTTGCGCTGTGAGAGCGCGGCGTCGTTCTGCTCCCAGATGCCGGTCTTGAAACCGCCGGGCTCGATCAGCACGACCTTGATGCCGCTCGACGCGATCTCCATGCGCAGCGCGTCGGATACCCCCTCCAGCGCGTGCTTGCAGGCCTGGTACCAGCCCGAAAGCGGCGTGGTCGTGAGGCCGTAGATCGACGACATGTTGATGATCCGGCCCTCCCCGTTGGCGCGCATGTGGGGGATCGCCAGGCGGGCCAACCGGATCGGCGCCACAACCATTGTCTCGAGGACCTCGCGGACCTCCTTGTCAGGGATGTCCTCGACCGCCCCGGTGGCCGGAAAACCCGCGTTGTTGACGATCGCGAAGGGCTGCAGGTCGTTGATCACGCTGCGGCACTGGGGGGCGTTGTTGACGTCCAGGACCACGGTGTGGACCTCGACCTCGGCGCCCCTGGCGGCCTCGCGGACGATCCGCGCCTTGGCCTCGGAGCGCACGCTGCCCACCGAGTGGAAACCGCGGCGGGCGACCTCGATGGCGGTGGCCAGGCCGATGCCGGAGTTGGCGCCGGTGGTCAGAACAGTGCGGCTCACGGGTTCAGACTACCAACCTGCGGCGGCTCACTTTTCATAATCTTGATATCGGAGACTCCACATGTTTCACACAGTCTGTGGACAACTCCGGACGCACCCGGATCAGTCGCCGCCTCCGTGGTCCTTGGGCTTGCCGCCACCGCCGCCACCACCGCCATGGCTGGGCGCCGGTGCAGGTGCTGACTGCTGGCACGACGGGGTGTTCTGAGTTCCTGAGAGATAGAGCTCGCCACCCTTGCTGACGAGGTCTGACGGCTGCTTGTACCAGTGGTTCCAGTCGGCGGGGAGGCCGTTGATGAAAGCGGCCAGGGTGGTCTCGCCGGTGTTGATCCCAAACGCGCTCATGGGGTGGCCGGCGCCCCCCGCGCCCGTGTTCCCGGCCCACGCGCCAACAACGATGTCCTTGTTGTAGGCCATCATCCAGGCGTCGGGATGGACGCCCACGGCGCTGCCGCCGGTGGTTCCGGACTTGCCCGCCATCTGCCGCTGCCACCCCAGCTGCCACTGGTTCTGGTAGCCCTTGAGGACGTCGGTCATCAGGTAGGCCTCGGCCGGGCTGAGCACCTGGGCCTGTTTGGCCTGCTGCCCGGGGGTGGTCTGGTAGAGCACCGCACCGCTGCTGTCGGTGACCTTAACGATGCTGACCAGGGGCATCTTCTTACCCTCGTTGGCGAAGACCTGGTAGCCCTGGAGGTGGTCGAGCATGGTCACCTCGCCGCCGCCGATCGCGGTCGAGAGGTAGGGGGGGAGGGGATCCCTGATGCCCATCGCGTCGGCCAGGCCGATGACGTTGTTGATGCCCTCCTTCTGGGCCACCTGCACCGCCGGCACGTTGCGCGAGAGCAGCAGCGCCCGCCGCACCGTCATGGTCCCGAGGAAGCTGTTGTCGTAGTCCTGGGGGCGATAGCCGTTGAAATTGGTGGGGACGTCCTGGACGCAGCTGTTGAGGGTCACCTTGTGGTCCTTCAGCGCGGCCTCGTAGGCGTATGGCTTGAAGGACGAGCCCGGCTGGCGGCCTGAGCGAATGACGTCGAACTGGCCACCGATGCCCGCGTTGTTGTAGTCGGTGGAGCCGACCCAGGCGAGGATCTCGCCGGTGCTGGGGCGGGCCGCCAGGAGGTCGCCGTTGTTGACCCCCATTGGCGCCATCGCCTGCGTCCCCTTGGCCACCGCCTGCTCGGCCAGGGCCTGGATCCCGGGGTCGAGGGTGGTGTGCACGGACAGGCCGCCCTGCTGCATGGCCTCGGTGCCCAGCTGGGCTTCCAGCTTTGACAGCACGTAGTTGACGAAATGAGGGGCCTTGCTCTCGCGGTAGCTGGTGTCGTAGACCAGCTCCTTCTGGATCTCCTCCTTGGCGGCGGCGTCGGCTGCGACGCGCGTCAGGAACCCGCCCTGGACCATCTGGTCGAGGACGTAGAGCTCGCGGCCGCGGGCGCGGTCGAAATGAACCTGGGGATCGTTGCCGCTGGGGGCCTGGATCATCCCGGCGAGGAACGCCGCCTGGGCGACGGTGAGGTCCCGGGTCTCCTTGCCGGCCCCGAAGTAGGTCTTGGTGGCCGACCCGATGCCGTAGGCGCCGTGCCCGTAGTAGACGCGGTTGAGGTACATCTCGAGGATCTGGTCCTTGCTGTACTTGTGCTCCAGCTGGTTGGCGATGATCGCCTCCTTCACCTTGCGGGAGAAGGTCTTGTCGGACTGCAGGACGGTGATCTTGACCAGCTGCTGGCTGATGGTGCTGCCGCCCTGCAGGGGCTTGTGGGCCAGGGTGTCGACGACCGCGGCCCGGACCACGGAGGTGGGGTCGAGCGCGCCGTGCTTGTAGAAGTCGCGGTCCTCGGCGCCGACCATCGCCAGCGGCGCCCATTTCCCCATCTCGCTGAGGCGCAGCACGACGTGGAACTGGCCCTGGGGGTCGCGCTCCGCGAGGACGGCGCCGTTGCGGTCGTAGACCACCACCGACCTGGCCAGTACCGGGGCTGCACCGGGGTTCGGCAGCGAGCTGAGCTTGGCGCTGGCGTAGACCGTCGAGGCGACGGCGAGGAACAGGGCGGCCAGCGCGACGGCGGCAAAGATGCGCCCGTTGCGCGACCGCGGCACCCAGGACCCTCTCGCACCTGGAACGGGACGATATGGTCGCGCCCCGGGTATCGCGCGGGCACCGGCTGTGGCACCGGCGCCCGCGGTCGCCAAACCACCGCGCCGGGCGCGCCTGGGCGCCGCCGCGGGTGTCGACGATCCAACCTCGACCCACGTCGGCCGTGCCGAGACCTCCCCTGCGGGCGGGGGACCCGGGTCCGCAGGGCGCCCGGCCGCCGGCTTCAGTTCCTCGAAGTAGTCACTCACCGGTCAGACAAATCTAACAGTGTCAATATAAGAACATCTCCCTAACGCGATCACAAACTAGGCTTGTGGGCGTGCGCGCCGTGGTGCAGAGGGTGAGCCGGGCCGCCGTTATGGTCGGCGGCGAGGTGGTGGGCTCGATCGGGCCCGGCTGCTGCGTCCTCCTGGGCGTTGGTCCCGAGGATACCGCGGATGTCGCGCGTCACCTCGCGGCGCGCGTGGCCACCCTTCGGGTGTTCGCCGATCCCCAGGGCCGGATGAACCTGGACCTCGCCGGTGCCGCTGGCGAGGTCCTCGTCGTAAGCCAGTTCACGCTCTACGCCGACACCTCGCGCGGCCACCGTCCCTCTTTCATGCGGGCCGCGTCGCCCGAGCTCGCCACCGCCCTCTGCGACGTCTTCGCCGACGCCTTGCGAGCGCTCAGGGTGGCAGTGGCCACGGGTCGGTTCGGGGCCAGGATGGAGGTTGAGCTGGTCAACGACGGGCCGGTGACCATCGTCCTCAGCAGCGGCGAGCCCCCCTGGGAGGCGGACGCCGGCTAGAAGTCCGTGCGGGTCAGCCGGTAGCGGGTGGTGGGTTTGGCGATATCGCGAGCGGTCGCCAGCTCCGTACTCAGGAGCTGGTCCCCGGCCTTGACCGAGAAGGTGCCGACCCTGGTACCCGCCTGGAGCGGCGCGGTGACCGGGCGGGCCTCGAACTGGGTCCGTACGGTCACCCCGGGCCAGGTGACGACGTCCAGTCCCTGCTGCGCCACAATGTCGCTGCGGCTGCCCCACGGTGCCTGGTAAACGCCCATGGTCTGGTCGCGGTTGACCACGTGTTTGATGGTCAGCAGGGGTCGAGCTGCCTTGATCAGGGCCTTGCTGGCGTTGAAGGCGTCGTCAAGAGTGGTCAGCCCCATGACGGCGCCGAGAATGGTCACCGGCCGCCCGTTGATGGCGTTCGACGAGGCAAAGACGAAGTTGGCCCCGCCGTCTGGGCTGGAGCCAGTCTTGATCCCCACGATGTTCTCCTGGCCCAGCACGTAGTCGACGTTGAAGACCACCCCGGCGACAGGGATCTCGGCCTGCTTCTGGGAGACGATCCCGGGGATCACGGGGTCCTTGATCGCCAACCCGGCAAGCACCTCCAGCTCCGCGGGCACGCTGACGGTCTTGATCGAAACCCCACTGACGTCATCGAATGTGGTGTTGAGGAGGTGCAGGGTCCTGGCGCGAGCGTTGAGCTTGACGACCATCGCGGCCTCCGACCCCACGTCCCATTTCGAGAGCAGTTCCCCGATGTTGTTGCCGGATGGGATCAGGAGGGCGTCCAGGGCCTGGAGCTCGGTGAGCTGCTCGCCCGCCTGCACCCTGACCACCGACTCCCCAGCGGCCAGGCGGCGCTGGTAGGAGACGACGTCGGCGGCGTCGACGGTGATCGCCGGCCCGTGCTCCCCGGGCTTGAGTGGCTTGTCCTCGAGCAGGACCAGCGCGGTCATGATCTTGGCCACGCTGAACATCGGTTGGGGCGTGGTGACGCCGCCAGTCGCCAGCAACCCGATGTCGGCCGCGCCCAGCGCGCCCGCCCCCTTGGCCGGCCAGGGTAGCGTCGGGGCCACCCCGTCTGCTGTTGACGAGCTCGCGACCTGTGGCCGGGCGGCGATCGCGGGCACGGCGCGGAAGTACTGCAGGGCGATCGCGGCCAGGAGCACAATCAGCACCAGCGCGGCCACCAGCCACGGACGTCGACTCCGCGGCGGGGCGATCAGGGACACCGGGTCAGCCCTCGCCCCAGCCCCGGACGATCTCGTCGCGACGGATCTTGCCCAGCGAGCTCCTCGGCAGCTCATTGACCACGCGCCAGCGGCGCGGCCGCTTGTACGCCGCCAGCCGCTCGCCTACGAACCGCCAGAGGTCCGCGGGCTCCGCCTGCCGCCCGGGTTTGAGCACGACGATCGCGGCGATGTCCTCGCCCATGTCGTCATCGGGAAGACCCACCACGGCCGCCTCGGCCACCGCCGGGTGCTGCTCGATGACCGCCTCCACCTCGCGCGCCGAAACCGTGTAGCCGCCCCGCAGGATGACCTCCTTGAGCCGCGCCTGGATGGTCAGTCCGCCGTCCGGGCGGAGGCAGCCGAGGTCGCCGGTGCGCAGCCAGCCGTCGTGGAAGCCCTCGCGGTTGTCGGCCGTCGAGAGGTAGCGCAGGAGCATGCCCGGGGACTGGACCTCGATCTCCCCGGTGCCGCCACCCGGCACCACCCCGCCGTTCTCGCCCACCACTCGCAGGCGCACTCCCCAGCCGGGCCAGCCCACGTCGCCGTCGCCGTCATCGTCGTCGACGCCGCGCCACGTCAGGGGTGACGCCTCGGTCATCCCGTAGCGCTCGATGACCTCGATGCCGAGGCGCAGGCGGACGTCTCGAGCCACCGCGCGCGGGCAGGCGGCGCCGCTGACGATGGCCAGGCGGAGGTCACTGTTGCGGCTGGCCTCACGCAGCTCGGCGATGCGCCGGAACATCGTCGGCACGCCGGTCAGCACGGTGATCTCCCGCGCCAGCACCACCTTCCACGCCTCCCTGGCGTCGAACTGCGGCATCAGCTCAAGCCGCGCTCCGACCAGCAGCGAGGTGTTCAGTACGGCGCTGAGACCGAAGGAGTGCGCCAGGGGGAGCGCGCCGAGCATCACGTCCTTGCGGGTCAGAGCGGCCATCTCGTAGGCCACGCACTGGGCATTGCGCAGCAGCCCCTCGTGACTGTGCACCACGCCCTTGGCCCTGGCCGTACTGCCGCTGGTGAAGAGGATCACCGCCGGGGTGCCGGTGGGGACCCGCGGCGGCGACGCCGGGATGTCCTTGCCCTCCGTCAGCTTCTTGAGTGCGTGCATATCGCCGTGCGAGCGCCCCGCGGTGGCGTCCAGCGCGATCACCCCGCAGTCGGGGTCGTAGAGCGCGGCGGCGTCCGCGGCGGCCCCCTCGTGGTCGGCGTCGCACAGAAAGAGCTCGACGGCGGCAGCCCGCAGCAGGGACGCGATCTCGCGGGACGGGGAAGCGGGCGAGATCGGCACCAGGACACCCCCCGCACGCAGGACCCCGTGGGCCAGGACCGGGAACTCGAGGCCGTTGCCGGCCAGCACCGCGACGGCGTCGCCGCTCTGCAGGCCGCGGTCGACGAGGTCCTCGGCGATCCGCGCCACCGCGCGGTCGAGCTGGGCGTAGGTCAGCTTCTGCGCGCCCGAGACGATGGCGATGTCCGCGCCCCAGCGGCGGGCCGCGGACGAGACCAGCTCGGCCAGGGACTCGGTGAGGGCCGGGCTCATCGGTGTTTGCCGACCAGGAAGCGGGTCCGCAGCATCCCCGGAGCCACCTCACCGCGCAGGTTGCCTTCGGCCGCGACCCGGAGCACCCTGGGCGCGGCGGTCTGGTCGAGCTCGGAGGCGTTGGCGGGGAGCTCGACGTGGAAATCGTTGACGCCGTCGTGGATGCCGTCGAGGACCGCGCCCACGTCGTGGAGCAGGCCCAGCATCTGCTGGTTCTCGCCGAGGACGAACATCGTGAAGCGCTTGATTCCCCGCTTGATGGCGTCTTCCGTGAGCACCAGGAGCAGGGCGCGGCCGACCCCGCGGTGCTGGTAGGCATCGACCACCGTGACCGCGGCCTCGGCGGCCTGGGTGTCGTCGGGCAGGCGTACGAAGCGCGCCACCCCGATCACCCGGTCGTCCTCCAGGGTGGCCACCCAGGCGACGTGGTCGACCTGGTCCACCTCGGTGAAATAGCGCAGCTGG
Organism: Candidatus Dormiibacterota bacterium; assembly: GCA_036741395.1. Lineage (GTDB taxonomy): Bacteria > Chloroflexota > Dormibacteria > DASZGP01 > DASZGP01 > JAXDLW01. Next base: position 6,977 of record DAINSI010000024.1, read on the forward strand.
TCCTCGTTCAACTCCGCCACCGGGGAGAAGAAGCGCCGGTATCGCGACTGCGGAGACATCTGCCGGATGCCGTCCTGGAGCCAATGCTTGTCATCCGGACGGATCGGGCGGAAGCGGACGGCGGTCCCGTCCCGGAGGATGGTCTGCAGGCGCGCGCGATCGGGGGCTTCTCTGCTCATCTCGCCTGCAATTCTGCCGGTGTCCGCCGAAAGCACCGCTACAGGCCCTCCCGGACCAGGTCCGCCGCCCGCTCCCCGATCATCATCGTGGGGAGGTTGATGTTGCAGCGGGGCAGCTCCGGCATCACCGACGCGTCCGCGACCAGCAACCCCTCGATGCCTCTCAGGTGCAGTCGCGGGTCGACGACCGCCTCGGGATCATCGGCCGCGCCCATCCGGCAGGTGCCGGCGGGGTGGTACCCGGTGCCGTGGAACTGGAGGCAGTGGGTCCTGAGCTGCTCGTCGTCGGCCACCGTGGCCTCGTCGGGCAGGAGCATCTCGCAGCGCGCGGACCCCGCCATCACTCGGGCCAGCTCGGCGGCGTGCCGCACGCCCGCCTGCATCAGGCGCAGGTCGTGCTCGTCGGCGAGGAACCGGTGCTTGATATCGGGCGCGGCGCCGGGGTCGGCAGAGGTCAGCGTCACCGTGCCCCGGGTCCGCGAGTCGTTGACCTCCAGGAACAGCCCGGTCAGCCCGGGCATGTTGAAGGCGTCGCCCGGGTAGAAGGAGAGCTTGAGGTCGTCCAGCCCCTCTCCGCCGTCAGCGCGAAGTCTGAGGGCCACCGGGAAGCGCAGCACCGATGGGTCGGGCGCGTAGTCCGTGAGTAGGGTCACCAGCGTGACGGGGTGGTCCATCAGGTTGCGACCCACCCCCGGGAGGTCGTGGCGGCACTCGATCCCCGCCGCCCGGAGCGTCTGCCGGCCCCCGATCCCCGACCGCATCAGCAGCGCCGGGGTGTTGTAGGCGCCGGCGGCAAGGACCACGGTCCCGGCGCGCACCTCGGTGCCGTCAGCCAGCGCCACCCCGACGGCGCGGTCGTCGTCGAGGAGCAGCCGGTCGACGAGCGCGTCGGCGCGCAGGGTGAGGTTCGCGCGGCCTCGTGCCGCGGCGACGTAGGTGACCAGCACGCTCTGGCGGATACCGTCGCGCAGGTTACGGGGGATGGGACCGACGCCGATGGCGCCGGGCTGATTGTGGTCCTCCACCCGCGGGTGTCCCAGCTCCTGGCAGGCGGCGACGTAGAGCTGTTCGCCGTCGAGGAGCGGCATCCGCTCGATGTGGATGGGTCCGTCGGCACCGTGGTACGGGCGGTCACCGAAATCGGCGTCGGTCTCCAGGCGCCGGAAATACGGCAGGCAGTCCTCCCAGCTCCAACCACGCGCCCCCCGCTCAACCCAGCCGTCGTAGTCCTGGGGCTGGCCGCGCATGGCGATGGTGGCGTTGACCGCGCTGCTGCCGCCGACCAGGCGCCCGCGCGGCAGGCCGAGGCCGATGCTGGGGTCGAGGTAGCCCCAGTCGTAGGCCTCGACGCCACTGCCGAGGCGCAGGTGGAGGATGTCATCGGGAGGATTCGCACCCATGTCCGGCCCGGCCTCGAGGAGGAGCACGCGGATGCCGGGGTCCTCGGTGAGCCGGCTCGCGACGACCCCGCCACCGCTTCCGGAACCGACCACGATGACGTCGAAATCAGGCAATCCCCGGCCCCCTCATGATCGAGCGGGAAGCATATCTCCCGCGATCGGGCGCACGAGCACTCCGGCTCGGGCAATATCTGGCCATGGAGGAGATGGCGCGGCTTCGGGCGGTGGTCCACGGCGGGGTGCAGGGCGTGGGTTATCGCGATTTCGTCTCCCGCGAGGCGGTGCGCCGGCGCCTGCGCGGCTATGTCCGCAACGCCTCGGACGGCAGCGTGGAGATCGAGGCGGAGGGCCGCAGAATGGAGCTCGACGCCTTCCTCGCGGAGCTGCGCCGGGGCCCGCGCTTCGCCGAGGTGGGTCGCGTCGACACCGCCTGGGACGCGGACCGCGGCGAGTTCGAGGGCTGGGACCTGCGCTGGTGATGCCCGGCGCCAGGTAGGATCATTCCGTCCCGACGGGGGAACGCTCGGGAGAACCGCAAGGGCTGGAGGATGACTGTGAGCAATGCTGTGATGCCGCGTGGCGCGATCCTGGACGTGGCGCTGGAGACCATCGACGGCCAACCGGCGTCCCTGCGGGACTACGAGGGCGAGGCCCTGCTGATCGTCAACGTCGCCTCGAAATGCGGCCTCACGCCGCACTACGCCGGCCTGCAGAAGCTATACGAGACCTACCGCGACCGCGGGCTGGAGATCCTCGGCTTCCCGTGCAACCAGTTCGGCAACCAGGAGCCGGGCACGCCCGCCGAGATCGTGGAGTTCTGCAGCACCAGCTACGGGGTGGATTTCCCGCTGTTTGCCAAGCTCGAGGTCAACGGCCCCGGCCGGCACCCGCTCTACTCGCTGCTCACCGAGGTGCCCGACAACACCGGGCGCGAGGGCGACATCCTCTGGAATTTCGAGAAGTTCGTCATCACCCCGACGGGTGAGATCGCCGCTCGATTCGATCCCCGGACCGAGCCGCAGGACCCCGCCCTGGTCGCCGCGATCGAGGCCCAACTGCCCAGGTAATCGCGACCAGCAGCGCCAGCAAGAGCGCGACCAGGCCCACGGTGCGGGGGGCCGTTCCCACCGAGGTCGGCGGCAGCTGCAGGTTGGCGTTGGCGGACGCCGGGATCTCGCCCGGCCGCGGGCGGTGAGCCGTGAAGTCGACCACCTGCTGGAACGTCGGCCGGTTCTGCCAGTCCATGTTGGGCTGGCCCACGATGCCCACGGCGCGGAAATGGATGGCGTCATTCGTCGGGATGGTGACCTTGGCCGCCTTGCTGTCGGTGTCGTCGGTCCAGGACGACAACGTCGAGGTGCCGTTCACCGCGGTGAGCCGGCTGTGGGTCGCCAGCAGCGCCCTGGCGATCGCGGCGGGGCACGTGGAGAGGCCACCGCCACAGAGCTGGGTTGTCATCGGCGGAGAGAGCGGCGCGCCTGGCGTCACGCCGCGGGTCTGCTGCAGGACCTTGACCATGTAGCTCTCCCAGCCGCCGTTGTAGGAGCTGCCGACATTGCCCCGGGGCTGGTCGGCAAACGCCTCGGGCATCTTTGAGTAACCGACCGCGACCCCCGCGGAGTCGGTGAGCAGGGTCGCCTTCGCGGCAGGGGCGGGGTCGGTCATCAGCGTGTGGAAGACGGCGTCGATGAGGCCGCCGTTGAGCTCGTCCATGATCGCGACCGCTGCCGGGTCGTCGTACTGCGTGTCCCCGTGGGCGGTGCGGAGGCGGTGGGCGCCCGCCGCGGACCACGCGGCCAGGCGGTCGAGCAGGTCGTTGACCCTGGTGGTGTCCGATGGCGACAACCCGGCGGTGATGGAGCTGCGCAGTTGGACCAGCTCGGGCACGACCTGGGCGCCGGTGAGGTCCACGCTGGCGGCGTCCTCCATCGCCGCCGCCAGGCTGGCGCGGGACATCCTGCCCGGGGTTGCGAACGCCGCCTGGATCCGCCGCTCCAGCGACAGCGAGCGATAGACGGGCCCATAGCTGTACTGGTTGTCGCTCGATGAGGTGCCATGCGCCTGCTTGTTGTTCCAGGAGACGAAGTAGCCGGCAGGTGGGTTGACCTGGTGCGGGTGCGCGTTGAAGTCGAGGAAGCCGGTCCACTCCGCAACGCCGGTCCCCAGCGTGGGGAAGTCCGGGTTGTAGTCGGCCTGGCGGAGGGGGTCGTGACCGGAGTTGTAGTACGCGATGTCGCGGTTGTCGGCGTAGAGCCAGTTGAAGGTGTAGCCGATGTCGCCGGCACCCAGCATCCACGACTGCGCGTCATAGGTCATCGAGGGGTGCTGCCAGCGCAGGAAGCCGATGGCGCTGTCCAGCTCGTGGCCGTAGGTGCTGCGCTGGCTGCTGATGGCGACATCGTTCCCGCGCACATCCTTGGTGAATCCGATGACCACAGCGTCGGCGCCGTTGTGATGGGTGCGATAGATGTCGTGCTGGACCGTGCACGGTTGGGGAGTACAGGCGCTCATGCCTCCGGCCTTGGTGATCACCGACTCGTTGTCCTGGTGGAAGTCCATCCGGGTGCAGACCCCGCCCGAGATGTAGTACTTCGACTTGGGGTCGGTGTCGACCTGTGGATTGGGGTTGGGGCAGAGCACCTCGATGCGCTCGTCCACGATGTCATTGCTGGCCGACGTCGCCGACCATGCATAGTCCTGCCCGCGTCCCAGCTCGACCAGGAAGGCGGTGCCGGGGAAGGACGCGCCGCGCACATCGAAGTCGGGGGCGTGGAGGTCGACTTCCATGAGGATCTGGGGCGCGAAATACCCCACCTGCGGACCGAACACGGCGATCGGTCGACCGCTGGTCGAGTGCTGGGCATCGACCACCAGTGCATTGCTCATCGACCCGCCCCGCAGGGCGGCACCGATCCCGCCCAGGATGCTGCTGGCGCTGGGGTCGCACTTGTCGTCTCTCTCGCCGACGCGGTTCATGGGGTCGTCAACCACCGCCAGCGGGTCGGTGAAGGCGTTCTTGGCGGTGGGGGCCGCGCCGGGATCGTGGACGTTGTAGGGGAAGTGAACGTCCTGGATGGTGGAGGGTGCTGCCGGGTCGTCCGCCTGCTTGAAGTCGCGAAACATCGCCGCCGCCGCGCCGGCGCCCAGCCCATGCTTGGTGGCGTAGCTCTGTAGGTACTGGAAGAGGTGCCCGGCACCGACCTCGTTGCCACCGCCCTTGCCGAAGATGCCGCCCACGAGGGAGGCTATGTCAATGATGTCAGAGGCTTGGAAAT
>DAINSI010000024.1:11840-24973 GCA_036741395.1 Candidatus Dormiibacterota bacterium
CCGGCAGGCCGCCGGTGACGGCGGGGTACTCGGCGGGCATCATCGTCGGGAAGTTGGTCGGCAGCGTGGCCTGGTCGATGTAGGCGTTGATCCCCTGTACCTGCCCCTCGATCATCTGTCGCGCCTCCGCGCCCAGCGGCCCGAGGTGGGCGATGTAGTCGAGCTGGACTAACTTGTCCTGCGCCGTGTAACCCGTCAGCGCGAGCTGGGAGCGGTCCATCGCCTCGTTACTGCACGACGGCCCGACCAGCTCGGCGAGGTGGCCGGCGCCGGTGTGGCGCAGCACGTCGATCATGAACAGCCGGTCGTGCGCGGTGGCGTATCCGACCCCGTACGACATCGCGGCGACGCTGTCACCGTAGATGTGGGGGACGCCGTACTGTTTGTCGCGGTAGATCGTGACGGTGCTGCCGAGGTAGTTCAGGCTGACCGTCTGCGCGGGGTCGATGTCCTCCGGCTTGACCCCGAAGGAGGCGTCCTTGTAGAAGTTGGTCAGGCTGGCGTCCTGCAGGCCCTGGTAGCCGTAGAGCAGGTCCTGGTACGGGTCGTACTGGTCGTGGTTGTGGGCGGGAACGGCGCCAGTGGCCTTGTTGGCGGCGACGTCAGCCGCGGTGAACAGGCCGTTCTGTCCGGCGGGCAGGATGTTGAGCATGTTGCCGTAGTCGTTGGCGCGGTAGGTCGGGGCGGTGTCGGCCAGCGCCGGCGTCACCACCAGCGCGGCGCACAGGGTCGACAGGGCCACCGCCACGCCCCGCACGTGCCCTCGCATCACCTCACACTCCCCACCATCCGGAGCGGCGATCATAGTCGGGTGCATCGACCGCGCCGCGGATCCCGGTTCGTCCTGGCGCCCCTACTGGCCCTGCTTGGGACCGCTGGTTTCGTGCCCGTTCGGGCTGCGCCGATAGGGTCGGCGCCGGTGCTCCTGCGCGACAACCAGGCCTCGATCGACACGCTCACCGGCGAGACCGGCGCCTGCCCAGTCAGCAACCCGCCCGACGGGTGCTTCCAGGGCGACACCCAGTCAGAGCCCTCGATCGCCATCGACCCCACCAATCACGACCACGCCGTCGTGGTCTTCCACGTCGGCCGCGCCAACGACGGCGGGGCGGCCGCCGATGGCTTCGCCGTCACCTTCGACCAGGGCCGGACGTGGCGCCAGGGACTGTTCCCCTTCCTGACCCAGGCAACGGGTGACCGGACGTCGCCGCAGCGTGTCAGTGACCCCCGTGTCGCCTTCGGACCCGACGGCCGTCATGTCTACGCCACCGCCCAGCCCTACAACAACAACGTCATTCCGGCGCTGTCTTCAGTCGTCTCGATGAGGTCGCTGGACGGTGGGTTGTCGTGGGCGCGCCCGGTGGTGCTGGTGGCGGACAACATCTCCCAGAACATTTCGCAGTCCGACGCCTACCTCCTCAACAATGGCTTCGACCAGCCCGACCTCACCGTCGACCTCGGCACCGGTGCCGGTCACCACGCCGGGCGCATCTACCTGACCTGGGTCCGGCTCTCCCTGTTCCAGGCGGCTTACGCGGCCTACTCAGACGACGGCGGGGCCTCGTGGGTCAAGGGCGGGAGCGGCCAGGGCTTCCTGATCAACCTCGGCAACGTGCCGCTGTATCCGAGGCCGGTCGTGCTGGGCAACGGCGACCTCGCGGTCATGGACTGGAACGCCAACGCCTCGCTGGCGGGAATGCCCAGCTACTTCGGTGACGCCGGGCCGGTGCAGTCCAACCCCCAGACGACGTCCGCGCAGAACCAGACCGGCGGCTACCAGCTCTACACCGCGGCGGGCGCCGGTGCGACGTCGGGGGTGACGCCGCTGGTGTTCTCACCGGTGCCCGTGACCGTCGCCTACCTCGCCAACAACACGCTTCGTGGCCAGCGCTCCGCGGAGAAGCAGCCGCTGTTTGCCGTCGACCCCCATGGCGGCCGCCTCTACGCCGCGTGGACCGACGCGCGCTTCCGCACCGACATGGCCAACGACATCCTGCTGACGTACTCGGATGACGGCGGGGCGACGTGGAATTACCCGCACCGCGTCAACCCCGGCGCGCCCGGTGACAACGTCGACCACTGGTGCGCGATGATCGCGGCCGGCGCCGACGGCGTGCTCCGCGTGGGCTACCGGCAGCGCCAGGAGGCCGCCAGCCCGACCGCGGGATTCCTCAACTTCAGCCCCAAAGTCGACACCTTCTACGTCGAGTCCCGCGACGGTGGCCGGACCTTCGGCACCCCGCTCGAGGTGAGCACCGTCCAGAGCGACCTGCGCTTCGGAGCCTTCGACGGGGGCCAGACCAACGTCGGCCAGGGTGGCGTATTCCTCGGGGATTACGACGCCATGGCCGAGCAGGACGGCATCACCTACCTGGCACGCGCGGAGCCGGTTCGTGCCTCCTCCTCGGAGGCCGTGGTCTTCCCGCCCACCGCGCACCACCAGCGCACCTGGGTTGCGGTCGTGGGGGAGGTCGCCGCAGTGGTAACCGGCCCGGGTGCCGGCCCCGGCCCGACGGGTGGGACACCCGCCACCTCCCGCGCCCCCATCGGCACGCTCGTGGTCGCAGCGGTGGTTCTTGCGGTGCTCGCGGCCGGCGGCCTGGAACGGTGGCGGAGACGGCGCGGTTTGCTAACTTGAAGGCTGCGGGAGGCGGTGGAATGGACCGGAGCTTGAGGTGGCAGAGGCGGATGGCATCGATCATCTTCGCCGTGGTCCTGGTGCTTCCGGCGCTGGTCGCTCAGGCACCCGTCGTGGCCCATGCGGCAGCCCCCGCGGTGTTCAGGGTCGGCGCCGCGATGCGCAGCGTGGCCCCGGTTGACGCTTCGATGGCGACCCACGTCGGCGGCTACGGCGACTGCAACGGCTGTCCCACCACCAGGGTCCGGTCCGGGGACGAGTTTGCCGTTCGCGCCATGTACATCAGCGACGGGACCACTGCGGATGTCCTGGTTGCCGCACCGGCGGAGGGATGGTTCGCCGGGTACCAGGAGGGGTCCGACGCCACCAACCCCGGCGGCGTCCAGCTCGGGATCACCGACCTCCGCACTGAGGCCGCGAAGGAGTTGAAGGCACCGGGCAACCCCGGCGGCCTACCGACGTCCTCGCCGATCACCGGCGCCAACCTCATTGTCAGCACGATCCATTGCCACGCATGTCCAACGCTGGTGGGCATCTGGGGCCCCACCAACACCAAGTACCTCCACTACGTCTGGACCCAGGCGCTGGGCGCGATCCTCGACGCCCAGCGCGCGGCGCGCCCCGCCAACCTGACCTGGGCCACCGGCGACATCGGCTACGTCAATGACGTCACCATGGGCCAGTCCAATGCCAACGAGGGCTGGCCCATCGACGGCCAGCTCTCGGTCCTGATGGCCAGGGCGGTCTCCGATAACTCGGTGATCGGCACCTACATGAATGTGCCGGCGCACGGCAACCTGGCCTACGGCCCCGACCTCCGGGAAATGAACGACGAGCACTTCGGCGCGGCGTCGCAGTGGCTGGAACGGCACGCCGGCGGCGTCGCGGTGGTAGCGGCCGGGACGTTGGGTGACCAGACGACGCCGATGCAGGGTGACAGCACCCGGCTCAAAACCGACCCTCGCGGCACGCCCGATGGCAAAACCGACAAGGGATCGCCGGTGGGGTATCCAAGGGTCTATGACGTCATCGAGCGGCTCGGGGCGCTCACCGCCAGCACCGCGGTCGAGGCGCTGACCCACCACGGTCACCTCATCACGGATCCCAGCCTGGGCGCGGCGGAGCAACTGCAGCCGATGCAGATCACCGGTGCGGTCGCCCTGGCGCTGCTCTACGGCAACTCGGTCGCCGCCATCCCCGGGATCGGACCGCCGCTGGCCGGGGCGCTCCCGGCCCAGGCCGCGGACAGGTCGCTGCTGCCGCCGTACACCGTCGCCACCAGCGCGCCCACGATCCAGGTCTGGTTCACCACCCTGCGCATCGGCGACATCGCCGTCGCCAGTGAGCCCGGTGAGGCGTTTCCCCATGTCAGCTTCGCCATTCGCAATCAATCACTCAGGGGGGCGGCGGCGGTCTTCACCCCCGGCAACGCCCAGGACCAGCTGGGCTACTACTTCGAGCCCTACGCCTTCGTACCCTCGGTCTACTACTCCGCCGACCATTACATCTTCAATATCGGCTTCACCCTCTCGACCCAGAACATCGAGGCCGACTACCTCAACGGCCAGGCCCTGGGATTCAGCGGCCAGCTGGCCACCGACCAGTACACCGACGCGCTCAACAACGATTACCTGCGCTACTTCCTCAAGGGCGGCGTGCAGGTGATGGCCTTCCCGCGGGGCGTCGGTGAACTCCCGCAGACGGTCCCCGGGATCACCATACCGATCGGCATCCAGTTCAACCATGCCCGCGGCAGTGAGTCGCAGTGCGCGCCCCAGATCGGCATCCTGTGTAGCCCCGGCGTGCCCGGAGCCGAGGTCAACACCGGGCCCGCGGTGGTCACCATCGACGGGCACCAGGTCGCCTACACCGTCACCGGCAATGGCGGCAGCTACGCGATGGTGACGTTCCCCTGCCCGGGCGACTACACGATGAGCGCGACGCTCCCCGGTACGCAGGCCCACTGGAAGGACGTGATCCACGTTTACAGCGTCACCCGGGTCACCAACACCACCTATTACGAGGAGGGGAGCAACACCGGCCCCCACCCGCTGGCGCTGCAGAACCTCGGTGACCTCAGGGCCTCCGGGCTGGCGGGCTGCGGCGGGTACAACCCACCCTCGACCGGGGACATCATCAACAACCTTCCCAACACCGCCAGCATCGGCAGGCTCCTGCCCGCGGGGCGCCTGGTCGCGACGGCCGAGGGCCTGGTCGCGCTGCTGTTGGTGGTGGGTGTCGCCGCCGCCGCAGGCTACCGGCGGGGACGCGCCTAGCCCTACCCCGCGGGCGGTTCCCCATAAGCTGGTCGCGGCATGATTGCGCTCCGGGTCCTGGTCTTCGTCGCCGGCGTCTACCTGGTGTCGAGCACCCTGCTCTCGGCACTGCAGACCTTCGTCCTCCCCCGCGCGGCCAACGTGCGCCTCGCGCGCTTCGCTTTCACGGTCACACGGCAGGTGCTGGACGGGATGGGCGCCCGCAAACCCAGCTACGAGAAGACCGACCGGCTGCTGGCCTTCCTGGCCCCGGTGGGGCTGATGGTGCTGCCGGCGATCTGGCTGCTGATGGTGTTCGTCGGGTTCGGCATGATCTTCTGGGGGATCGGCATCGACCCCATCGGAGAGGCGGTCCTGGTCAGCGGTTCGTCGATCTTCACCCTCGGCTTCGAGCGACCGGACCCGCATCAGCATTACGGTGCGTTGCTGCTCACGTTTATGGAATCGGCCATCGGCTTGGGACTGCTGGCGCTGCTGATCAGCTACCTACCGACGATCTATGCCGCCTTCTCCCGCCGCGAGATCGCGGTCTCGATGCTCGAGGCCCTGGCGGGCACGCCCCCGTCTCCGCTGGTCCTGCTCAAGCGCCACCACCGGGTCCAGGGCCTGGCCCGCCTGGACGACACCTGGCGCCGCTACCGGGAGTGGTTCGCCGACATCGAGGAGGGGCACACGTCCCTGGCCGCCCTGGTCTTCCTGCGCTCTCCACAGCCCAACGAGTCCTGGATCGTCACGGCGGGCTGCATCATGGACGCCGCCGCGCTGACGTCGTCATCGATCGACGTGCAGCGCTCGCCTGACGCCGAGATGTGCATCCGCGCGGGGTTCATCACCCTGCGCCGGGTCTCCGACTTCTTCGGCTTCCAGTACGACATCGCGCCGCGGCCCGACGACCCGACCTCGGTCTCGCGCGAGGAGTTCGATGCCGCCTACGACGACCTGGCGGCCGCGGGCTTGCCGATGAAACCCGATCGTGACGCCTGCTGGCGCAGTTTCAACGGCTGGCGGGTCAACTACGACTCGGTGTTGCGCTTCCTCGCCGGCCTGGTCGCCGCCCCGCCCACCGCGATGTGGTCCGGTGACCGCGCCATTCCGCTGCGCAGGCCGTCGCTGCCCTCGTATTTTCGCCGCCGCCGGGTGGCGCCGCCGGGGCCGCTGGAACGTTGAGCCGCGCGCCCCTGGCGGCGGCGCTGTTGGTGCTCCTGCCGGTCCCCGTGGCCGCGGCCGCCGTGGATGTCCCCATCCGCTCTCCAAGAGCCTGCCGCCGATCGACCAGGAGTAGCCAGTGTCCCAACTACGCAAGCTAGTCGTCCTGGCGCTCGGCATCGTGGGGTTGGTGGGAGCGGGCTGCGGCGCCGGGCCGACGGCCGGCCCGACTCCCTCGGCGTCGCACCCGGTGGTCGACGTGCCCCTGCCGGACTTCAACAGCCGGCTGGGGTCCAATCGGCTGGCCGCCGAGGCCGCCGCGCGGCTGGGCCGCCGGCTCTTCAGCCAGGGCCAGTACTGGGAGGTCTACCTGCGCACCCAGCCCACCACCCTGAAGGGGAAGTACGACCCGGCACATCCTGAGCTGTCCGCGCCGGCGGCGGCGCAGGTGACCGCGGCGGAGGTGGTCATCGCCACCGAGTCGGGCGCCGCGGTCAAGGCCTATTCCAACCAGGGGAGGGTCAAACAGCAGGACGAACTCGCCGGCCTCGAGCAGGACGTGCGACAGGCCTTCCCCCAGGTGAGCACGGTCACCGTGCGCATCTTTTTTGGCGAAGCATTCCAGTACGCCGCCGCGGTTTTCGAGCATGGTCAGCTCAGCCAGTACACCGTGAAGGGCCCGTGAGGCGCCTGCTGGCCCTCATCGCCTGCCTCTCGCTCAGCGCGTGCGGCACCGGGACCACGGCGGTGCGCCCCACCCCCACGCCCTGCGAACTGCACCTCCCCGCCGCGCCGGCGCCAGGACAGGCGCCCCTGGCGGTGCTCCGCGATATCTCATCCGGACCATCGGAGTACCTGCTGGGATCGCCCGGTGGGGCGGTACTCAAGATCGACGTCTCGACCGGTTCCAGCCCGCCCCAGCTGGCCGGGGGCAGCCTCTTCTTCAGCGTCCGCCACGGCCAGGTGAGTAGCGTCTACCGGGGCGCGCTCGGTGGCTGTGCCCGGCGCCTGGCGGAGGGGACACTGGGGAACGTGGAGCCAGGCGGCCGCGCGCTGACGGTGCTGGTGGGCACGCACTGGACGATGATCGACGGCCAGGGGCGCCGGCTCGCGGCGGTGACCGGCGCGGCGGGCAGCTGGACCGCCGATGGTCGCCTCATCGAGCCGGCCACCGCGGGCGTGGACATCTTCGATCTCTCCGGGAAGAAGCGCTCGATCAGCCTCGCCGCGGTGGCCCCCCTGGGCTCGCTGGGGGCGCACCAGGAGCTGATGTCCACCGCGACCGGGATCCAGGTGCTGGACATCGAAACCGGTCGGCTGACCCCCGTCAACCCTGCCCTGCCGACGGTGCTGCGCGGCGGCAGCGGCTCCCCCGATGGCAACCACGTCGCCTACCTGGACCAGCCCGGGGTGGGCCGGGTCCTCGACCTCCAGACCGGCACGAGCCGCCCGCTGCCGTCGCCTGCGCTGACCACCGGGTTCACCTGGTCGCACGACTCGCGGTGGATCGGAGTGCAGACGGTCTACGGCGGCGCGGAGCTGCGCCTCGCCGACAACGTGATCGTGGACAGTGGCTCACTGGTGACGGTCAGCTGGTGACCGCGAGCGTCAGGCCGGGCTGACCCCGGCCGCCGCGGTCTCGCGTTCGACCACCTCGGCCAGCGCGGCGATGAAGGCGGGGGTGGTGTTCATCAATTCGATACGGTGGAATTGCAATCCCGCCTCCTCGGCCTCCTCGCGCGCCGCCACGTCGATGTCATAGAGGATTTCGAGGTGATCCGCGAGGAACTGCACGGGGACCACCAGCACCCCTGTCCTGCCGGCGGCGCTGTGCCCGGGGAGCAGGTCCTTGAGGTCTGGAGTGAGCCAGGGTTCAGGGCTGTGGCCCGCGCTCTGGTAGGCGAACTCCCACTCGCTCTCGGCCAGTCCAGCCTGTGCCGCCACGGCGCGAACGGTGGCCATGATCTGCTCCAGGTAGCCGGGCTCGCGCTGCGCCACCGACTCCGGGAGGCTGTGGGCGGTGAGCATGATCGCCAGGCCCCGGCGGTCCTCGGCGGAAAAACGGTCGAGGGCCTCCCGGACGCGGCCGGCGAGCGACTCGACAAACGCCGGCAGGTCGTGCCAGGGACCTGCGACGCGCCGGGCCACGCCTGCGAGGTGGTCCTCGGCGGCGGAGTCGAAGGCCCGGGTGTAGCCGCCCATGATGATCGGCGACCACTGCGGCGACAGCACCACGCCGACCAGGCGGCTGACCCGCGCCGCCGCCAGGCGTTGGACCGCAGCGTCGATGCGGGGCTGCGAGTGGAGCATGCCGACCTCGACTCGATAGATGCCGCGACCGTGCCGCCCGTCCAGGAGTTCCTGCAGCGCCTGGCCCTGGGCCTGGGTGATGCGAACCAGCGGGGAGAAGCCGATCAACTGGTAGCGGCGCTGGAATTCCTCCACCAGCGCCTGGTCCGCCGCCCGCCCACCGCGCACGCTGGCCAGGTACGCGGGGACCTCGCCCGCGGTCTGCGCCGAGCCATAGGTCATCAGCACCACGCCGACCGGACCGTCGGGGGCGGAACTCACCCCGCCACCACCTCCTGGGGCCTGCGCGCGGTGGCCTCGTGGACCACCCGGACCAGCCGCGTCAGGTTGTCCGACGGGGTGTCGGCGAGGACCCCGTGACCGAGGTTGAAGATGTGGCCGGGGCGGCCGGCGGCGCGGTCCAGGACCAGACGAGCCTCGCGCTCGATGACCTCAAAGGGCGCCATCAGGACCGTGGGGTCGAGGTTCCCCTGGATCCCGCGGTCGTGGCCGATGCGCTCCCAGGCGTCATCCAGGGGCAGCCGCCAGTCGACGCTGACAATGTCGCTGCCCGCGGCGGCGAACTGCTCCAGGAGGTGCGCCGTGGAGGTGCCGAAATGGATCGTGGGCACCCCGGTCTCGCGCAGCGCGGTGAAGATCCGCCGACTGTAGGGCAGGACGTACTCCTCGTACTCCAGGCGCCCCAGCGCGCCGACCCAGCTGTCAAAGAGCTGCAGCACCTGGGCCCCAGCGTCGACCTGGGCCTTGAGGTAACGCACCGTGACCTCGGTGAGGGTCTCCATCAGCCGGTGCCAGGTGGCGGGCTCGCCGTACATCATCCCCTTGCAGCGACCGAACTCCTTGGTCGGGCGTCCCTCGATCATGTAGGAGGCGACGGTGAAGGGCGCGCCTGCGAAGCCGATCAGCGCGGTCCTGCCGGCCAGTTCACGGCGCAGCATGCGGATGGTCTCGAAGAGATGGGGGGTGGCCTCCTCGGCCTCGACCACGCGCAGTGCGGCGACATCCTCGGCGGTCCGCAGCGGCCTGTGGATGATGGGGCCCACGCCGGGGTCGATGGAGAAGTCCACGCCCATGCCGGACAGGGGTAGCATGATGTCCGCGTAGAGCACTGCGGCGTCCACGCCGAAGGTGTCCACTGGCATCAGCGTGACCTGGGCGCAGAGCTCGGGGGTGCGCGTCATGGTCAGGATGTCGTACCTCTCCCGCAGATCCCGGTACTCCTGCAGGCAGCGGCCCGCCTGGCGCATGAACCACACCGGCGTGCTGTCCACATTCTGGCGCCGGCAGGCCGCCAGGAAGCGCTCCTCGCCGGTCATCGTCACCGGCGCCGGCCAACCCTGCGGGGGGCGCCCTCCAGCTTGTCGACGCGCGAGCGAAGCCGGGTGTTGGCCCGGCGCAGCGTCTCCAGCTCCTCCCGTATCCCGGCCAGCTCCTGCGCGTGCGTCGAGCCCTCGCGCAGGTCGTGGATGGCGACCCGCGCCTCGTAGCGCACCGCGCCTTCGACATCGCGATCGACGGTCGCGCGCAGCGCCGGGATGGCCTCCTCGTCGCCGAGGATCTCGAGGCTCCGAATCGCGCCTCGGCGGACGAAATAGAGCGGGTCGCGCAGGCTGCGCTCGGCGACATCGCGGACCTCCTCGCGTTGCTCCCTGCCGATCGCGCGCGCCAGGCGCGCGGCGGCGACCAGGGCGGCCGCACGGACGCGCTGATGGACGCCCGGGCGGGCGTGGGCCAGGACCATGCCGAGGTGCTCGGGCGCGCGCAACTCGGCAAGGCCGCGGAGCGCCGCCTGGGCGATGACCTCGCGGTGCGAGGGGCGCTCGGCGGCCTTCTCCAGCAGCGCACCCGCCCTGCCCCCACCAACGCTGCCCAGCGACACGGCCGCCGCCGCCGCCGCGGCGTACGAGCGGTCGCGGTTGAGAGTCCTGGTCAGCGCTGCCGCGACCTCATCGTCGCCATGGAACTTCCCCAGGGCAGAGGCAACCGCGGTGCGGACCCGTGAGTGTGGGTGGCCGAGGCCCACGAGCAACGCTCGGCGCGCCACCTCACCCTGCGCCTCGCCCAGCGCGCGGGCCGCCGCCGCCTGGCTGAACCAGAAGGGATCCTGCTGCAGCGCTCGGGCGAGGCCGTCGACGGCGCGCGGGCTGCCATGGCGACCAAGCTGGATGGCGGCCTCGACGCGCCCGGTCACCTCGTCGTGCTCCAGCTGGCCCAGCAGCAGCTCGTCAGGGCGATTGAAGTCGAGCGTCTTGAGCACCCGGTTGCCCTCGTCGAAGCGGACCCATGTCGGTCGCGCGGCGAGGCTGAAGCTGAAGCCGTCGTCGGGCCCGTGGGTGCCGACCTCGACCTCGTGCACCACGGTGCGGCCTCCCGGCTGGCCGAAGGCCACCTGAAGGGGCATCCGGAACACCGGGGTGACCTTGTCGACCTTCTGCTTCTGACGCACCTTGAGCAGCGCCATGCGGACGTCGTCGTCCCAGCGGTATTGGACCGAGAACTGGGGATGGCCGCCGCCGTAGACCCACTGGTCAAAGAACCAGCCGAGGCTGCGCCCGCTGCTGTCCTCGACCGCACGCACGAAGTCCTCGGTGACCACCAACCCCTGGGCATGCCGGCGCACGTAGTCGTGCACGGCCGACTTGAAGATGTCGTCGCCGACGATGTGGCGCAGCATCCACAGGACCCACGACCCCTTCTCATAGATGTGCGTGTCGAAGAGCTCGACCGGCTCTATGTAGGTGCGCGCGACGATGGGGCGGCGGTACTTGAGATCCTCGGCCAGGTGGAGGTCGGCGTAGCCCAGGTGGATGCGCTGGGCCTCGTCCAGCCCGTACGTCTGCTCCGCGTAATAGGACCAGGCGTAATTGGCGAAGCCCTCGTTGAGCCAGCCATGAGCCCAGTCCCGGCAGGTGATGAGGTCGCCGAACCATTGGTGCGCAAGCTCGTGAGAGACCAGGCGGCCGGCGTCGTAGTCCGCGGCGGCGCGGGCGTCGGGGAGGACGTCATCGATGTAGGTGGTGGCGGATGTGTTCTCCATGCCGCCCCAGGTGAAGTCCTGCACCACCACCGAGGCGTACTTGTTATAGGGGTAGGGGGTGCCCGCGAGATCACTCAGGACCCGCATCATCGCCGGTGTCTCGTCGAAGGCGCGGTGACCGTCGTCAACCCGCCCGGGCGGGACGTAGTACTGCAGGGGGATGCCGTCGACCTCCTCCTCCCAGCGCTCGAAGGTGCCCACCACCAGGGTCACCAGGTAGCTGACGTGGGGGATCTCCTGGAGCCAGTGCCAACGCCGGTGCCGGCCCTGCTTGCGGACCGAGAGGAGGCGGCCGTTGGAGACCGTCTCGTACTGCGCGGGGGCATCGACGATGACCTCGGTGGTCTGGCGCTGGTTGGGGAAATCATGGTTGGGAAACCAGAAGCGCGCGTACTCATCCTGGCCCTGCGTCCAAGCCTGGAAGGGCCGGTCGGGGTAATCCCGGTCGGGACCGGTGAAGTTGAGACCCGTCCGGGGCGAGCCGTGGTATCTGATGCTGACCTCGACCTCGCGGTCGACCGGCACCGCAGGCTTGAAGCGGATGTCGATGACGCCGTCCTGGTGGCTGAAATCGAGGTCCCGGCCAGCCATCGTGACCGCGTCGACGGTGAGTTCCTCGAGGTTCAGCGGCAGGCGCTTCAGCGGCTGGGCAATGGGGGCCAGCCGGTGGGTGGCGACGCCCTTCAGGGAGCGCCTCTCGGGGTCGACCTGCAGTTCCAGGCGGATGTGACGGATGTCGGCGACGCGGTCGGGCGGGTAGCGCGGCTTTTCGCCGAGCCCGAAGGGCCGGCGGCCACCGGCCTCGCTCCGCACGGCGGTCCCCCCGCAGCGCTCAGATTCTTCCAGGGTCACGAGCGCCAAGTCTACCGGCGGCTCATCCCCCGACCAGGATCCGCACCGCGCGAGCGACGGCAAACCCCAGCAGTCCCGACCCCGCAAAGGCCACCAGCAGGGCGACGAGCCGCCGCGCCCTCACGGTGCCACCCTGGGACGGCGCATCAGCGCGATTCCCAGCCCGGCGAGCAGCGCACCCAGCGCCGCGCCGAGCCCCAGGACCGGCAACTGGTCCGAGGTGCCGCCGGCCGGGGCGGCCGACGCCGACGCCGATGGCGACGGCGAGGTGACCTCCAGCGAGGGGCTGGGCGACGGGGCCGCAGGCAAGGGGGTCACCGCCGCCGCCAGCGCCCTGGTGATCGATGAGTTGCAGTAACCGGCGGCGGTGGAGCTGCCGACGGCGCTGAACTGGTCGCCGGCGACTCCGGCGGCTGCCGCATCCGAGCTGCTGAGAGCCCCGTCGCCGAACCTCGCATTGCGCTGGTAGAGGGTGGCCCCATCCGCCGTCGAGACGCAGACGCCCACCACCGCCGTCGCCTCCAGGACCTGGTTACAGCCGTTGTGGGAGTACCCGGCGGTGACCCCCGCGGGATCAGCGAGGAGGTTGCCGCAGGTGGGTTTGTGGATCCAGCCCCACCTGTAGCTGGCGCTGAACGGTGGGTTCGTCACCTCGTAGAAGGTGGTGCTCTGGGCTTCGTCGAAATGAGCGCTGATGGCCTGCAGCACCGGCGGACCGCCCACGCTGGCGGCGGGGGGGGAGGGAGAGGGAGCTGCCGCGGGCGCGGGGGCCACGGCGGTGAGCGGTACGACCATCGCCAGCCCAGCGCCCAGGAGCAGGCCCGCCAGCGCGCCCAGCAGGGCCGGGGCGACCCCGCGGGTCTTCTACCCCGAC
>DAINSI010000024.1:24983-34309 GCA_036741395.1 Candidatus Dormiibacterota bacterium
CCGGCGCAGGCTCCGCGGGGGCCGGGGACTCGGCCACGACGGGCTCCGCCACGGGCTCGGGGTGGGGTTCCGGCTCGGGCTCTGGCGGGGGCGCGCCGGCCACCGTGGCCTCGCCCACCTGGGTCGCAGCTGCCGCGGGCCCACCCGCCGCAGCGGCGGTGACCGCGGTGGCCGCAGAGACGGCAGTTACGAGCGCGGCGATCGAGGAGGCCCGCCGCCATGCCTTGCCGTATTCCTCTTGCGCCACCTCCTCGAGGGCGGCCAGAAATTGGGCCGCGGTCTCGTAGCGGCTCTCGGGTTCCTTGCCCAGGGCCTGGGCCACCACCGCGGCGACGCGGCGGGGAAGACGCGCGTTGACCCGGCTGAGGTCGGGGGGCTCGCGCTCGAGGTGCATCTTCATCACGGCCAGGCGGGAGATGGCGATGAAGGGGGGGCGCCCGGCCATGAACTCATACATCACCGCCCCGGCCGAGTAGACGTCGCTGCGCGCGTCGCCCTGCTCCCCGCGTACCTGCTCCGGGCTCATATAGGCGGGCGAGCCGGTCGACTGGCGGCCGCCTCCCGAGGCCTCCCCGGTCGACTGGCGGCCGCCTCCCAAGGTCTCACCGGTGAAATACGCCTGGCCGAAATCGGCGAGCTTGGAGGTCCCCTCGTGGTCGGCGAGGAGGTTCTCGGGCTTGATGTCGCGATGGACCAGGCCCAGTTCGTGGGCGTGGGCCAGCCCGCTGAGCGCTCCCCTGGTCACGCCCAGCGCCTGTTCGGGGTTGAGCCGGCCGGCGTCCTCGAGTACCCGGCGCAGGGAGGCGCCGTCGACGAACTCCGACACGATGTAAAAGGCGCGGCCCTCCTCGATGAAATCGAAGACGCGCACGCAGTTGGGGTGGTCCAGACGACCCATGATCTCGGCCTCGATGCGGAAATCGTCGAGGAAGCCCGGCTTTGCTGCCAGCTCCGGCGCGAGCTGCTTCAGGGCGACATCGCGGTCGAGCTCTTCATCGTGGGCCAGGAACACCGCGCCCGAGGCGCCGGTGCCGAGCGTGCCGAGGATCCTGTACTTGCCTAGACGTTCGGGCACGCCGCCATGATAAGCCGCCCGAAGGCTCGCCAAGAGGGCCGGCCGGGCTGTGTTAGGTTTGCCCGCCATGAGTCTGTGGCAGGCCCTGTTCCTGGGTTTTCTCCAGGGGGCCACCGAGCTCTTCCCGGTCAGCAGCCTGGGCCACGCGGTGCTCCTACCCCATCTCCTGGGCTGGAAGTACGACCAGAGCGACCCGACCTTTGTGCCCTACATCGTCCTGCTTCACCTCGGCACCGCCATCGCCCTGCTGCTGGTGTTCCGCCAGGACTGGCCGCGGATCATCTCGGCGGGGGCCCGCGCGGTCTTCAGGGGCCGGGTCGGCGAGGACCCCAACGAGAAGCTGGCCATGCTCCTGTTCCTCGGCACCCTGCCGGCGGGCGCCCTTGGCGTCCTCTTTCAGACCGAACTGAAGAAACTCTTCGCCAACCCCCGGGCGGCGGCCGTCTTCCTGCTCGTGAACGCGGCCATCATGGGTGGTGGTGAATTGCTGCGGCGGCGCGCCGCCGGTCGGCAGGGGGCCCAGCTGGGCCCACCGGCCGGCGAGGCGACGGGGCTCGGGTACCTGCAGGCGCTGGTCATTGGCGCGTCCCAGGGGCTGGCCCTGCTGCCGGGCATCTCACGCTCGGGGACCACGATCACAGCCGGCCTGCTCTCGCACCTGAGCCACGAGTCGGCGGCGCGCTTCAGCTTCCTGCTGGCGACCCCCATCATCCTCGCCGCCGGCCTCCTCGAGGTCCCAACCCTCTTCGGTGCCGGCCGGCAGCTGCCCGTCTACCTGGCCGGCGCGGTCGTCGCGGCGGTCACGGCGTACATCAGCACCAGGTTCCTGCTGCGCTACTTCGAGTCAGGCCGCCTGGGCCCGTTTGCCGTCTACTGCGCGGTGCTGGGAACGCTGGGGTTGCTCTTCGTCCGTTAGAGCTCGCGCTGGCGGGCGAAGGACGCTCCGACGAGGCAGGCGGCCGCCAGCACCCACGCCAGGATCGCGTGGTTGGAGAAGGTGTGGTGCTTGGGGAAGAACATGCCCAGCTGGAACGCCACCCCGAGCACCACCAGAACCACCGCCAGGACCACCAGCCCCAGCAGCACCATCGGACTCCGCATCACTGAACGGTGACCTGCCCGAGCATCTGGGGGTGCACGGAGCAGTGGTACTTGTAGGTCCCCGCCGATGTGAACTTCTGGTCGAAGGTCGACCCCTTGCCCTGGAGACCGGAGTCGAACTTGCCGTCATCCGAGGTCACGCTGTGCTGGGCGCTGTCGTCCGTCCAGGTCCACTGGACGGTGTCGCCGACCTTGGCCTTGGCCGAATTCGGGTTGTAGGCACCGCCGTTGGTCTGGTCGGCGACCAACTGGATCCTGGCGGCCGCGGCGGCGGCCGGTGCGCTCGCTGCCGCCGAGGGGCTGGCCGCCGCTGCCGTGGCGGGCGCCGGGGAGGGGCTCGCCTCGGGTGTGATCGCGGTCTGGCCCGGGCCGACGGTGAAGTCGAGCTCCGCGATCGCCCCGTGGACCTTGCCGCCGATGTCGGCCGAGGCCTCATAGGGCAGGTGATCGCTGAATCCCAGGAGCACGTAGAGCTTGTGCCTGCCGCTGCCGAGGTTATGGATCGTGAACGTCGACGCGGACACGTGGTAGATGCCGCCGACCCCCTTGGGGATGGCCTCCCCGCCGGGCGTGGGGAGCACATCCACGAACAGGTGGTAGTGACCCTCGCCGTAGAGGTGGAGGTTGGTGGCGTCGGCCGGTGGAACCACCTTGAGGCCGGTGGCGCTCAGCGCGACGGTCACGTCCCCGCCGTGGATGGAGGACAGGGAGACGCTCACCGCGGGGTCGCTCTTGAAGGGCCTGACCTCAACGTTGGGCAGGGACGCGTCGGCGCTGCCGCACCCGGCGATCAACAGTGCCAGCACTCCCAGCAGCAGGACCCTTCGCAAACTCCGACCTCCTAACACCAGCCCGGCGATCGGGAGCTATTGTATCGACCGCCCGGGGGCCGTCAGTTAAGGCGCTCGACCACCATCGCGATGCCCTGGCCGCCGCCGATGCAAAGCGCGGCCAGCCCGGTCTGCTTGTCGAGGTCCTCCATGGCGTGCAGGAGCGTGGTCAGGATGCGCGCACCAGAGGCGCCGATGGGATGGCCGAGGGCGATTGCGCCGCCACGCACGTTGATCTTGTCCTCCGGCACCGCGAGTTCGCGCGCGACCGCCACCGACTGCGCGGCGAAGGCCTCGTTGAGCTCGAAGAGATCGATGTCCTGGAGCGCCATGCCCGCCTTCTTGAGCACCGCCCTGGTTGCCGGGGCGGGGCCGATGCCCATGATCCGGGGGGCCACCCCGACCGAGGCGTAGGCGCGGATCCGGGCCCGAGGCTTCCAGCCCTCGGCCGCGGCCCGGGCCGC
Source organism: Candidatus Dormiibacterota bacterium (assembly GCA_036741395.1). Classification (GTDB taxonomy): domain Bacteria; phylum Chloroflexota; class Dormibacteria; order DASZGP01; family DASZGP01; genus JAXDLW01. Next base: position 28,454 of record DAINSI010000024.1, read on the forward strand.
GCTGACCACGACAACCGCCGCGGCGCCGTCGTTGAGCCCCGACGCATTGCCCGCCGTCACCCCGCCCTCCTTGTCAAAGGCGGGCTTCAGCCCGGACAGCTTCTCCAGGTCGGTGCCGGGGCGGGGATGCTCGTCGGTGTCCACCACCGTGTCGCCCCTGCGGCCCTTGATGGTCACCGGCACGATCTCGCGCTTGAAGAACCCCGCGGCGATGGCCTCGCCGGCCAGGCGCTGCGAACGTGCCGCAAACTCGTCCTGGTCCGGCCGAGAGACCTCGAACTCGCGGGCGACGTTCTCGGCGGTTATCCCCATGTGGCAATTGTCGAAGGCGTCCCAGAGGCCGTCGAGGATCATCTCGTCGATGACCTCGGCGTTGCCCATGCGGTAACCGGTGCGGGCCTTCTGGAGCAGGTAGGGGGCGCGGCTCATGTTCTCGAGCCCACCGGCGACGACCACCTCGCTGTCCCCGGCCCGGATTGCCTGGGCGGCCAGCGCCACCGTCTTGAGCCCGGAGCCGCAGACCTTGTTGATCGTGGTGGCGGGCACGTGGTCGGGCACCCCGGCAAAGATCGAGGCCTGGCGAGCCGGGTTCTGCCCCAGCCCGGCGCTGAGCACGTTGCCCATCAGGACCTCGTCGAGGACGTCGGCCGACACACCGGCCCGCTTCAGCGCCTCGGCGATTGCGTGCTGGCCCAGCTCCACCGCGGAGACCTCGGCGAATGAACCGTTGAAGGTGCCGACCGCGGTCCGGACGGCGCTCAGGATTACCGCATCTTCCAACTCGTGCATCTCCTCTGGTGGGGTCGGGACCGCTTCTAACCGGCGAGGAGTCAGTTTAGGGCCCGATCGGGATCAGTGCTCGCAGGGTCTCCTCCAGGTAGCGGTCGACCTCGGGAGGCGGAGCGATGCCTGCCGAGAGGTAGCGCCGCACCGCCGCCAGGGGGAGGTCGAGGAGCGCGAAGGTGACGCGGCGGCGCACCTCGCCGCCGCGGTCCCCGAGGTGCCGCCGGCTGAACGCCGTCAGCCCCTCCTCCAGCTCCGCGGCGAGGCGTCCGGCCTCTTGACGATGCCCGGGGGTCCATCGGGCGGCGCCAAAGTCCCGGGCGCGGTACAGAACCAACACCCGTGCGGCGGCCGGCTCGCGGCGGGCCCAATCCGTGGTGTGGCGGGCGGCGGCCACACCGGCGGCATGGTGCGTGTCCTCGAGTGCCGGTAGAAATCCCGCCTGGAAGGCGCGGGTGGCCTCCAACCAGGCGGCCGCCAGGAGCCCATCTCGCGAGTGGAAGCGGTGATAGATGGACCCGCTGGGCGCGCCGGCCTGGCGCCCGACGGCGGCGATGGTGACCGCCTCCAGCCCGTGTGCCGCGGCGACCTCGATCGCGGCCCGGACGAGCACGACTGCTGGGTACATTGCGGGCCGCGACATAATAGAGACTAAATTCTAGAACATCAGCCTTAGTACCGTGCTCCGCCAGGGGTTCTATCTTTTCGAGGTGGACCTCCGCTTCGACGACCTCGCGCGCCGTGCCGCGGACAGCTTCGTCACCGTTGATTCAGGGGCGGACACGGTGCGCGCCAACCTGGCCACGGCGACCTCGCTGGGCCTGCCCGCGCTGACCGTGCCCACGGATCTGGGCGGCCTCGGCGCCAACCTTTACGAGTTCGCGTCCTACCAGCAGGTGCTGGCCCGGGCGGACGGCTCGACGGCCCTGGTGCTGGCGATGCACCACATGCTGGTGGGTGGTGAGACCGAGGGCGGGGCGTGGCCGGCTGGACCCTGGCGAGAGCTGTGCGCGGCCGCCGTGGGGGGCGGTGCCCTGGTCAACTCCGCCGCCACCGAGCCCGGCGCCGGCACGCCCTCACAGGCCGGCCTGCCCTCGACGACCGCGGCCCCGCTGGGCGCCCACCCGGCCCAACTCGCGGGCAGTCGGTGGCGGCTGAATGGGCGCAAGGCCTACACCACCGGGGCACCCTTCCTGACCTTCATGCGCGTCAGCGCGCGCGTCGAGCCGCCGGGGGCGGAGCCGTTCGGTGCCCGCTTCCTGGTGCGGTTGCCCGCCGCCGGCGTTCGCGTTGAAGACGCGTGGCGCCCGGCGGCGCTGCGCGAGGCGGCCAACGACGACGTCGTGCTCGAGGCTGTCGAGGCCGAGTTTCTCTACCGGGAGGAGCGCCGCGGGTGCGAGGGCACCGTCTGGTTCCAGGTCGCCATCGCGGCCACCTACCTGGGCATTGGCTACGCCGCCTACCAGGCGGTCGTCGACTTCAGCCGGTCCCGGGTGACGGCCGCGGGGCCGGTAACCGATAGGGAATCGGTGCGGCTGCGCCTGGGGCGGGCCAGGGCGGCCCTCGACGTTGGCCGCCGCAACCTGCTGGCCACCTGCCGGGAGTGGGTGGAGACGCCCCGGGACGGGCGTGAGGGCCTGCTCCTGGACGTGGGGTTGGCCAAGGTCACCGCGGTCAACGCGGCCGCCTTCGCCGCCGAGGAGGCCGTCCGCCTGGCGGGCGCCGGTGGCTTCGGGGACGGCCACCCCTTCGCCAGGCTGCTGCTGGAGTCCCGGGCAGGGTTGAGTCATCCCCCCATCGACGATGCCGCCCACCTCCGCCTCGCTGAACGCGACCTCGGATGAGGTACATTCAGGTTCGTTCATGCTCGTCTCCAGTGTCATGGTCCTCGGCTTGGACCTCACGGGTGAGCAGCGCCTGGAGCTCGTTGCGGTCGTGCTCGGGGTGCTGGTCTTCGTCGTGATCGTGCTCGTCGTGGAGCGCCGCAACAGCGGCGGCGAGGTCATGCCGCCGGGCCGCACCGCGCTCGACCCCCAGCGACCCACGGTCAGGCGTGCCCCGGCCACCGCGGTGCCGATCGCTTCTGCCCGCGTCGCCGCAGACACGCCCGCGGCAGCCTACTACGCCGTGCCGTTCCTGGCAGACGCCCCGCCCGATGACGGCCACCCGCCGCCGGGGTCTGCATGAGGCTCCCCGGCTTCCTGCGGCGACGGCGCGCCGCTCCCGACATCTCCGCCGAACTCGACCGCGACCTCAAGGGCAGACCCGAGATCTACGTCGACGGGACCGTGATCCCCGATCGTCGTAGCCAGCGCCGACCGCCGCCCGTGTCGCCCGGAGGGCGGGCCGAGGAGCCCCTGGAGGACCCCTTCCCCGTGCCCTTCGTGCCGCGACCGCCGGACGGGCACAGCGACGGTGAAGCGTAGCCCATCATCCCGACCTTCGTCCGGATCGGTGGATTCGGGCTTAGATCAGGTTGGCGGGGTCCAGCAGAGCCTCGCGCTTGTCCGGGGGCACCTCGACGCCCTCGACCATCATCTCGATGAGCTTTTTGCGCCCCTTCGGGGTGCCGATCAGGACGCCGCCGGCGAGCCGACCCTTGTAGAAGAACAGGGCCCGGTACATGCGGTTGGGCAGGTCGAGTTTGATCACCGACTCCAGCTCTGAGGTGTTCTCCGGGGTGATGCCCATGACCGCCAGGTTGGATTTGAACATCGTGGTGGTGTAGGTCGGCACCTCGCGGTACTCCGTGCGCCGCCCCAGCATGTTGTAGGCCGCGGTCTTGCCGTGCTCTTCGGCGTTGTCCCAGGTGCCCATCTGGTTGTACTGGCCGTCCAGCATCAGGTCGACAAATCGGGCGATGTCACCGGCCGCATATATCCCTGGCACCGTCGATTCCATGTACTGGTCCACGACCACGCCCTTGTCGAACTTGACCCCGGTTCCGTCGAACCACTCGCTGTACATCCGCAGCCCCAGGCCATAGCCCAGCATGTCGACGGTGAGGTCTCGGCCGCCGCTGGTGACCACCCTGATGCGGCCGTTCTGCGCCCCGACCTGGCTGATCTCCTCGTTGTAGACGGTCTCCACCCCCGCCTCCTTGGCCAGGAAGTCGACCATCTGGCCACCCTGCTCGTCCAGCACCCGGCGCAGGAACCACGGTCCGCGCTGGATCCACGTGGTGTTGAGGTTGCGGTGGCGGAAACCCTCGGCGAGCTCGTAAGCGATGAAGCTGCCGCCGACGACAACGGCGTCGGTCGAGGCGTCGGCCTTGGCGATGATCGTCTCGGTTTCGTCGAGGGTCTGAAACCCGTAGGTCTGGTCCCGAATCTCGTCGGCGCCGGGCGCCGGGTAGGGCAGCGGCCGCCCGCCGGTGCAGATCAGCAGGGCGTCGTAGGGTCGCTCGCTGCCGTCGTCGAAGTGAACCGTCTTCCCTTCGGTGTCGAGACTGGTGGCGCGCCGCTCCAGCTGCAGCTCGATCCCCCGCTCGCGGTGTTGCTCGCCGGTGCGGAGGATGACGCGCTCGCGGGGGATGCCGCCCTTGAGGTAGCGCGGTAGCGAAACCCGGTTGTACAGCGGATACGGCTCGAGGCCCACGAGGCTGACCTCGGAGTCGGGCATCTCCTGCTTCAGCGTCTCGGCGCAGGTGGTGCCGGCGATGCCGTTCCCGATGATGACGAAGCGCAGGGGCATAAGCGGGTAGTTTAGGCCGCTCACCGCGGGGGCGCGGTCACGTCCTGCGACGCCTCGTTGCTTGAAGCCGAGCGCCGGCGGCATGTGACAGCGGATATTGCTTCGCCCCGCGCCATGAACCAAACTTGACCAAGCACTGTTACACTGCGCCCTGTGAACGCGGAGGCTGCCCCCCCGACCCCCAACCGCGACCCCGCCGACAGCCCGATGGTCATGATCGTCGATGACGATCCTGACATAGGTTCCGTGCTGGAGACGTTCTGTCAGCAGCTCGGTTATCGCTCCATCGTGGTACCCAACGGCCAGGACGCCGTCGATCGCTTCCGCGAGGCCCGCCCCTCCCTGATGCTGCTGGATCTCATGCTCCCCGGCCTCTCGGGCTTCGAGGTGTGCCGGACCGTGCGCAGCTTCGACCCCCTGACCCCGATCATCATCATCAGCGCTCGAGGCGATACCGCCGACCTGGTCGTGGCGCTGGACCGCGGCGCCGACGACTACCTGATCAAGCCCTTCAAGCTGCGCGAGCTGGAGGCCCGCATGGCCACCCAGCTGCGGCGGGCTGAGATCACCCGCCAGCACTCCGGCGGTATGGGGATGAAACAGGCGCTGGAGTTTGGCGACCTGGTGATCGACGCGGACGAGCATCGCGTCTCGCTGAACGGGCAGCCACTCAGCCTCAGCCCGCTGGAGTACCGCCTGCTGGAGTACTTCGCCAGCCACGCCGGCCAGGTTGTCAGCCGCGAGCGCCTGCTCCAGGACGTCTGGCGGTACGTCGGCGAGGTCGAGACCCGAACCGTCGACACCCACGTTGGCCGCCTGCGCAAGAAGATCGAGAATGACGTCAAACAGCCGCAGCACATCGTCTCGGTGCCCGGTTTCGGCTACCGCTTCGAGCGCCGCTTCCGCGAGGTCGCCCCGGCGGTCTGACGGATCACCAGCGCCTCGACCTGGGCCGCCGGGTCAAGGCGCGGTAGGTCAACAGCGCGACGCGCAGTCCGGCTGGCTCCGGCATGTGGAGGCAGAGGACTAGCACCGGCCGAATTGAATCTGACTGCAGCGTCAGGTATGGTAGTCGCAGCCTTCCTGGCACGGGAAATTGATCGAAGGGGGTTTCGATCGGCCGGGCGGGCACTCAGTGGGCGAGCTGTCGACGGCCTTGCGTCGTTCCTGCTTGCCCGCCCCGGGCGTTCACCGGGAAGGGAACAGATGCAACGACTCGGGAATTTTGATGTCGAGGTGCGGGACGGCTACGTCGTTGCCGCGCATGATGATTCCGGCGAGGCCTGGGCGGCGTCACGGCGCTCGTCGATCCCCCGCCTCTTCACGCATGCCCTGGTGATGGTCTCGGTCGCCGCGCCGCTGATGCTGACTGCGGCGTCA
>DAINSI010000025.1:0-33392 GCA_036741395.1 Candidatus Dormiibacterota bacterium
GGGCGGGCAATAGCGCCTGAGCGCCGCGCCTGGCGAGTCGTGGGACGGCCCGCCGAGATGACGATGAGCGTCTGATCACGGTGCTGGATGTTCGACCCCGGGGTCGCGCGTACCGGTAGTTGGAACGCGCGCCAATAGAGCGACGCGCTCCGAGATCTCACGGAAGTTCGAACAAGCGAACGTGTGGTGCTCCAGTTTTGTATACGCGACCGTGTTTCCGGGGCGTCAGTCCTACGCCCGTTGAGGGCCGATCGGGAGTGTAACCCGCACCCGATTTGCGGCGGGAAAAACTGTTTCAGAGTGCAGCTCTGCAGAAAATCACTCGGAAACTCGAATAGGCCGCGAACTCCTGTCATCCCCGAGCAACGCCATGGCATAGGAGCATCTTAATTGTCCCTCCAGTTATCGGCTGATCGAAGGTACGCGCGGACCCCGGCGTTAAAGCGCTCCCCAGCTTCGATGTCGCACAGGTGACCAGCACCGGGAATCACTACCAGCTGCGACCCCGCGATCTCTGCGTGAAGGTCCTCCCCGACTCGCTGGGGAATGCACATCCTTATCGCCGCACACCAGTAGCGTCGGCACTTAGGGCCCTCCGCGAAATAACGTTTACATAGACCGCGGCAGGCGGCCAGCGTGCCGCCGGTCGGGGCGTCGAGGCGAAGGAGAGGGTGGATCGAGGAGGAGCGCACTTGAAGGCGACCCGCTATGCGGGTGCCCCGACGACGATGGGTCCGGGCCCCTCGACGCCCGCATCGGCGTTCTGAGCCGATGAGATATGTGAAGGTTATTCCGCGGAGGGCCCTTAGCCACTCCTGCGCCCGTGGTTCGACGGCGTCGGGGGAGCGACCGGGCCCAACCCGCGTAAGCCGAGGCGAGCACCAGCGTCTTGGGGACTAGTGGATGCCGGCGATACAGTTCCAGCGCAACCACGGACCCGAACGACAGCCCGGCCACGTGCGGTCGTAGCAGGCCGAGGGCTGCTTCGGTGCCGGCGAGCGCCGTGCCGAAGGCGTAGGGACGGCCGACACCCACCGCCGTCGCCCCCAGCGGGCTGCCGAATGGTTGGCGATAATTGGCGGCATGCAGCGTACCCTCCGGATTTGGATCCGTATTCCAGCGGACCTCAGCGGACGGTACTCGCCAGGGCATTCTCGCAACGCGCCGCCACCAGAAGAGGTGAATGGGCTATGGACGGGAGCGCTCCCCGCGTGCGAGCTTCGATTGCAATGACCCGAATGCCGTTTGGCCGATCGTGTCCGTAGGCAGGCGCCCGGCGGGTTATCTCTGGCCCGACGCAGACGCTCTCTTCCACCGCGACCCGAACTGGCGCGGTGCGGATGCGGCGTATTCGGTGGCGCTCGGCAGCGGGCGCACCATGTGGCTCTTCGGTGACACGTTCGTCGGTCCGAGCCGGCGCGAGGCCCGCTTCGTGCACAACTCGGTGGCGCTCCAGGCGGACAACGACCCCAGCACCGTGCACCTCTCGGTGCGGTACGGCGGCCCGCCCGGCGACCCACAGCCGTTCTTCGTCACCGACTCCGGCTGGTTGTGGCCGATGGCAGGCGCGCTGACGCCGGCCGGGGTGGTCGTGTTCCTGATGCGGGTGCGCTCGGCGCGGCCCGACCTGCCCACCGCGCTCGACGCGTGGAAGGCGGAGGGTTCGCTCAAGTTCTTCGAGGTGTTCGACTGGACGGCCGCCCTGGTCCGCGGCATTGATGGCCCGCCCAGCACATGGCACGTCGACATGCTGTCCACGCCGCCGGCGGTCAACCGCGTCATCCCGGGCGCAGGCGTTGTCACCCACGGCGACCACCTCTACGCGTATGGCTGGCGTGACGGCCACGAGCTGCGCCCCGGATGGATCCGGCGCCGGCCTCGGTACCATGGTTTCAGGCGTCCGCGGCTGGCGTTCCTGCTCCGCTGGCCCCTGCGCACTGTCCAGCACGGGCTCCAGCACCCCGAATGGTGGTGCGGCTCAGGCTGGTCCACCGACGCGGCCGGCGCGACGGCCGTGGTCGAGGACCCGGCCACGGAGTTCACCGTGCATCACGAGCCGACGCGGCAGAGGTTCGTGCTCGTGGAGGCGATCCCCTGGCTACCGCTGGTCGATGACGTGCGGGCGCTCCGCGCGCTGCAGGTACTGAAGCGTCACCCTCTCACGTCGCGGCTGCTCGCGCGCGCTCATCTGCTTCGCGTGTCGGTGAGCCGGCGCGAGGCGGCGGCCCTGGAGGGTCCGTGGTCGCGGCCCGAGCGGCTCGTGACACCGCGGGTGGCGTCCGACGTTCTGGTCTACGCAGGCAAGGCGCACCCGCAACTCCGCGGACCAGGGCTGGTCTGCACATACGCGACGATCGCGCGGACTGCAGACCGCGCCCTCGACGACGAGTCGCTGTACTACCCGCGCTTCGTGGTGCTGCCCTGAGACGCCACCGTTGGCGCTCGCGTGATCGCACGCGGGAATAGATAGGTCCGATGGCCACAGAAGCGAAACGGGGCATCATCATCAGCGAATTCCGCGGCTGGGAGCTTCTCACTCTGCGGAGTGCTGCCGCGGAGGTGGACGTTGTCCCCGGCAAGGGGGCCGATATCCTGGCTTTTCGCTGGAGGGCGACGGGGCTCAACGTGTTGTGGACCAGTCCCTGGGGCCTTCCGCACCGGGGCGCCGCAGTGCAGTACCAGGACTCGACGAGCGCATTCCTCGACCAATACCCTGGGGGCTGGCAGACGATCTTCCCCAACGGCGGGGCGGCTGTCGTGGAGGCTGGCGCCCCTATCGGCTTCCACGGCGAAGCAAGCCTGTCCTGGTGGGATTGGGAGATCGTCGAGGATGGCGATGCCCCGAGCGTTGCCTTCTCGTGCCGTCTCCGCCGCACTCCGTTTGTTCTCCGCAAAGTCTTGAAGCTGACTGGCGCCCGCCTTGAAGTGCACGAGACGGCGCGCAATCTCGGCGGCTCGGCTGTCGAGGTGATGTGGAGCCATCACCCGGCATTCGGCGCGCCGCTGATTTCATCAGCATGCCGGCTCGAGACCGCGGCGCGCACCTTCGTGGCAGACGACGAACGCGACATGGCGGCTGGCGACCTGCGGCTCGGGGTGACCTCGCGCTGGCCTCACGCCGAGGGTCGTGACGGCGGGACTGTCGACCTGCGGGTGCTGCCGGCGGATGGCCAAGCAGTCGAGCGCTTCGGCTACCTGACCGATTTCGAGCGGGGTTGGGCGAGCCTTAAAAACTCCGACCTGGCGCTCGCCGCCGACCTGGAGTGGGATGTCCGGACGTTTCCCCACGCATGGCTATGGCTGGAGGCTCGGGCCACGGCTGGCTACCCGTGGTACCGGCAGGCGTACGTGGCGGCGGTGGAGCCGGCCGCCAGTTGGCCGGGCCAGGGGTTGCACACGGTGCGCGAGAAGACCGGAACCCAGCTCCGGTTCGAAGCTGGCGAAACCAAGGCCGTCGAAGTCTCGTGCACGTTGACCGCTCTCAACGCCGGCCGATAAGCCGCTGGCGTCTCGAGTTCCACCTCATGTGAGTCGGTATATACTGGCGGAATCAGATATATACTCCTCCCATGAGCAAGCATTTGGTCGACATTGACGACAAGGTCCTCGGAGCAGCTCGAGCCGAACTTGGTACCGGCACCATCAAAGAGACGGTCAATGAAGCCCTCCGCAGAGCGAGTGAGACGCACACCCGCCTGGTCCGACAGGCCCTCGATACGTTGGCTAAGGCCAGACTGGCCGACCGCGACGAATCTTGGCGCTGACGCATCTTGTCGACACGAGCGTCTTGATGCGGCTGGGAGAGGCGTCCGTGCGTGCCGTGGTTGAGCAGCTCGCCGCGTCAGGTCAACTGGCACGGGCGGGAATTTCGGATCTGGAAATCGGCTACTCCGCACGGAATACACGGGAGTGGGATTCGTTTCAACGAGCCCTCAACTCCTTCGAGCTGGTCGAGACCAGTACCGCTCACGTGCAGCGGGCTCGACAGGTGCAGCGGCTGCTGGCAGATCGGAGTCAGCGGGGCCGCAAGATTCCCGATTTGCTCGTCGCTGCCGCGGCGGAGGCTGCGGGTGTGACTGTGTTGCACTACGACGCCGACTTCGATCGCATCGCCGCTGTCACAGGGCAGAGTTGCCAATGGGCTGTTCCAGCTGGAAGTGTGGACTGACCCTCCGACCGCAGGGTTAAGAGCGTGGCGGGACTCGGACTCTCGTGTGAATCCCGGATTCTCAAAGCTGACGAACTAGTCTAGGAGCCTGTGAGAGTAAGGCGCGCGACAGTGGCTTTCGGCCGAACCCAAGCCCTTGTCAGCGATTACCACGCGATCACCTGCGCCAACGTGATGATCTACTGTGACCCCGATGAGGACAGCCGCGCCCTCGGCCCAGAAGGCACCGTGAAGCACCGATGAGCCAGGACGGTCGGGCCGACAACCGCGTCAACATTTTGGTTGTCGACGACAACCCCGGCAAGGTCGTGGCGATACGGACCATCCTGGAGCCCCTCGGCCAGAACATCGTCGAGACACACTCTGGGGACGACGCGCTGCAGCAACTGTTGACCGATGACTTCGCGGTGATCCTGCTCGACGTGGTGATGCCCGGGATGGACGGGTACGAGACCGCGGAGATGATCCGCGGCCGCCAGCGGTCGGAGGTCACACCGATCATTTTCCTGACCGCCTTTGACCGTGGAGAGACGCAGATGACCCGAGGCTACGGGCTGGGCGCGGTGGACTTCGTTTTCGCCCCGTTCGTTCCGGAGGTCCTGCGGGCCAAGGTCTCGATCTTCGTCGAGCTCCACAAGAAGACCGAGGAACTGAAGCGCGTAGCGGAACGGAATGGGCAGCTGCTGCAGGACGCCCAGGAGGCCAACCGGAGCAAGAGCGCCTTCCTCAACGTGGCGGCCCACGAACTTCGCACTCCACTCTCGGTGATGCGCGGCTACATCTCGATGTTACTTGACGGTTCCCTGGGTCCGATCCAGGAGACCTGGCAGCAACCGATGGAGATCGTGGACCGGAAGGCGGAGGAGCTGAACGCCGTGGTCAACGACCTCCTCTTTGCGGCACGGGTCGACGCGGGTAGCATCCCCGCCGAGATCACCACCGTCGACCTATGCCACGCCGCGCGTGAAGCTGTCGAGCGCGCGGTCCCCCGCGCCCACCTGCTCGCGGCCGAGACGGCCTGCGAGGCGCCCGCCGACCCGGTACTGGTCGATGTCGACGAGAACCATCTCCGGCGCATCCTCGATAACCTGATCAATAATGCCCTGACCTACAACACCGGCAAGCCGTGGGTCCGGGTCACCGTCGGCGTCGACCCAGAGCCCCACATCGCGGTTGAGGACCGCGGGATCGGCATCCCCGCGCGCGAGTTCGACCACGTCTTTGAGCGTTTCTACCGCGGCAACGACATCGCCATCGGCCCACAGGCCGGCACCGGCCTCGGCCTGTACATCAGCAGGGGTTTGGCGGAGCGTCATCGAGGGTCGCTCCACCTGCGCCACAGCGAGCCGGGCGTGGGTAGCACCTTCGTGCTCGTGCTCCCGTGGTCGGAGGCGGGGTACAGACAGCAACCGGGCGATTTTGGTGGGTAAGGTCTGGATTGGAGGGGTGATCACGGGACCGGGTCTGGAACTTCATGGCCGGGCCGGCGTAGGACAGACTGCACCAGCATGATCCAGATCGCCGAAATCTTTCAACCGTCGCCCGAACCATGGTGGGACTGGATCCGCCAGGCCGGCGTAACCAGGGCGGTCAGCCTGCTGCAGGCGGGCGAACAGAATGTGAGGTGGCTCAGGGCGGTCCCGGGCAGCCGCGTTGACCAGCCTCTCGGCCGGGTCACGGCGCCGCCTCGGGGCGCGCGGTGCTGGGAGCGACCGGCGCTGCAGCAGGTCCAGGCCACTTATCGGGACGCTGGGTTCGACCTGGTCGCCCTCGAAGACACACCGCCCATGGACCTCGTCCGCACGGCTCGCGCGGGACGCGACGAGCAGATCGAGTGGTTCTGCGACATGGTCCGCGCGATGGGAGACCTCGAGATCCCGGTCCTCTGCTACAACTGGCTGGTCATAGCCACCTGGGCCCGCACCGATGTCCAGGTGCCGGCGCGGGGTGGCGCGCTGACAACCGGCTTTGTCGAGGAGGTCGCGCGCAGCCTGCCAGCGCTGGTCGACGAGGACGAGGTTAGCCACGACCAGCTCTGGGAGGGCCTGGAGTACTTCCTGCGCGCCGTCGTGCCGGTGGCCGAGGAGGCCGGCGTGAAGCTGGCGATGCACCCGGATGATCCCCCGCTGCAACGGGTGCGGGGCGTGCCCCGGATCATGGGCAGCGTCCAGGCGTTCCAGCGGCTGATCGACCTGGTGCCGAGCCCGGCCAACGGGGTGACCCTCTGCCAGGGGAATTTCGCCCTGATGACCGAGGACCTCCCGGACGCCATCCGGACCCTCGGGCCGCATATCCACTTCGTGCATTTCCGCGATGTCCGGGGGACCGCGGAAAACTTCGTCGAGACCTTCCATGACGACGGCCAGACTGACCTCCTCGCCTGCATGGAGGCCTACCGGGACATCGGGTTCGAGGGTGTGTTGCGCCCGGACCACGTGCCGACGCTTTCGAGTGAGAGCAACGACCGGCCGGGGTACGCGGTGCTGGGCCGGCTCCATGCGCTGGGCTACATCAACGGCCTCCGTGAGGCCACCTACCGGGTGCCGCCGGCTACCTGACGAGCGCCCGGTCAGCGGGCCCCGACGATGTCGATACGCCGGCCCAGCACCGGGACCAGCGTCATCACACGCGGGTGATAGCGCTCCGCGTACTCGACGAAATGGGAGGCATGCTCGGCGTTGACCGGGAACAGGTCGTGGTGCATCGGGATGCAGAGTCGCGGCGCGACGAGGTCGGCGAATTCCGCTGCTTCGAAGACGTTCATGTTGCCCGCGAACCCGCGCACCTCGCGGAACCAGCTGCGTCCGTTGATGGGCACCATCAGCAGGTCCAGCTCCAGCCCCTGCAGGCGCTCCACCAACCCCGGGTAGGGGAGGGTGTCGCCGAGGTGGCAGAACCTGACCCCGTCGATCTCGAAGACATAGCCGAGGAAGGTGTGCCGGCCCTCGGCATCGAGGTAGAAGTCGTAACCCTCGAGAGGTTTGTCGGCGTGGACTGCCGGGATGGGTGTGATCCGCGCCCCGCCATGCTCGATCACCGTGTCGACCAGGGCGCCGCGGAGCCGCTGGGGGGCGACGTCCATGGCCACGACCGCGTCCCTGACCGCCTCGGGAACGATCCCGATCGCGGCGGGCGAGGCGTCCATCATCTGCGGAAACCCGATCGGATCGATGTGGTCGACGTGGTTGTGGGTGCCGATCACCATGTCGAGACTGGTCATGGCGCGCGGGTCGAGCGGCGGAAGATACGCCCTCCCATAACTGCCGAAGTCGGAAAGGAAGGCGTCGATGGCGAGCGTCAAGCCGCCGCCGCGGATGACCCATCCCTCCTGCCCCAGCCACCACATCGCGAGGGTGCCGGCAGGGACGCGCGCGGCCTCGATCTCGTGCCACAGATCCGCGGCGCGGGGATCGAATTGATCGGACTCTGAATCCATCACGTTTCCCCCATCAGGTGCGCTTCACGTTTGCGTCCCGCCGTCCTCGACCGCGTTTGAGAGGCGTCCGAGGGGGCCGATCTCGATGTCGCATCGCTGCCCCGGTTGGAGCCATGGTGGCGGGTTGCGGGCCATGGCGACGCCGGGCGGCGTGCCGGTGAGGATGATGTCGCCGGGCTCAAGGGTCATGGACGTCGACAGGTAGGCCACCAGGTCGGCAACCCCAAAGATCATCTCCGCCGTGGAGGATTCCTGGCGAATCTCGCCGTCGACCCAGCACCGGATCGCGAGGTCCTGGACGTCAGTGCATTCGTCCGGCGTGACCAGGTATGGGCCCACCGGGCAGAAGGTGTCGAAGGACTTCCCGAGCACCCACTGGCCGGTGGCCAGCTGGGCGGTTCGGGCGGAGACGTCGTTGGCGTTCATGTAACCCAGGACATGGTCCAGGGCCGCCGCCTTGGTCACGCTCCGGGTTCGCCTCCCGATCACCACGGCCAGCTCCGCCTCGTAGTCCAGGTCCTGTACCTCGGCCGGCCGCACGATCGGGTCGCCGGGACCGACGATGGTCGTGCCGAACTTGGCGAAAACCACCGGGATGGACGGGGCGGCCTGTCCTGTTTCGCGGGCGTGGTCAGCGTAATTCAGGCCCACCCCGATAATTTTTCCCGGACGCGGCACCGGTGGGCCGAGGTCGGCCGACGAGGGCTCCACGGAGCCCTGGACGAGGAGCTCGGGAAGCAATGCCGCGAGGCGCTTGAGCTCGCCCGACTGTGCCCCGTAACCTGCCAGCAGTTCGCTCATCTCGTCTGCGACCGGGAGTGTCGAGCCTGCCGCCCGCGCCACGTCCGCCAGCGCGACGACGCCATCCGACGCCACCAGGGCGGGGGCATGCCCGCGTTGGGACCGCAAGGTCGCGAGTTTCATGTCGAGGCTCCCAGGGTTGCCTTGCTGGGCGTAAAGACTCGGTCTGACGCGAGGCGAACACCTACTATAAGGCCACCTTGTCGGTCCAGAGACTGTTGTGACGGCCACCCGGTTCGCGGGAAAGTCCGCCATCGTCACCGGCGCCGGCTCGGGCATCGGCGCCGCGCTCACCTCCCGGCTGCTTGAAGAAGGTGCGTGGGTCCTGGCCGCGGATCAAGATCCCTCCGGCGCGCCGGAGGGGGCCGTCCGCACGGAGGTCGACGTATCCGACGAGGCTGCCGTCGCCGGCATGGTGGCGAGCGCCGTCACCGCGGCGGGGCGCCTCGACATGATGTTCAACAACGCGGGCATCGGATCGACCACCAGCGTCGTCGACTGCACTGCCGAGGAGTGGGACCGGGTCTTCGCGGTCAACAGCCGCGGTGTATTCCTGGGGTGCAAGTACGCGGCGAGGCAGATGCTGGCGCAGCGCCCTGCCGGGGGTGTGATCGTGAACACCGCCTCGGTCGCCGGCATGGTCGGCCTGCGAGACCGCGCCGCCTACTCCGCGTCCAAGGGGGCGGTGATCGCACTGACCCGACAGGTGGCCATCGAGTATGCCGGCACCGGGGTGCGGTGTAACTGCGTGTGTCCGGGGACGGTCGACAGTCCCTGGGTGGGGCGATTGCTCGACGCGTCCGGTGACGGCCCTGCGGCGCGGGCTGCGCTGACCGCGCGCCAGCCGCTGGGCCGCCTCGGCGAGCCGGCGGAGATCGCGGCGGCGATGTGTTACCTCGCGTCTGACGAGGCCTCGTTCGTGACCGGCTCGGCGATGGTGATCGATGGCGGCCTGACGGCGGGCTGAACCCTGGCCGCGCCGATGTTCTCAGCTGGCGGGGGACTTCAGCGCCTTCCTGATCGCGCCGACGACGTCCTCGTGGGCGACCGCGCAGGAGCGTAGCCCAACGTTCCAGCCAAAAAAACCGTGTGGCATGCCGGGGTAGAGCTTCTCCCGGGCATCGACCCCCGCCGCGGCCAGCAGCCGGACATACGCCGCACCCTCGGGCGCCATGGGGTCGGCGCCGCCGGATACCACGATGGTCGACGGCAGGCCTCCCGGCGCGGGATCAGCCACCAGCGACGCGTCCGGGTCCCCCGGGTCCGCGCCGCGGAGGTATTGCTCGGCCCACCAGGCCGGCGTGCCGAGTTCCGCGGCGCCTCCAGGTCCCCGCGGTTCCGCAAGCAGGGGGCGCACGTCGGTGGCGGGGTAGACCAGGACCTGGAGCGCCGGCAGCGGCGCGCCGGCCGCCCTCAGGCGCCGGGAGACCGCGGCGGCCACGGTCCCACCGGCGCTCTCTCCGCCCAGGACGAAGGGGCCATCGCGTCCGCCCAACTTCGCGGCGTTGCCGCGGAGCCACTGCAGGACGCCATACGCATCCTCTATCCCCGCCGGGAAGGGGAACTCGGGTGCCAGCGGGTATTCGACGCTGGCGACCAGGGCGGGGATTCCCGCGGCGAGGATCCTGCAGACGGCATCCGATGACTCGACGGACCCGGCCACGAAGCCGCCGCCGTGGAACCAGGTGACCAGGGGCAGGTTGGGAGCAGTCGTGCCCCAGTAAAGGCGCACCGCGAGGTCTCGGGGAGACGCCTCGATGACCCGGTTTTCGACGCGCGCGACCGCCACCGGTTTCCCCCCCAACCTTTTCGCGAGCGCGACGTCGCGACGTCGAAATTCGGCGAGGTCCGTGGCCGGTGGCGGCGGCGGGCCCTCCGCGTTCCAGGCGTCATAGAGGGCCTGCACCTCGGGGTCCAGGTCCACGCCTACGGCGCCATCAGCCGATGAGCGAGAGCAGGCCGCCGTCCGCGAAGTAGGCGGAGGCCGTGGTGAAGCCCGCGCGGGGACTGGCCAGGAACGCGGCAACCGCCGCGACCTCCCCCGGGCTGGCCACGCGTCCCATGGGGTGCATCTTGCCCCACTCTGCGATGGCCTCATCGGGGTGGTCGGAGAACAACCGTGCCGAACTCCGCAGCATGGGGGTGTCGACGGAGCCCGGGCAGACGCAGTTCACCCGGATCGCTGGAGCCAGGTCGACCGCCATAGCGCGCGTCAACTGCACCAGCCCGCCCTTGCTGCTGGCGTACGCCACCACGTTTCGCTGGGCCGCGAACGCTTGAACCGAAGCGATGTTCACGATCGCACCGCCCCCGCTCGCGAGGATCCGCGGTACCACTTGTTTGGACACCAGGAAGGCGCCTGTCAGGTTCACCGCCAGCACCCTGTCCCATTGCTCTTCCGGTGTGTCCACCACGTTCCCGTATTCCTGGATCCCGGCACTGTTGACCAGCACGTGGACACCGCGCAGGCCGTCGCAGGCGCGGTCGACCGCCGCCACGAGCCCCGCGCGGTCGGCGAGGTCGCACTGCACGAAGGCGACGTCAGCACCGCCCGCGGCCAGCCGGTCCACAGCCTCATGCCCGGCCTCCACGTCCCGGTCCAGGATCGCGACGCTCATCCCTTCCTCAGCGAGCACCTCGACGCAGGCGAGCCCGATTCCCTTGGAGCCCCCCGTCACTATTGCGGCCTTTCCTTTCAGCTGCAGGTCCATGCTCCCTCCTGATCATGTCCGCCGGGCTGGCTGAGTTTAGTCAGAAGGTGGTCCGCCCGGGTGGCAACGCGACCGGCGGGAGCCCGTCCCTCTCCAGCGTGCCGCTGCTCCCGGGCGGTAACTCGACCGCGCCGGCGACCCCACCGCCGGAGCGCTCGAGATCGACTGAGACCGGCCCCCGCGGAGTGGGCAGCCGGCCGGACGCGTGTGACAGCGAACCGAGGTGCGGTGCCACCCGGATCTCCTGGAAACCGGGCGTGGACGGGGACACACCGAGCACCATCGTCATCAGGTCGAAGGTCGGTGTCGATGACCAGGCGTGGGCGTGGCTCCACGTCTCGGCACCCCCCGGCCACACCTCCCAGAACGTCCCGTCGCCGGTGCCGTGGAAGGCGTCCCACCGCCGGATCGAAGGCAGCAGCAGGTCGCGCGTGCCCGCCGCGGTCATCGCGGCGTGCAGGAAGTGGGCGAAGAAGGGCTGCGTCGCGAGGATGGTGGTGCGCGGGTCGAATCCCGGGGGCAGGACCCAACCGCGCGGGGCCTCTTCCGACCGTACGGGGTATCGCACCCGTTCGCCGGTGACCGCGGCCCGCAGCGCCGCCGCGGGATCGATTCCCGGCGCCCCGGCAAGCACGGCCAGGGCCACGGAGTGCTGGGTCGCAAAGTCGTCGTCGGGCGTCTCCAGGACGCGGCCGCCGCGGATGAAATGGGCCAACCCTCGGCGCAGGGTGGCGGCCCGGGCCCGGCTGAGGTCCGCGTTGGCCCTGTCGCCGGCGCGTGCGCACATCACCCCGTGGGCCTCCAGCGCGAGCACCAGCAACCCCTGCAGCGATGCTGACGGGACGTCGGTCCTGAGCGGGATCCAGTCAAGGAACACCCAACCGGGCACGGGCTGGAGCACCCTGTCGCGAACGTGCCCCCAGAACCAGTCAAGGATGGGGCGGGCGGAGCCGAGTAACTCATGCAAAAGTACGTCGTTCCCGGTCCAACGGTGAACGCCATGAAGTCCCAGGATCCAGAGCAACGAGGAGTCGGGGATGGTTTCGGCATCGATCGAGAAGTCGCCCGCGGCCACCATCGAGAGGAGGCCGTCGGGGCGCCGGGCCCGCGCCGCCAGCCGGAGGCTCCTCTCCACCAGGCGGGTATCCGGGGAGAGCGCACACACGAGCAGGCTGGTCAGGTATGAGTCGCCAACCCAGGCGCGTTGCTCCCGCGAGGGGCAGTCCAGGAAGGCGTCGGTGGCGCAGACCTCGATCGTGCGCACCCCCATCCTCCAGGTCCTCTCCAGCGCGGGGTCGTCACAGGTGAACTCGGCTTCCACCGCCAGCGGGTAGCGAGCTTCCACGCAACCGGCCGAGAGGATGCTGACGGGCATGTCAGCGCTGAGCTGGAGGTATCGCAGGCCGATCCGCTCGAAGGCCTCCACGCTGTCCTCCGGGCCCCGGCAAACATGGGCGTGCAGCCAGCGGCGGTCGTGGTCGGCGGGCATACCGCGGTCCAGTCGCTCGGCCGCCCGCATCACCAGCCGCGCGCCGGCCGGCGCCCGGACAACCGCGGTGGGATGGCCGATCATTACGCCTCCCAGGTCCAGCAGGAGTGCCTCGTTGGCACCCAGCGACACCGGGAAGCCGCGGTCATCCGGCACCATTTCGAAGGCTCCCCCGGCGGCCCACGCCGGGTCGGTCGACGCCCAGCTCCAGCGGTGCGGGCCGAGGTCGCCGACACAACGCCCACGCATCACCACCCGCCCGGGAACCGCGATGCGCGATTGGGCCGGGAGCGGGCTCGGCTCCACGAGCTGGAAGGGAGTCCCAGGGATGCGGGCGGGGACCTGCCGCCCGGGAATGCCCGACAGCACCACTGCCGGTTCCCAGGCGTGATCGTCAAACCCTGTCTCGACCCACCGCGGGTCCAGGGCGGTGGCGTCCAGTTCCTCGTTGGGCGGCCCGAAAAGAAGCTCCGGGTGAGATGCCCACGGGCCTCGACGCGCGCGCCAGCCACCCGCGGTCGAGATCCCCGGAACCTCGAGACACTCCAGCGCGAACCCACCCCGCCCGAGTTCGGCGTATGGCGCCGTGGGCACCCACCAGGGGATGGGGGTGCCGTAGTGGCGCGCGACCACCGCCAGGCAGTTGGCCCCCGGCCCGACCATTCGTGCGATGTCCACCTGGTCCCAGGCCAGGATCCCGTCCTGCGAGCGGATCGGTCCCGCGGCGGCATGGATGCCGTTGACCAGCAGGATGTACCTGCCGTCGCAGACGGCGCGCAGGTTAAGGGTGCGTGGCACGTCGTCGAGGTGGAACTCACGGCGGAAGAGGACAAAGGCATCACGGTGGGCGGCGTCGGGCGCAGCGGACGCGATGCGCGAGGCGTCCGGCGGTTGGCGATACCACGCCCAGGCCGCCCGCCACGGTGTCGGCCACATGCTGTCGTCGCGCACCTGTGCTGGCAAGGGCGTCGAACATAGCGGACGCCGCGGCCGGATTCCAAAACGTCGGTGATAGCCTCCCTGTCCATGCCGGAGCCGGCCCCGCTGCGGATCGCGATGCTGACCTACAGGGGTAATCCCCGTTCCGGCGGCCAGGGGGTGTACGTGCGTCAGCTGTCGCGGGCCCTGGTGCGCCTCGGTCACGATGTCGAGGTCATCTCAGGTCAGCCGTACCCCGAGCTCGATCCAGGCGTGAAGCTGACGGAGGTACCCGGCCTCGACCTGTACCGCCCCGACAACCCGCTGCGCCACCGCTTCCCTCAGCCCTCCGAGCTGCGGGACTCGATCGACGAGATGGAGTACGACATGATGTTCAACGGTCATTACCCCGAGCCGCTGACGTTCAGCCTGCGCGCGCGCCGGGTGCTCCAGGCCCGGGTTGGTGAGTTCGACGTGGTGCACGACAACCAGTCTCTGGGTACCGGGATCCAGGGGATGCGGGACGACGGGCACCCCGTCCTTGCGACCATCCACCACCCGCTCGCGATCGACCTCGAGCTATCCCGTCAGGATCGACCCGACAGGTCAGAAATTGCCGAGCGCTGGTACGACTTCATGGAGATGCAGGGAGAGGTCGCGCGGGCACTGCCGCTGGTGCTGACGGTTTCGGAGACCGCCCGGCGCGACATCGTGGCGAACGTCGGCGTCTTGGCTGAGCGAATGAGGGTGACCCCGCTGGGGGTGGACGTCGGCATTTTCCATCCCCGCGACGGGGTCAAGCCGGTGCCCGGCCGGGTGTTCACCATGGCGGCGGCGAACGTCCCGCTGAAAGGCCTTCGATTCCTGCTCGAGGCCATGGTGCTGGTGCGCCGCCAGGTCCCGGGGGCTCATCTGGTGGTGGTGTCCAGCGGGTGGGACGAGAGCGATATCCCGCAGCGTGTTGCGGACCTCGGCCTGGCCGGCGCAGTGACCCGGCTCAGCGACCTCAGCGACGAGCAGGTCGGGGAGGAGTACGCCCGCGCGGAGGTGGCGGTGGTTCCCTCGTTGTACGAAGGCTTCTCACTGCCCGCGGTGCAGGCGATGGCCGCAGGGGTGGCGCTGGTGGCAACCCGGGCAGGCGCCTTGCCGGAGGTGGTTGGCGAGGACCGCGACACGGCGCTGCTCGTCGATCCCGGCAACGAAGCCGCCCTGGAGGAGGCGATCACGGCGCTGCTCACGGACGGTCCGTTGCGACAGCGGGTCCGGGACAACGGCAGACGGTGGGTCCACGGACGCTACAGCTGGAATGACTGCGCCCAGCGTACGGTCGCGGCCTACCGGGAGCTGCAGCCATGATGGCTGCCGCCACCCTCGCGTTTGACGTCGGCGGCACCCGGGTGAAGGCCGCGGTGGTCAGCGGCGACGCGGCTGACGGGCTCTGCTCCGAGCCGACCGGGACCTCGTTCGCGAGCGCGCTGGAGGTGGTGGGTCGAGTGGGCGACGGCCTGCTGGCGAGTCACCCCGCCACGCGCGTCGCGGCCTGCGTGCCCGGCCTGGTGGACGCCGACGGCACCATCGTCGCCCTGCCCGGCAAGCTGCCGGGCGCCGAGGGCTCCAATCTGCGCGCCTTCCTGGAGTCTCGCTTCGGCATGCCCGCCAGCGTCCGCAACGATGCTGTCGCTTTTGGCGCCGGCGAGGCCGTCCATGGCGCGGGTCGTGGACTCAGCCGGGTCGTCGTGGTGACCATCGGGACCGGTGTCGGGGTGACGGTCTTCGAGGGTGGCGGGCCAATGGGAGAGGGGGTTCTCGGTGGCGGCATTCTTGGCGGCCAGGTCCCCATCGCGGAGGAGGGCGGGCCGTACGAGGACACCAGCGGGCGGACGGGTTCGATCGAGGCGCTGTGCCGCGCCGACCGCGTCGTCGACTACATGCGGGACGCCGGCGGCACCGCGACCACCCCCGTTGAGGTCTTCGCCGCGCTCGAGGCCCGCGACCCGGCGGCCATCGCCGGGCTGGCGCGCTACCGGCTGCTGCTGACTCGGGCCCTGGTGGCCCTGGCGCATGCGCACGCCCCGGACATCCTGGTGGTCGGTGGGGGCCCCGCCGGCGCTGAGTCGCCGTTGCTGGACGGGGTGGAGGACGCCGTCAACCGCCGCCTGTTCGGCAACTACCGGACCCGGGTCAGACTGAGCCAGGCGGGAGATGCCGCGGCGCTCTTCGGGCTGGCCGAACTGGCCGGCCGCGCCGCGGGCTGAGCTGGGCGCCACGACCTACGACAAGGCGCCCGCGGTCAGCGCGGGCTCGGCATCCGAATGCGCGCGCGGTTGGGATGAGATAGCCGCCCGGGTTCGAGAACGGAGCGCCCGGGTGGTGGCGATCGAGGCCTTCCCGGCGGTCCGGCGTGAGCACCTCATGGAACTGGTCCGCCGCCTGGCGCCAGCCCGAGTGCTGGAGACCTCGTTGGCCTTCCTGCCCCCCGTCAAGATCGACGCC
Source organism: Candidatus Dormiibacterota bacterium (assembly GCA_036741395.1). Lineage (GTDB taxonomy): Bacteria > Chloroflexota > Dormibacteria > DASZGP01 > DASZGP01 > JAXDLW01. Next base: position 16,017 of record DAINSI010000025.1, read on the forward strand.
CTGGTCCTGCCCGAGCTGACCGACGACCCTGTCTTCGGCCGCATCAGCCGGCTGGACATGCGCGACTTCCTCGACGCCGACCGCCTCGCGGCAATCGCCCACGAGGCGCAGGACGCGGATGGGACAGTGGTGATAATGGGTGCCGGTGCCTCCCTGGTCCACGGAGCCGACCTCCTGCTGCTGGCCGAGATGCCGCGATGGGAGACCCAGTTGCGCCAGCGTCGCGGAGAGGTCGAAAACCTTGGTGCCTCCAACCGCGGTGAGCGCGCGTCGCAGCAGTACAGGCGCAGCTATTTCGTGGACTGGCGGGTCTGCGACCGGCTGAAGAACGAGGCCTGGGAGCGGGTGGACTTCTTCCTCGACACCACCCGCGGCGACGAACCGCGGCTGATCTCCCACGGCGCGATGGAGAACGCGTTGACCGCCGCATCGTCGCGCCCATTCAGGGTCGTCCCGTATTTCGACCCCGCGCCATGGGGCGGAGAGTGGATGCGACGGGTCTGCGCGCTGGACCCCGGCCCGCCGAATTACGGCTGGTGCTTCGACTGCGTCCCAGAGGAGAATTCCTTGCTCCTGGACTTCGGCGGGAGGAGGTTCGAGACCCCGGCCGCCAACCTGGTCTTCCGGCGACCGGCAGAGCTACTTGGTGAGCATGTGAGAGCGCTTTTTGGTGCCGAGTTCCCCATCCGCTTCGATTTCCTCGACACCATGGGCGGAGGCAACCTGTCGCTGCAGGTGCACCCGTTGACGGCCTACATCCGCGAGCACTTCGGGATGGACTACACCCAGGACGAGAGCTACTACATGCTGGACGCCGGCCCCGGCGCGACCGTCTTCCTCGGCCTGCGCGAGGGAATCGACCGCGATGAATTTGCCGCTGACCTGCGGCTGGCGGCTGAGGGGGGCCGCGGCTTCCCGGCCGAGCAGTACGTCAACCAATTTCCCGCCCGGCCCCACGACCATTTCCTGATTCCCGCAGGCACGATCCACTGCTCGGGAGCGGACGGCATGGTGCTGGAGATCAGCGCCACGCCGTATATCTTCACTTTCAAGCTCTGGGACTGGGGACGGCTCGGGCTGGACGGGCAGCCAAGGCCCATCAACGTCGAGCACGGCCTCCGCAATATCCAGTGGGACCGCGACACCGCCTTTGCCCTGGAGCATCTGGTCAACCAGGTCAGCCCCGTTGCCGATGGCCCGGGCTGGAGCGAAGAGCGCACGGGGCTTCACCCGGCCGAGTTCATCGAGACGCGGCGGCACTGGTTCACATCGACGGTTCCGCACGCTCATGCGGACCGAGGTGTGAACGTCCTCAACCTCGTGGCCGGGGATGCCGCAGTGGTGGAATCACCAGACCGAGCCTTCGCGCCCTTCGAGGTCCATTACGCGGAGACCTTCATCGTCCCCGCGGCCGCCGGTCCCTACACGATCACACCCGTGGCCTCGGGTGCCGGGCGCCATGGCACCATCAAGGCGTTTGTCCGGCCGGGGCCATGACGGCGGCCGGGCGCCGCTACGCGGGCTGACCCGGGATCAGTTCGAAGGCCGCGCCGAGCCGCCCCCGGAGCTCCTCCAGCCGGCGCGCGAGCGGCTTCCCGAGGTGACGTGCGATCGCCTGCTGGACCCGTTCCGGGTCGGCGGCGATCAGTCCTTCAAGGATCTCGCGGTGCCCTCGCTTCGCATCGAGCATCTGCCGGGTGGTCATGGGCATCAGGTAGCGCGCGCGGTTGACGTGGATCCAGGCGCGGCGCGCCGACTCCGTGGCGCGGGGGTTGCCCGCGGCCTCCAGGATGGCCAGGTGGAAGGCCTCGTCGAGGCCCAGGAAGGTCAGCCAGTCGCCGGACCGCGCGGCCGTTCGCTGGTCCGCGATGCAGCGCTTGAGCTTGGCGAAATCCACCGGGCGCCCTTCGGTCACCAGGCGGCGCGCCATGTCCGCCTCCAGCGCCGCGCGCACCACCATGTTGTCGCGGATGTCGCCGGCGTCCAGGGGCGCGACGTAGGTGCCCCGTTTGGGGACCGCGACAATCAGCCCGTCCAGTGCGAGGCGGTGCAGCGCCTGCCGGAACGGCGTCCGGCTCATGCCCAGCCGGGCCGCCTCGGCACGCTCGTTTATCGGCGCGCCCGGGGGAAGGGCGCAGGTCGCGATCGCCCGGGACAGCTCGGCGTACGCGTGGTCGCTGATGCTCGTCCCGGCCGCCGTGGAGGTCGTCACGAGCGAAGGAACAGCCCTGCGTAGAGCCGGCTGTTGCGGTCCTGGTCGGCCTCGTTCCCGGCGCCGTCGATACCGCCCAGGGTGGTGTTGAAGCCCTGGTAGCGGGTGTCCGCCCAGAGGTGGATCACCGGCAGGTTGGTGCCGAGGTTGCGCTGGATGTCGTCGAACACCGCCTTGCGCGCGGCCCGGGTGGCCGCGTCCGATTCCAGGTGCAGGCCGCGCTCCTTGAGGAGCAGGGCCTCCAGCGCCGGGTCGGCATACCCGGTGCCGTTGTAGCCCGACGGGAGCGGGTCGCCCCGTGCGGGGTCGTGGAGAACCTCGTATTCGTCAGGATCCAACCCGAGCCCGCTGGAGGCCAGCGCGATGTCGAAATCACCCTTGGCGAGCCGGTCCTGGAGCCCGAAGCGCGACATCTCCGTGGGAGTGGCCTCGATCCCCACCTTCCGCAGCGCTGTCGAGAGCCGGCGGGCGGCGTCAGCGACCCGGGAGTCGTCGACCGCGTAGTACAGCGGCAGCGAGAAGCGGGCTGAGCCCCGGGCCAGGACATCGGCGCCGGCGGCCGACCAGCCGGCCGACCGCAGCAGGCTGGAGGAGCGGGCCAGGTCCTGGCGGTAGCGGATCGTGGCGGACCCGTTGTATGCCCAGGAAGACGGACTGATGTCGCCCCAGAGAGGTATGCCTCTTCCCGACGTGACCGCCGCGACCAGCCCGGCCCGGTCGATGGCGTAGGCGACAGCCTGCCGGCTGGCAAGGTCCGCGAATGCTCGCCCGGGGCGGGTGTTAAAACGGAGGTCGTGGTATCCCAGGTCGGGATAGGTCGCGAGCCTGACTCCCACCGTGCCACGGACCCGGTCGGCCGCCGCGGTAGTCAGGCCCTGGTCCCAGCTGAGCTGGGCATTGTCCAGGGCGTCGGCGGCAGTCAGGGGGTCACGCACGATCACCTCCAGGAGCCGGTCGAGGCTGGGTCGCCCCCCGTAGTAGCCGGGGTTGGCCCGGAGGTCGATGCCGACCCCCTCAGCCCGGCGGGTGAACAGGAATGGTCCGCCGGTGACCGTGGGGGTGCTGCCGTAGATACCCTGGCTCATCTTCTTGACGTCGATGGGCGCGAGGACATGGCGGGGCACGACCGGCATCACCAGCTGGTCGGCCAGGAAACCCGCGTCGGGCTGTTTCAGGATGAAGCGCACCATGGTGTCGTCCACCCGGGCGACCGAGGCGAGGTTTTGCCAGTCGAAGACGGCGTGGGTGTCCAGCTCCGGGTTGGCCTCGGTCTGGACTGTATAGACGACGTCGTTGGCGTCGATCGGCTTGGTGTCGCTCCAGCGCGCGCCCGTCCGCAGCCGCACCGTCCACTGCAGCCCGTCGCTCGACACCCCCGGCAGTGCGGCGGCGAGGTCGGGCGTGACGACCTGGTGGGCGTCGACCTGGTAGAGGTTGGGAAACAGCGGGGCGTAAGCGCGGACGGAGGACACGTCGCCGGCCACCAGGGGGTTCAGCGACACCGGGTCGGCGTCGAGCGCGATGGAGGCCACGCCTCCGCGGCGGGCGTGGGTGGGCTGGCCGTTGGCTGTCGACGGGCCGCAGGCGGCCAGCGCCAGGCTCGCCAGCAACGGCCATGTCAGACGGACCGCGGCGGCGCGTTGCTGCCCGGTGCTCATCCCCGCGATCCCAAGAGGCAACTGGTATACCAGAGTCCGCCCGGGGTGTCAAAGCCGTGGCGAGTGGGGTAACAGGTGTGCTATACCAGCCCCCGCGGGAATGTGTGGTGAGTGACGGCGGCGCCGGTGTGCCCGGCGGGGGAAAGGCGGACCAGGGCCACGGCAGGCCGGGGGCGAACGTGGTCCGCGTGGCCCGCGGCAACCTGGACGTCATCGTCCTGGTCATCTTCCTGGTTGGCATGCTGCGATTGCCGCAGGGGGTTATCGCCCGCGGCATCGTGCAGGGGGCGGCCTATTCGCTGCAGGCGCTGGCCGTCGTGCTGGTGTTCCGCAGTAACCGGGTCATCAACTTCGCGCAGGCCTCGTTCGGCGCCACCGCGGCCGTCCTGTTCGCCATCCTGGTCGGCAAGCTGCAGTTCCTGCACCTGCTTGAGCCGCTCTGTCCGCCATGCTTCAGCGGCGCGGTCGCGTCGCCGCCCTCGTGGGCCATCGCGGCGAACTTCTGGGCCAGTGCGGCCGTGGCGCTGGCGCTTTCCGGGCTGCTGGCGTACCTGGCTTACACGGTGGTGCTGGCGCGGCTGCGCTCGGCACCCCGCCTCGTGCTGACGGTCGCCACGATCGCCGTGGCACAACTGCTGGCGGGGCTGGCCACCGAGATCCCACAGCTGTTCATCACCCGCACCGCGGGCGGCGAGGTCGAGACGGCCACGGCCTACCTCGGCAAGGTTGCCATCCCGGTCGACATGACGTGGAACATCGGGGGCACGTTGTTCCACGCCACCGAGGTCCTGACCGTGGCCGCCGCGGCGCTGGTCGGGGTGGCCCTGACGGCTTTCTTCCTCTGGAGCCGGGCGGGCATCGCCATCCGTGCGAGCGCGGACAACGCGGCCCGGGCGCAGACCCTGGGGATCAACGTCGGCAGCCAGACGGCCCTCGTCTGGCTGGTTGCGGGACTCCTGTCAGGCCTGGGCGCGATCCTCAGCGCCACGGGCGGTGGCGTGGACGCCACCACCGCGTTGAGCACGGGCGGGTTGACCCGGATCCTGCTGGTCGCGCTTGCGGCGCGCTTCGCCAACCTGCCTCTCACAGTGCTCGCCGCGGTGGCCCTGGGCGTTGGTGAGCAGGGGTTTTTCGCCAGCTTCAACGCCCCGACGCTGTTCGAGGGGCTGCTGGTGGTGGCCATCGCCGCGTTTCTCCTCCTGCAGGACCGTGGCGCGTCGCGCGCGCTGGCCGAGGTTCGCGAGTCGTGGCTCGCGGCGCGAGAACTGCGCGGGGTCCCTCGGGAGCTCCAGCACATCCCGGTGGTCCAGAACTACCGCCGCTGGGGCACAGGGTTGGGCCTGGTCGCGCTGCTGGCATACCCCTTCGTGATGTCCCCGAGCCAGGTCACCCTGGGCGGGGTCGTCATCGTCTACGCGATCATCGGGGTTTCGCTGCTGGTGCTGACCGGGTGGGCCGGCCAGATCAGCCTCGGCCACTTCGGTTTCGCCGCCATCGGCGGCTATGTCGCCGCCGTGCTGGCGGGCAATTACGGCATGCCCTTCCCATTGTGTTTGCTGGCCGGTGCGGTGGCCGGCGGGGTGGCGGCGGTTGCCGTCGGCCTCCCGGCGCTGCGGCTCACCGGCCTCAACCTCGCCGTCGTGACGCTGGCGCTGGCACTGACCGTCTCCGACGTGCTGCTTAACCGCTCGTACCTCGGTGGAATCCTGCCCCAGGGCCTTGACCGTCCGCTGTTCCTGGGGATCGACCTCAACGACGACCGGGCCTTCTTCTACCTCGCGCTGTTGGTACTGGCGGCCGTCGTGGCGGTAACCATGGCGATGCGTCGGAGCCGGACCGCGAGGGCCCTGATCGCGTGTCGGGACAACGAGGAGGCAGCCCAATCCCTGGGGATCAACCTGTTCCGGACCCGTCTCACCGCGTTCGCGATCTCCGGCTCCATGGCGGCGCTCGCCGGTGGATTGCTGGTGTTCCAGGAGCGTGGCCTGCAGCCCCTGGACTTCTCGCCCCAGGTCAGCGTGGGGATCTTCCTGCTGGTGGTCATCGGGGGGCTGGGCAGCATCGCAGGCCCTGTCCTCGGAGCGGTCTACACGGGGCTGGCGCTGGCCATCCCTGGCCAGGTCGGCGGCCTGATGGCCACCGGCGGTGGGGTGCTCTTCCTGCTGCTGGTCGCGCCCGGCGGCCTGGCCCAGCTGGTGTTTGGCCTGAGGGATGCCTTCCTGCGCCGCGTCGCCGTGCGCTATCGCGTGCCGGTGCCGAGCCTGCTGGGCGATCGTGCCCTTTCGGAGGACGCGCCGGTACCCATCCTGCCCAACATGCGCCCCGGCGGCGGCACCGCGTTCGTGCCCCGCCGGTACCAGCTCGACCCCAGCTCGGAGCCGGCTCCTGATGGCTGAGCTGCGGGCCGGCGGTGAGGTTCGCGCCCCAGTTCCCTCCGAGCGCGAGCGCGAGCTCGGGGTTCGACCGTCGGGCCAGCGGCCCCGGCCGCGCCCTCTCGTAGAGGACGCGGCCGGCGAGGAGGACTCCCGGCTCACAGTAGGCAGCTACCTGCGCCAGTTCCTGCCGTGGACGGTGGCCGGTGGCGGGCCGGTCCTGCCGCTGCTGATCGTGGGCCTGGTCAGCCTGTTCAACGGCGCCGACTTCCAGGCACTGTTTGTGCTGGCTCCGCTGATGCGCCCGACACTTGGATACGACCTCGGCTTCCTCTTCCTGTTCAGCCAGATCGTGACCTTCGCATCCCTCCTGACCGCGCCGGCGGTGGGCTTCCTGGCTGACCGCTACAAGCGGGTATACCTGCTGCGGGCGGGGGCGATCGTCACCCACCTGGGCTCGATCGCGATCGGGCTCGGGACGACGCCGTTCTCGCTGCTCGGAGGCCGTGCGATGAGTGCCATCGGGCGCTCGGTCCAGGACCCTCCGCTGTTCCCGATGCTGGCCGACTACTACCCGGTGGAGCGCCGCGGCCGGGTCTTCAGCTTCGTACTCCAGTACGGGACCCTGGGTGGCATCGTGAGCACCCCCATCGTCGGCCTGGTGGCAACGTTCTATGGCTGGCGCGCGGCATTCCTCGGGTTTGGCGGGTTTGCCCTGCTGCTTTCCGGGACCTACTTCCTGCTCAAGGAACCCCCACGGGGACAGCAGGACGCGGGCGCCGCCGGCGCCGAACCGGACCCGGTGCAGCAACGGGTGCCCTTACGCGAGGCATGGCGGGCGGCGCGGAGCATTGTGACGCTGAGGCGGCTGTGGTACGCCCAGCCATTCCTGCGGGCGGCACAGTTCACCAGCCTGGTGATGCCCCTGTACTTCGCCTACGTGCACCACCTGAGCCCCTTCCAGTACACCCTCATCGCGTCCGCCGGGTCGACGATCAGCGTGGTCCTGATGTTCGCCACGGGCCCCTTGATCGACCGCCTGGTCGTCACTCGGCCCGCCCGGCTGGTCTACCTGGTGGTGGGCTTTGTGCTGGCGATGGCCGCCCTGACAACGGTGATCGCGGTGACCGACCAGCTCTGGCTGGCGGCGGCCTGCGCGGCGCTGGCGGCGGGCTGCACCTCGATGGTCACCTTCGAGTTCAGCCCGCCGCTGCTGGCGCTCTCATCACTTGTCGTTCCGTCGCGGATCCGGGCCTTCGCGATGTCTTCCATTCAGCCGTGGAGCCTGCTCTCCACCCCCATCGTGCTGGTGGTCAGCAGCCTGGCCGCCAGCGGGGTCGGGGTGCGCGCCCAGTTCGCGCCGTTCATCCCCGTCTACATCGTGGCCGCGGTGGTGATGGCCTCGGCGGGGCTTGGGGTGAGTGCTGACATGAAGGCCGCGAGGGCGGTGAGCAGTGCCGAGGAGGAGTCGCGCCGGGCCCGGGCCGCCGGCGGCGCCAAGCTGCTGGTGTGCCGTGGCGTGGAGGTGGTCTATGACGGGGCGAAGGTTCTCAACGGGGTCGACTTCGACGTCGAGGAGGGGGAGATCGTCGCCCTCCTGGGCACCAACGGCGCCGGGAAGTCCACGCTGCTGCGGGCGATCTGCGGGCTCCAGCCGTCCTCCAGCGGCGCCGTGTTCTATGACGGCGTGGACATCACCCACACGCCACCCCATGAGAACGCCGCCGCGGGCGTCGTCATGGTACCCGGCGGGCGGGCGATTTTTCCCACGCTCACGGTGGAGGAGAACCTGCGGGCCGCCGCGCGGCTGTCCCGGGACGCCGACGCCGCGGGCCGCCGCGAGACCGTTTTCGAGCTGTTCCCGGTCCTGCGCGACAAGCTGGGACAGCAGGCCGGCAACCTGAGCGGGGGAGAGCAGCAGATGGTCTCGCTGGGCCAGGCGCTGTTGATGCGCCCGCGCCTGCTGATGATCGACGAGCTCAGCCTGGGCCTGGCACCCCAGGTGGTCGACCAGTTGCTCGAGGCCCTACGCCGCGTCCACGCCCAGGGCACCACCCTGGTGCTGGTCGAGCAATCGATCAACGTCGCGGTCACCATCGCCCGGCGGGCGGTCTTCATGGAGCGGGGCGCGGTGGCTTTTGAGGGCCTGACCGAGGACCTCATGGCGCGCGGCGACATCGCCCGCTCCACCTTCCTCGGCGCGTCCAGGTCCGCTGCCACGCTGGCCGGCGGACGCCCGGTGGCACGCGCGACAACGGACGACACCGGCGACGTTCTGCGCGTGGATGGGGTGGCGGTCAACTTCGGCGGGGTGGCCGCGCTGCAGGGGGTCTCGTTCGCCGTCGCCCCGGGCGAGGTCCTGGGCATCATCGGGCCCAACGGCGCGGGCAAGACGACTCTGTTCGATGTCATCTCCGGGTTCGTCCAGCAGGACGAAGGGACCGTGGCGCTGCGGTCGCGCGACGTGAGCCGCCTCGGCCCCGACGCCCGGGCCCGGTTGGGTTTGATTCGCTCCTTCCAAAACGTCCGGCTGTTCTCCGCGCTGACGGTGCGAGAGAACATCACCACGGCGTTCGAGCGCCACCTCGAGAACCGCAGTGTGGCGGCCACGGCCGCGTACTTCCCGGTGCGGCGAATGGAGCGGCGGCTGGAGCGCAGGGTGGACAACCTGGTCGAGAGCCTGGGGCTGAGGCCCTACGCCGACAAGTTCGTGAACGAGCTCTCGACGGGCTCCCGGCGGGTGGTCGACCTGGCGTGCCTGCTGGCGGCGGAGCCGGTGATGCTGCTGCTCGACGAGCCTTCGTCCGGGCTGGCCCAGGCGGAGGCCGAGGAGCTCGGCCCGCTGATCTCGCGCATAACGCGCGAGGTGGGGTGCTCGGTGGCGATCATCGAACACGACCTGCCGCTGGTCGCCTCGATATCCAGCCGCCTGCTGGCGATGGAGCAGGGCCGGGTCATCGCCTCGGGTCCGCCGGCTGACGTGCTGGCCGACCCCGAGGTCATCCGCGCCTACCTGGGCGCATCCGACAGCGTCATCGCCCGTTCCGGCGCCGCCGCGCCAATCCTGGTCGCCGCAACATCAAATGGAGGAAAACATGGCTGAAAAGACCGCCGCAGCGTCCGCGCCGTCGATGGGCTCGGACGGCTTCAAACGCGAGTTCGAGTCGATCCTGACCAACATGGAGAAGGTGATCAAGGGCAAGAACGAGACCCTGCGCCTGGTCCTGGTTGCAATCCTGGCCCAGGGCCACGTGCTGCTGGAGGACCTGCCCGGCACCGGCAAGACCATGCTGGCGAGGACGCTGGCCACGACCATCGACGCCGCCTCCAACCGCATCCAGTGCACCCCGGACCTGCTGCCGTCGGACGTGACCGGCTCTCCCATCCTCGACCAGAAGACCCACGACTTCGTCTTCCGCCCGGGCCCGGTCTTCACCAGCGTGCTGCTGGTGGACGAGGTCAACCGGGCCACGCCGAAGACCCAGTCGGCCCTGCTCGAGGCGATGCAGGAGCGGGCCGTGACGGTGGACGGCGTGACCCATCCCCTGCCGCAGCCGTTCATCATGATCGCGACCCAGAACCCGATCGAGCTGGCGGGCACCTTCCCCCTGCCTGAGGCCCAGCTGGACCGCTTCCTCTTCAAGCTCTCACTGGGTTACCTCGACCGGCTGTCCGAGCGCGACATGATGCTCGCCAACCAGAACCACGAGGCCATCGAAGACCTCCAATCGTCCACCGACAAGGAGCGGCTCTCCGCGCTGGTGGAGTGGGCCAAGGGGGTCACCGTCAGCGACGAGGTGATGATGTACATGATCGATCTCTGCCAGGCCACGCGGACCGACCCATCGCTGCTCCTGGGGGCCAGCGCCCGCGCCTCCCTGGCGCTGCTGCGCTCCTCGCGGGTGCTGGCCGCATCGCGCGGCCGTGAGGACGTCTACCCCGATGACGTGGTCGACGTCCTGAAGCCGGTGTGGGCGCATCGCCTGGCGCTGACCCCTGACGCGCAGCTTCGCGACGAGACCATCGACAAGGTCATCGAGCGTGTGCTGACGCGGGTGAAAGCCCCCAGCGGCGCGGGTTCCCGCCCGGTCCGCGAGCTGGCCCACGCGGGTTCGTAATTGGCCGTAGCCCAGCTCACGGCCGCGGTCTCTGCACCCCCCACGGGGGGGCTGCTGGAGCGCGTCCAGAGAAGGCTCGGGCTGACCGCCGGGGGGCTCGGGCTCTGCGCCGTGGTGGGGGGTGGCTGGGCGCTGGCGAGGGTCACGGGAGGCCGCACCCTGTACATGGTGGTCTACGCGCTGGCCGCCGCCGTCGCCGTGGCGGTGGTGGTGGCCCGGCGGAGCCGCCCGCTGGAGGCCGTCCGTTCCGAGCTGCCGCTGCGCGCTCGCGAAGGCCAGCGCCTGCAGCTGTCAATCCGGCTCGAAGCGAAGCGGCGGCTGTCGTCCTTCGTGGTGGAGGAGAGGCTTCACCCCCACCTCGGCCCGGCGATGCGCCTGCCCGTAGGGTCGATCGCGCCCGGGCGTCCGGTCGAGCACAGCTACACCGTCAGCCCGCGAGTCCGCGGCATCTACTCGATCGGGCCGCTGGTGGCGGAGTGGACCGACCCCTTCGGGCTGGCCCAGGGCGAGCAGGTCCTGGCCGGCAGCACGCGGCTGATCGTCCACCCATCGACCGAACTGGTGCATGACCGGCCACTGTCCCGTAAATGGGAGGACCCTCCGATCCGGCCGCCCCACACCAAGCCCTGGCCATCGGGTTTCGAGTTCTACGGGATGCGCGACTACGTCCCCGGCGACGACCTTCGCCGGGTCGTCTGGCGGGCGGTCGCCCGCACCGGGCGCATGCTGGTACGGGAGTACGAGCAGGGCATCACCGACCAGGTCATCGTGGTCCTCGACACCGACCGCGCGTGGCATTCGCCCGGTGAGCCCTCGGACACGTTCGAGGCGGCGGTCCACGCGGCCGCCTCCTTCGGGGCGCGGCACATCAAGGATGGTTTCTCCGTGAGCCTGGAGGCCAACGGCCACCGCCTCGGTCACCTGATGCGCGGACCGAACGCGCGCATCACGTACCTGGACCAGCTGGCGGCGGTGCGGCTGGAGAAAGCCCCGCTGTCGCAGGCCATCACCCGGTTCTCCCAGTTCCGCCGCAGCAGTGGCCACTTCGTGGTCATCACCGCCCATCTTGACGAGGGCACGGCGGGCGCCCTGGGGGTGATCATCGCCGCCGGCGCCTCGGTGCTGGTTGCCGCGATGATCTGGGACGAGTCGGACCCCCTCACGGTGCACCGCGCCACCGAGGTCGGCGCGCAGGTCGTGGAGCTGCGCCCGGGAGCCGCGCTGGGCGCGGTCACCGCCCATTCGCTGGGCGCGGGGATCCGGGGATGAGCGTGGCGACGCTGACGCTGGGCGCGCCCCCGATGGGGGACCTCGAGGAGCGCCCCGCATCCGTTGTCCGCGCGGGGCTGGCCGCCGCGCTGTCGTGTGCCGCCGCCGCGTGGATGACGGGCGGAGCCTTCCGCGACCCCACCGCCCGCGGAGTGGCGGTCGGGGCGGTGCTGCTGGGGGCGGGATTGGTGATCGCCGGGTACCGGCTGGGACAGTCCTCGTTGCTGCAATTGCTGGTGCTGCCCGCGGCTCTGCTGGCGGGGGCATTGCTGGTGCTCCCGGACGCGCGGGGCGGCTCCGCGACGATCCCCTCGCTGGTCACCGAGGCCGTCGCAGCCGGCGGCCTACTGCAGGCGCCGGTGCCCTTCGACCCGGGTTGGCGGCTGGTGTTGGTGGTGGTTTTCGCGCCGCTCGCGGCGACCGCGGCGTCCCTGGCGATCAGCCTCGCCCGGCCCCGGCTGGGAGTCGCCGTGGGGGTGGTGGTGACGGTGATCGGGGCGCTGGTCCAGCCCGACAGCGCCGAGCTGACCTCGGCGCTGGGGAGCGTGGTCCTGATCTTCGGCGGTCTCGGGCTGGCCTACAGCTCGGAGGTTTCGGCGACCGGGAACCTCACCACCGAGTTCGAGCTCAACCGGGTCCTGCGGGGCGGGGCGCTGGTGCTGGCACTGGCGGTGGCGCTGGTGGTTGCCAGCCGCTCTGGTGTGCTCTTCCCCCAGCCGGACCGCAGCCGGGTCGTCCCGGCACAGAAACCGCAGGCCCAGAGCGCGGTGGCCGACCGCGTCCTCTTCGACTACCTGGGGCCGGCCAAGACCCCGATCCGCATCGGCGACATCGACGGCTACGACAGCCGGCAGCAGGCCTGGCTGCTGCCGCCCTATGACTCGCGACTGGTGAAAACGCTGGTGCCGCCGGCATCCATCCCCGGCGCGCCCCGCGGCGGCCCGGAGATCACCGGGACCTTCACCGTCCGCGACATCGGCGGTCACCAACTGCCCGCGCTGGCCAATGCCCAGCGGATCAGCGGCGCCCACCAGGACATCCAGTTCGACCCGCGCTCCGAGACGCTGCGGCTGGCCGACACTCGCGCCACGACGGGGCTGACCTACTCGCTGCAGGCGCCGGCCGCCCCCACGGGTGACGAGATGGCGGCCGCGCCCCCGCCGCCGGCCTCGCTGAAGCTCTTCCTCGATGCGCCACCCCCGCCCGTGGAGGTGGTCACGCTGCTGGCCCAGGCGCCCACCAACCGCTATGACCGCCTCCAGTTCCTGCGCAAAGCCCTCTACGACCACGTTGTCGCGGCGGGCGAGGGCAAGCCGGTGGACCTGCCTCCGTCGAAGGTCGCGCTGATGCTCGGCGGCGGCCATGGCACGCCGTACGAGATCACCGCCGCGGAGGCCCTGCTGTCGCGCTGGGCCGGGGTGCCGTCCCGTATCGGTTATGGCTACTACCCCACCAACGCGGGTGCGGACGGCAGCTTCTCGATCCATCCCCGGGATGGCGCCACCTGGATCGAGACCTACTTCCAGGGCCACGGCTGGGTGCCCATCGTGGGCGTCCCGCCGCACGCCAAGCCCAGCCTGAACCAGGACCAGAGCAAGCCCAACCCCAACATCCAGCCCTCGGATGAGCTGGGACTTGTGGTCTACGTGCCGGTGCGGGTGCACACCTACCTGCTGTTCTACGAGGTCGCCCGCTACTACCTGGGGCTGGGTCTCCCGGTGCTGCTGGCATTGCTGCTGCTGGTGAGCGGGTACCCCTGGGCACTGAAGGTCATGCGGACGGAGCGGCGCCGCCGCTGGGCCGACCGCCGGGGACCCCGCGAGCGGGTCGCGGTGGCGTATGCGGAGTTCCGCGACGCGGCGCGGGACCTGGCCGTCGGCAACCCCGCGGCATCGCCCCTGGGCTTCCTGCGCCACGTCGAGCCGGACGCCGAGCACACCGAGCTGGCGTGGCTCGTGACGCGCGCGCTCTGGGGTGACCTGCGCCGCGGGCTGGGCCCCGAGGACACGACCGAGGCGGAGCGCATGGCCGGGTCGGTAACCAGGCGCCTGCGGGGCGCGCAGGGCACCGGCACACGGCTGCTGGCGCGGGTCTCGCGGGCGTCGCTGCAGGAGCCCTATGACGCCGAGATCCCCAACTTCTACCGGCGCCTGCCCCGCCTCCCCCGACCCCACCTGCCACGGCGGCGCCGCGGGCACCGGCGGCGGGCGGCGGTCGCGCTGGGGGCCGTCCTGGTGCTGACGGCGATCGTCGCGACGGCGCCCCGGGCTGCCACCGCGGCGACAGTCGCGGCAACGTCCCAGGGCGCCCTGGCGCAACTCGTCCCGGCGAAGTTCAGCGGCCTCGAGCTGCGCCGCGAGCCCGTGGCCGAAAAGGCGTTCAAGGGCCTCGGCCCGGACGCCCTGGTGGCCACCGGCCTGGTCTGGACCATCCGCCACGACGGGATCACCGAGGGCTCGGTCCAGGTCTCGCGCCTCAAGCCCGACGTGGACCAGCGCGACCCCGACCTGGTGCGGGGTATCGAGCAGGGGATCGGGGGCGGTACCTTTGCGCCAATGCAGGTACCGGCGCCACTGTGGGACGGCAACTGCCGCTGCCGGGGTCAGTATCACCTCGTCCGGGTTGAGGATGAGGGGTCACTCTTCCACCAGCACACGTACAACCTGGCCCTTCCCGAGCAACGGATCTTCCTGTGGCAGGTGGAAGGCGCGCGAGCCGTGGTCCTCGTCGCGGTGCGCAATGCCTTCACCGAAGCCGCCTCCGACGCCTTTGTGGTGGACCTCATTGATTACCAGCACGGACGCGAACCGGGGCCGGTCCCCGTCCCCGCGCTGCCGCGACTGTTGATTCCAGCGCCGGTGCCGTCGCCGTGATGTCCCGTGCGCGAAGGATGATCGGGCTCCTCGGCCTGACCCTGCTGCTCAGCGGGTGCGGTCCGCACATCCCGCTGGAGGTCGCGGTGCGGCAGGTTCCCGTCGACATCATCCTCGGCCTGGAGGCGGTGCGCAAAGCGATCGCCGCCGCGCTGCCGAGCTTCACGCCGCCTCCACCAGCGCCGCCGGCGGTGGCGCCCCCGACCGGGCCCGGGTCGGTTGCAATCCCGACCGGTGAGCCGGTGGCCAAGCCCACGCGGACGCCGACGCCGACGCCCGTACCGTGCCCGGCTGCCAACTTGCTCACCACCTTCCCCGCCAAACCGGCTTCCGCCGACCTCCAGGGCAGGCCGGCCCCGGGGAGCTATCCCTTCCGGGTCAACGGTGGCTACCAGCCGGACACCTCCACCAAGGCGGGCATCATGGCGTTCCCAGCAGACTCAACCCGCACCGTGAGCACTCCTCAGACCCTCGCCCAGGGTATTTTCACGTTCGACGTGGTGGACACCGCGGGCGGCAAGGAGGGACTCAGCAAGGTGACCACGTCCTTCGAGGTGGTGCCGCAGAATGTCACCGAGGGCAGCCTGGGAGGCCAGACCGTTACCCAGGCGGCCGGAATCTACATCACGGCCATCAGCGGGCAACCGCTGGAGGCGCCGTACTTCAACTTCAAGCCCCAGCCGATGATCACGTACCTCAACCTGCCTGTGAGCTTCGGCATCAACTGGGACACCAGCGGCACCGACCCGCTCAGCGGGCTGACCCTCAAGCTGCACGGCGCGATCGACGATTCCCTACCGGGCAGCAACAAGGGCCGGCGGGTAGTGGACGCCTGCGGCACCCTCATCGACACCTGGGAGGTCGTCGTCTCCGGGACGCTGGTCGGCTCATCCGAGAACCTCTCCATCGGCGCCTCGTATGACATTGCCACCCAGTACGGCGGGATGACGTTTGCCGAGATCTTTGCCTACGGCGGCCCGGACTCCGGTCTGAGCGCGCCCAGCGCTTCATCCAAGTACGCCGCCACCAGCAGTGTGCTGACCCCGGCGGCGCGGTGAGCGCGCCCGTCATGCGGCAGCGCCGGCCGGGGGCGCCGACGGTGCTCAACGGTCTGGTCTCGGTGGCCAGCCTGCTGGTGGTGGCGATCCTCGCCGTGCGCGTGAGCTCCGCGCCTCCGCCGACCATCGCGGAGCTGCAGCCGCAGGTGCGCCAGCAGATCCTCGAAGCGCCCGACAGCCAGGCCGGCCGCAACGGGCCCGGCCAGCGGGGCGCCAACGGCGCCGGCCCCGACGTCAGTCCCAGCTCGAGTACCTCCCCGGGCGGGGCGGCGGGCGCCTCGGCCTCGGCCTCGGCCTCACCGTCGCTCCAACTCCCCCGCCTGCTGCGCTGTAGCGGCAATCCCCCGATCCAGACCCCGGATCCCCAGTCGCCGCCCTGCGTCAACTACGTCGATCCCAACGCCAGCAACGGCGGGTCGACCTACCAGGGTGTCACCGGCAACACGATCTACGTCGCCTGGCCGAACCTCGGGGCATTTGTTGAGCACCAGAACAACAGTCCATCCGACGTGGAGCTGCTGGCGCAGTACTTCAACAACCATTTCCAGTTCTATGGCCGCCACATCGTGATCAAGTCGTTCAGCCCGTCGTCGGTCGCGTTCAGCACGCCCACCGTCGCGCAGATGCAGCAGGACGCCACCAACGTCGCGAAGCAGCTCAACCCGGGCGTCGGGATCTTCGCCTCGCTCTCCTACCTCGGCGCCAACGGCGCGGAGCACTACTACTACGACGACCTGGGCAAGCAGAACTACAAGATCCTCAGCGTCAACTCGATTGCGAGCGCGTCTACTGAGGCGTATTTCGACTCCCAGGCGCCCTACGAGTGGAACACGGTGCCCGGCCTGGATTACACCGAGCAGAACCTCGCCTCCATGATCTGCGGCACGCTGAACCAGAAGGCCCCCGCGTATGTCGGTCTGCCCGCCCCGGGAACCACCTGGCCGGCCAAGCGGGTGTTCGGGATGACCTACGCGCGGGAGGCCGACCACGGCCCGTACCCCGACCGCGGCCCGCTGCTGAATGCGATGGGCGCCTGCCAGGCGCCCATCAAATACGACAAGGAGGACAACAACAACTCCAGCCAGGTGGCCGTGGACCTCAAGAACGCGGGCGTGAGCTCGGTGGTCTGCACCTGCGGCGGCCTGGTACTGGCCAGCATCATGCAGGCGGCGGCGCAGCAGCAGTACTTCCCCGAGTGGATCGTCCAGCCCTACGGGTTCCAGGAGAAGGACTCGACGGGCTACAACGGCGCCGGCAGCACGTCGACCTACCCCGAGTCCGAAGAGAGCCACCAGATCATCGGGCTGACATACGAGAACCGTTTCACCGCGCCGGAGCAGCAGTTCTGGTACCAGGCCCTGCGGGAGGTGGACCCATCGTATGCCTACAACGACAACGTCGCGGATATCTACGACTACTACCGCTATGAGGAATTGATGGTGCTGGCTTCGGGGATTCAGCTGGCGGGTCCGAACCTCACGCCCCAGACCTTCCAGGACGGGCTGTTCAAGGCCCGCTTCCCAGACCCGGGCCACGGCCAGCCGCCCTACTACCAGGCGCTGGTGGGCTTCGGGCCCGGCAAGCACTCATTCTTCACCGACGCCGCGCCGGTCTGGTACGGCACCCAGGACCAGAACTACACCACCGCCGAGCCGCGCACCGGCAGCTTCTGCTACGTCGACCGCGGCCTTCGCTTCACCGCCGGCCAGTGGCCGTCCGCGCTCGATTTCTTCACGGAACCCTGTCGCTAGCCGGCCACCTGCGAAATCAAGGAGACGAGGCTTGATCCCCGCCTGCGATGACCTACGCAGCGACA
>DAINSI010000026.1:0-32595 GCA_036741395.1 Candidatus Dormiibacterota bacterium
CCCTCGCCGCGAAGCACGCCACGGCCCCGCGCAAGGCCTGGAATTCGAGTCCGATGTCCAGCGCCGGAGCGCCGGTAGGTACAGCTTCCCCCTCCCCCCAATCCATGTCTCTATTATACCAAACATCCGTTCGATCCGAGAGGGACAGAATATCCCTCATGGAAGTCCGCGAGCTCGGGCCGGGTCACGGAGATGTTCCTCTACAAGCTCGCCGTCGCCGAGACACATCGCGGCAGGGCATCGGTCACACCCTGGTGGAGCGGCGAGCTTTATCATGCTGACCTGGAATTTCGGAAGGGCTCCCTAGGATGCTCCGGCGGCTATTTGGCGGCGGCAACGGACCCGCACCGCATCGCGGCGACGCCCAGGTCCTATCCCAGCTCAGCCGGGTGGGATCGAACCTCGCCCGGGAGCATCAGATCGAGAACTTCCTCTACATGCCGGACGAGGCCCCGGCGCGGTCCAGCGCCGCCAGGCTGGAGGGTGCCGGTTACAGGGTTCGCATCGAGGACCTTGACCAGACCTCAGGCAGAGCCTGCCGAGGCGTTCTCTCGCAGGCGCTGGGCCATCGCGGCCATCACCCCCGCCAGCACCGCATCGTTGCTGCGGACCGCGTTTCGAAACTGCTCGTGGCTCATGACCAGGAGCAGCGCCGGCTGAGTTGTCTTGCATGTCGCCGTGGCAGGCCCGCCGTCGAGCATGCTGACCTCACCGAAGAAGTCGCCGGGAACGAGCACGGCCCGGAGCTGACCCTCGATCTCCACGGCAACCTCGCCTTCGAGCAGCACATAGAACGTGTGGCCCGGGCGACCCTCCTCGGTCAATGTCTTGCCCTGCTCGACGCGGACCTGGTCCATCTGGTTCGACAACCACTCCAGCTCCGTGCGGGAGCAGTGCGAGAAGACCGACACCCGTTTGAGCGCTTCTACCTTGCTGTCAGCTACCAAGTCATGACCCTCCCTTGATTGACGAGTTGACGTCCGATCTCGGCCTCAACCTCGTGGTGTCCGTACCGGGTGGCGCGGTTCATTATGGTGCGGTTGACTCTCTACGAGCGGGTGGGCGGCAAGGACTGGTTCGTCCAGCTCGTCGACCGCTTCTACGATGCGGTGGCGATGGACCCGGTGGTGCGGCCAATGTACCCCGACGACCTCGCCCCGGCGCGCGCCCACCTCGCCGGCTTCCTCGTCCAGTACTGGGGCGGCCCTGCCGAGTACGAGGCCGAACGCGGTCACCCGCGACTGCGCCGGCGCCACGCCCCGTTCGGCATCGGGGAGGTCGAGCGCGACGCGTGGCTGACTCACATGTCCGCTGCGGTGCGCGCGGGCGGCCTACGGCCGGTGGACGAGGCTGAGGTGCTGACCTACTTCGAGCACGCCTCCTTCGGGCTGATCAACAGCCCCGGCGGCGCGGCAGGCCCGCCAGGTCTGGCCTAGGCCCGGGTGCCCGGGCCCCCGGGCCCGCCGGGGCCCCCGCCAGGTCCGCGGAAGCCGCGGCGGGGGCCGTGCCCACCGCGACCGAACGGCAGCGCCGGGCCGTTCTGCAGCCGCGCCAGGACGGCGTCCTCCTGCGGCTGGGTGATCTTCTTGTCCTTGACGGCCTGGTCCAGCACGCCCTTGGCCGCCGCCCTGACGGCGTCGCGAACGTTGGCCTCGGATACGTTGGCAGCCTTCTCGAGATCCGCGGGCGTCTTGCGCGCCCTGAGGTCGGACTGCAGCGTCGCGACGTCGATCTTCAGGACCTTAGCGGCGGCGTTGAGTTCGGCGGTGCGCAGGTCGCCGGCGACGGCGGGTTCGATGCGCTCACCGAAGCCGCCCCCAAACCGGAACCCCGGCGCCGGGGCGGTGCTCGAGTTGACCTTCGCCTTCATGGCGTCGGCCTGGGCCTGGGTGATCTTGCCGTCGGTGACCATCTGCTGGATGGTGTCGAGCTGCGCCTGCTTGAGGTCCTTGGCGACCGTGCTCGACGGGAGATGCAGGATTGCCGCCAGCTTGTCGACGAAGACCTGGGCGGGGTTGGAGGCCGGGGCGGGCGCGGCGGCCTGGACCGCGGCTACCCCGAGGCCGAGCGCGGCGATGCCGGCCACCGGCAGGATGACTCTCAGGTTCTTCTTCACGCGCTGACTCCTCAGTTGATCCCGGACCCTGTCGAGTCTGCCCCGCAACTGTTAAGCGTGGTTGAGAAACCCCTGTGAATCCTCACGGCGGGCGCCGCGAGAAGCGCACCACCGCGATCAGCACGCCGGCGATCACCATTTCGATGAGCAGCAGCGCTGCCTCCAGGTGCTGGTTGCGCAACTCGGCGTCGAGCAGGTATCCGAGTGGGAACGCCAGCATCATCCCGATGATGACCACCAGCGCCACGGCCTTGAGCACCACCCGCCGAAAGCGGAAATGCGCCGGGTAGGGCTCGTCGTCCTCGTCGTCGAAATGGGTCACAGCAGCGCGAGGTCCCCGGTGATCGGCGTCAGCCTCTCATCGCTGTCCGGGCCGAAGGCGCAGCAGGTCTCGGTCCCCGCCTCCAGCTCGGTGCGGCCGGCGTCGGCGATGACACTGCTCGACACCCTCGCCTGCTCCGCGCGCGCCACCAGCTCATGCAGGGCCTCGAGCGATGGAACCCGCACCACCACCTTGGGCTGACCGTCCTCCAGCCAGTCGGGCAGGCGCTGCGACCCGGCCGCCCCCAGCGTGGCCGACACCGCCGCGTGGGCGACCTGCGCCGCGGTCTTGCCGACGCTCATGCCCAGGTCGGTGCGAACCGCCACCACCAGCTTGTGCGCCACCCGTCAGTCCACCCAGATCTTGCCCGCGACATCCATCGACATCGCCACGCGCTGCCCTCCCACCACCTCGACGGTCACCGTCCCGGCCCCCGGGTTGTGCTCCGCGGCCTCCACCTTCGCGCCTAAATGGAGCCCGCTCTGACCGAGGAAACGCAGCAGCTGTGGGGCATCGTGTTCGGCGACCTCGGAGACCCGCCGCACCGTGGATCGCGTGCCCGGGGGCAGGTCGCGGAGGGCGCGCTCGCGGCGCGGCCTGGGCGCACCGGGACCAGGGATGGGGTTGCCGTGGGGGCAGGTGGCGGGCCGGCCGATGTGCTGGTAGAGCCGCTCGGCGACCGCGTCCGAGAGCGCGTGCTCCAGCTTTCCCGCCTCCTCGTCGGCATCCACCCAGTCGAGGCCCAACACATCGGTCAGCCAGCGCTCGGCGACCCGGTGGCGGCGGACGATGCGGGCTGCGGTGTCCTGCCCCCGCGCCGTCAGCGTGATCTCCTTGCCCGCGGTGATGTGCACCAGGCCGTCGCGGACCATGCGCCGCAGGGTCGCCCCGGCGGTGGGCTGGGAGACGCCCATCCACTCGGCCAGGCGGGCGGCGCGGACGCGCTCCCCCTCGGCGGCGATGTAGTAGACGCTCTCCAGGTACCGGCTGATTGTCTTAGACTCTGCTGCGGCCATTACTTAGCACCCACTAAGTGGTTGTTATAGTTGAACCTAAGTCATGAACAGGCGAGCGCGCAAGCAGACGCGCGGTTCGGACGGGGACAGCGATGGCGGGTAGTTTCCTCATCTTCCTCCGTGAGGGCATCGAGGGGAGCATGATCTGCGCGATCCTGCTGACCTACCTATCGGCCGGCGGGCGCCGGGACATGTTCCGTTGGGTGCTCGGCGGGGCGGCGGTGGCGCTGGCCGGGTCCGCGGTCATCGGCGGTGGTCTCTACGCCCTGGTCCACTCGGACTTCGTGGGCTCGCGGGCCCAGGCCTGGTTCGAGACCGCGACCTTCGCGATGGCGGTGGTGGTGCTCACCTACATGACCTTCTGGATGAAGCGTCACGCCCGTCACCTCAGCTCCGACCTGCGGTCACGGGTCGATGGCGCGGTGGTCGGCGGCTCGGGGATGGCGCTGGCGCTGGTCGCCGCCGCGACGGTGGGCCGCGAAGCTGTCGAGACCGCGATCTTCACCGTCGCCATCGCCCTGCAGAGCTCGCCCTGGCAGCTCCTGGTGGGCGCGGTCGGCGGGCTCGGTGTGGCCCTGGCGATCAGCGTCGCGATCTACAAACTGGGGGTCAAGGTCAACCTGCGCAGGTTCTTCACGTGGGTGGGCGCCGCCCTGATGGTGGTCGCCGCCGGGCTCCTCGCCAACACCGTCCAGAACCTCCAGCACCTGGGGGTCACGGCGAGGATCCCCTGGGCGGGAATCCAAGTCTGGGACACCAGCCACCTGGTGCCCCAGGACAGCACCGCGGGCGACATCCTGCACGGGCTGGTCGGCTATGCCGACTCCCCCACCCTGCTCCAGGCCACCGCCTACGTGGTCTTCCTGGTCGTCGGGCTGACCCTCTTCCTGCGCACCGGCGCGCGCCGCCAGCCGCAGAAGGTCTAGAGACGCGGCGGCCTTCGCCAGCCCATCCTGGTGGTAACCGAAGTCGCGCTCGAGGTGCCCGGTGAGGCGCGCCAGCTGCTCACCAGGAGCGCTCCAGCCCAGCCTCTCGCCCATCACCGCGGCCGCCGCGGGCGCCGCCTCCCAGGTCGCCGCGGTGTCGAGGAAGCCGAGCCGAAGCCGCCGGCTGAGGGCATCGTCAAGGTTCAGGGCCATCTCGTGGTCAACCGCGCGCGCCACGTCGTCGGTGGTGTAGCCGGCAGCCCCCGGTAGAGGTTGGCCGGCGGCCACCGCGCCGGACGGTGGCGATGTCGCGGGAGCGACCGTGGCGGGGATCCCCGAGGCCCCCGGGAGCAGCGCAAGGGCGTCAAGCGCCATCCGCCAAAACGTCGTCAGCTTCCCCCCCGTGACAGTGAGCAGGCCGTTGTCGGCAAGGTTGATGAAGGGCCTGCGGCTGAGGTCCTTGGTCGATTCGCCAGCCTTGCCGCTCGAGACCAGTGGCCTCACCCCGGCCCACTGGCTCAGCACCGCATCGGCGCCAAGGTCGAGGTGGAAGAAGCGGTTGACGCCCCGCACCAGCTCCTCAACCTCATCCTCGCTGCACCCCGGCGAACCTATGTCGCCGTCGTAGTCGCCGTCGGTGGTGCCCACGATCACGTAGCCGTGCCAGGGGATGGCGAAGAGGATGCGGCCGTCGCCGACGGGGAAAGCGAGGGCACACTTGATCGGCAGCGACGTGGCCGCGATCGAGACGTGCACGCCCTTGCTGGGACGGACGTGGGCGGCGGCGTGGCCGCTGAGGTCGCCGACCTGCTCCGCCCACACCCCGCTGGCGTTGACCAGGTAGCGGCACTTCACCTGCAGTGTGCCACCCCCGTGGACATCCTCGAGGTCGACGTTCCACCAGCCATCGCGCCGCTCGGCGTGGCGCACCGCGGTGTAGTTGGCCACCAGCGCCCCCCCCGCCGCAGCCTGGCGGATCACCTCGACGGTGAGGCGGGCGTCATCGGTCTGGGCATCCCAGTACTTCCAGGCGCCCCGGATGTCGGAACGCTGCAGTGCCGGAGCCAGGTGTCGCGCCTCGGCGACGCTGACGCGGCGGTGGCGTGGGAAGCCGCTGCCCAGGGAGAGGGCGTCATAGATCCAGAACCCCGCTGCGAGCGTGCCCGCCTGCAGCAGATGGCGCGGTATCGGCATCAGGAATGGCAGCGGCCGCACCAGGTCAGGGAACATCTCGCGCAGCCTGCCCCGCTCGTGCAGCGCCTCGTGGACCAGCCCCACCTCGCCCTGGCCCAGGTAGCGCAGGCCCCCGTGGATGAGCTTGCTGGAGCGGCTGCTGGTGCCGGCGGCGAAGTCCTGGGCGTCGACCAGCCCCACGTCGTAGCCCCGCCGCACCGCTTCCAGCGCGATCCCGGCACCGGTGATGCCGCCGCCCACGATGAGGAGGTCCAATCGCCGTTCGGGGAGGTCGGCGAGGTTGAGGGCGCGGCCCGCCGCCGAGAAGGCTCTGCCCGCCGTTTCCACCACGCCGTAACTCTAGCCAGCCAGGGGGGTGCGCCGATGAATAAAAGAGGCCTCCCACCGGCCGGTTCCTTGCGGATCCGGGGCTGGGAGGCCTCGAGGAAGGGAGGGGATGGAGCCGAGTATGCGAGGCAAACATGAAGCTGACGTTAAAACGCGCAACCGATTCTCAGCCACCGTCAGGTGCGGGCGACGACCGCTGAACGCAGGCTGCCCAGAACTTCGACCTCGAGCTCGACAATGTCCCCCGGCTGCAGCCATTTCGGCTCCGGCTGCTCCAGCAGGCACCCGTTGGGGACGGTCCCCAGGCCGATCACCTCGCCGGGGTGGAGGGTCACGCCGGCGGACGCGCGGGCAATGACCCGGGGTATCGGGTGGTAGATCTCGCCGAGGTTGGTGCGGGTGAACTCCTCGCCATTGCGGCGACCGGTCATGGCCAGGGAGAGTCGGTCGCCGTCGAGGCGCGGCCGCAGCTCGTCCAGGGTCACCAGGGCGGGCCCCAGGGTGGTCGCGAAGTCCTTGCCCTTGGCCGGGCCCAGGCCCGCCTGCATCTCCAGCATCTGCAGGTCGCGGGCGCTCCAGTCGTTCATGATCGTCAGCCCGGCGACGTGGTTCCAGGCCTCGGCCTCGGGGATGTCGCGGCCCCGGCGGCCGATCACCAGGGCGACCTCGAACTCGAAATCGAGCTCCGCACAACCCGGGGGGGCCGCGACCGGGTCCTCGGGACCGAGCACCGCCAGATGGTTGGAGAAGTAAAAGACCGGCAGCTGATACCAGGTGTCGGGGACCCGGGCACCCCGCTTCTCCCTGGTGTGGCGGACGTGTTCCTCGAAGGCCATGAAGTCGCGCACCGAGAGCGGGCGCGGCAGCGGCGAGAGCAGCCGGACCTCGGCGAGGTCGACCGCCGGCTCCAGGGTGAGGCCCTGCAGCGCTGCCTCCAGTTCCGGCTGGTCGTCGAGCAGCTGTTGCACGGTCGGGGGCAACCCTCCAGCGGAGGCGTGGGCGACGTCAACCACTCCGTGCTCGACCAGGATCCCGGCGCGACTATGAGCCAGCGGCGAGTCCCGCCGAGCGTAGGTGACCAGGTGCACCTGCGCAGCTTAGCCGCGCTGACGCGCGTGAGCCTTAGACCTGAGCCTCCACTTTGCTCACCTCAAGCGCGCCGTATGCCCCGCCCTCGCTCGTCGCCCTCGCCATCGCGCGCTCCTGCGCGGCGGTCATCCGCTTCAGCGGGATCTCCTTGATGAAGAGGCTGGCCGTGGCGGCCACCAGGGCGAGAACCATCCCGATCACGAAGGCGATGTGAACCGAGTCTGCGAGGGAGACGCGGACCCCCTCCTTGATGACCGGGAGGATCTGGGTCAGGTTGGCTCGGGCCTGCGGTGGGACGGACGATATGACCTGGCTGAGCTGTCCCCCGAAGAGGGCCTCGGGATTGAGCAGCGAGCCCCGAACACCGGCGGGGACGCGGGCGAGAACGTTGCCCGGGATGTGCCTGGGGATCTGGCGCGTCAGCTCCTGGTTGACCAGCGAGCCGATGACCGCCAGCCCGATCGTGCCGCCCATCTGGCGGATGAACTGGATCGCACTCACCGACGAGCTCATATAGCGCGCTGCGACCGCGTTCTGCGAGACCACGTTGAACACCGACATCGAGATACCCAGGCCAAGGCCGAAGACCACGACATCGAGGGACACCTGGAGCTGCGTCGAGCTGGCGTCCAGCATCGTCAGCAGGTACATCCCAGCGGCCATCAGGAGGAACCCGAGGGTGCCCTGGATCTTGTAGCGCCCGGTCCGGCTCATGACCTGCCCGCCGCCGATGCTGCCCGCCATAAGGCCGGCCATCAGGGGCAGCAGGAGCAACCCGGAGTTGGTCGCCTTGACCCCGACGACGCCCTGGAGGAACAGCGGGACATAGATGATGGTGCCGAACATGCCCACGCCGACGATGAAGGTCACCAGGACGGCAAGGCTGAAGATCGACGACTTGAACAGTTGGGGAGGC
Organism: Candidatus Dormiibacterota bacterium; assembly: GCA_036741395.1. Lineage (GTDB taxonomy): Bacteria > Chloroflexota > Dormibacteria > DASZGP01 > DASZGP01 > JAXDLW01. Next base: position 7,907 of record DAINSI010000026.1, read on the forward strand.
AGCACCGCCGCGGGGGTGCGCGCCTCGTGCCACACGGTGGCCACCAGGACCACGACGCCAGCGGCCAGCAGGTAATAGACCGGGGCGTAGCTCCAGTCGTGGATCGCGACCAGCGAGAAGCCCAGCGTGAGCAGGGCGGCGCCGGAGCTGAGACCAAGTGCTCCGAGGTAGTCGATTCTCGACTTCTCCCCTTCGAAGTGCATGTCCGGGAAGGTCAGGAAGAGGACCACCAGCACAACCACCCCGATGGGCAGGTTGACGTAGAAGATCCAGCGCCAGGTCACGTTGTCGGTGAGGTACCCCCCGACCAGCGGGCCGATCACGCTGGCGAAGCCGAAGACGGCGGTGACCATGCCGGTGTACTTGGCGCGTTCGATCGGCGAGAAGAGGTCCGCGATGATCGCGAAGGCCATACCGGTGAGGATTCCGCCGCCGATGCCCTGCAGGCCACGGAAGGCGATCAGCTGGGTCATCGACTGGGCGGCGCCACAGATTGCCGAGCCCACCAGGAAGAAGCTGATGCCGAACAGGAAGACGCGCTTGCGACCCAGCTGTTCGGAGATCTTGCCCACCACCGGCACCACCGCGGTGCTGCTCAGCAGGTAGATGGTGGTGACCCAGGTGTACCGGTCGAAGCCGTGCAGGTCGCCCACGATGTGCGGCAGGGCGGTGCCGACGATGGTCTGGTCAAGGGCGCTGAGGAAGATCGCCGCCATCACGCCGTAGAAGGTGATCATGCGGCGGTCGAGCCAGTGGTGCTCCTCGGTCTGGACCTCTTCTGCGGTCGGCGTCATTTTTGCCTCACCTCCTTCGCCGCTTCGGGTTCTTTCACCGCGCGGATCAACTTCATGGTCAAATGCCGTAGCTGCTTGGTTTCTTCCGTGGTGAGGGTTCCCAGCACCGCCCGCTGGTCGGCCTTGTTCACCCGCATGGCGGCCACTGACCGTTCCTCGCCGAGCGCGGTCAGCTTCACCTTGAAGGCGCGCCGATCGGCCGGATCTGGGACTCGGGTCACCAGCCCCAGGGCCTCGAGGGCGTCGACGATGGCGGTCACGTTGCGAGGCGTCACGCCCAGCCAGATCGCGATGCTGTGCATGTGCAGCCCGGTCTCGGCGCCATAGCGGATGGCCATCAGGGTGCGGAACTGGGGATGGGTCAGCCCGTGCTTCACCAGCGTCTCCTCGAAGCGCTGGGTCACCACCTTGCCGGCGATGACCACGGCGCGCAGGGCCTCGGCGGCGGCGACCTGGTCGCGGTCGATGCCCCGCCCGGTGAGCATGTCTCGGAAACCGCAGTCATAGAGGTAGCCCTCGTCATCCTCGACGAAACGAGGCCGGTAGATGTCCTCGGAACCGGGGCGAAGGGCGGCCTCGTCGGTCACAGCGTGCATGCATTCATTGTAACTGGCTCTACTGTGTAGCGCAAGATAGTGAAGTCCTTCAGTACCTTCAAGGGGTCCGGGACGGGCGAGGTAGCCTGTGCGCATGTGTCGGAGCATCAAGACCCTGCGCACCCCCGAGGGACCGGCGACCGAGGAGGAGGTGCGGGCCGCGGCCCTGCAGTTCATCCGCAAGGTGAGTGGCTACCGGGCGCCCTCGCGCCGCAACAAGACCGCCTTCAACGAGGCCGTCAGCGACGTCGCGGCGGCGTCCCAGAGGCTCCTGGACAACCTGGCCCCGACCTCCGCGAGCTAGAGCCCCGCGGTCCTCAGCTCCTCTTCGAACTTGTCCCGCGTGGCCAGTCCGAACCGATGCACGGCAATCCTCCCCCGCTTGTCGATGACAAAGGTCTCGGGCAGCGCGGAGACCTGGTAGGCGGTGTAGACCCTGCCGTCGCCGTCGAGAAGGATGGGATAGCTCACCTGCCGCTCCAGGACGAAGGCCTGGACGTCGGTGCGGTTCTCCTTCCAGTCAACGCCCAGGAAGACCACCCCGTCGGCCTGGTGCTTCCGGTAGGTCACCTCCAACTCGGGCATCTCGGCGCGGCAGGGGATGCACCACGTGGCCCAGAAATTGACCAGGACGACGTGGCCGCGGTGATCGCTGAGGGTGTGCAGTTTGCCGTCGAGCCCTTGGAGCGTGAAGTTGGCAGCCTCGGCCCCCTTGGTGGGCACCACCGCCGCGCCGTTGCCCGGGAGCCCACAGGCGCCAAGCGTCCCCACGGCGATCGCCGCGCTCAGCCAGCAACGCAACCGTAACCTCACCTCCGTAGTATCGGAGGCGTGATCACCCGGATACGTCTCGCGGCCGTGACTGGCGTGCTGCTGGCACTCGCCGCGTGTGGCGGCCCGGTCGCCGGCGATCCCTCCGCCTCGCCGTCACCGTCGCCGGCGGCGCCCTTCGACGTCAGCTCGGTGGGACCGATCGTGAGCAGCGGGACGCAGTGCGAGAGCCAGGGCTGCCTCGTCGCCGGTTCGGACCAGCGCCTCTCCCTGATCGTTGCCGACACCTCCGACCCCAGCCACAACGCCGTGGCCGACGCCACCGTCACCGTCCAGGTCCTGGACGTCAACCCGGGCGCCGGGGAGAAGGCCATCGGGCCCGAGCAGGCGGCGACCTACCACGGCGCCGGGCTGCAGCAGGAGGGCATCAACCGGGGCGTCTACGTGGTCCGGGTCAAGTTCGACAGGCCGGGCGCCTACCTGGTCAGCGCCCACGTCAAGAAGGGCCAGAAGGAAGCCACGATCAGGACCCCGCTGGCGGTGGCCCCGGCCGACCCCGGGATCACCGTCGGGGCGCCCGCGCCGCTGATCCACAACCTCACCGCCGCCGACGTCAAGGACATCAGCATCATCGACACCGCGGTGCACCCCGATGACATGCACTACACCACCGTCGCTGACGCGATCGCGGCGCACCACCCCATCGTGGTCTACCTCGGTACGCCCGGCTTCTGCCAGTCCAAGACCTGCGCCCCCCAGGTCGGCGCGATCCAGCCGCTGGAGCCCACGTATCACCCTCGCGGCGTGGACTTCGCGCACATCGAGACCTACAAGGGCGGCCACCCCGACGCGCAACAGACGCTCAATCCCGACTTCGCCGCATTCAAGGTGCTGAGCGAGCCGTGGGTGTTCATCGTCGACAGGAACGGCAGGGTCGCGGCCAAGTTCTCGGGCGCCACCGCGACTGACGAGATCCAGGCGGCCCTGGACGCGGTCGTCTAGGAGCTAGCGACCCCGGGGCTTCACGGTGCGGCCACCGGCGCCACGCCGAGCGCGCCCGCGAGCAACAGGCCGAGCCCCGTCCACGCGACCGCGCGCCGCAGCTTCACCAAGCTCGCCTGGCGATCAGCGCCCGCCGCAGCAGGGGACGCCCGCGCCAGGCGGTCAGCAACAGGATCATCGCCAGGACCAGGCCGCCGGCGCCCGCGGGCTCCCGCGAGGTCCTGGGCAGACCGTTCCCGCCGCTCGGGGTGGCCCCTGCCGGGATACCCCCGTTGGTCGTGGCGGCCGCAAGCGGGATGGGGCCGATGTTGCCGGCCTTGTCGACCGCCCGGACCGCGCAGTACACCGCGCCCGCCGGCGGGGTGAAGGCGATCGATTCCTTGGTGCCGTTGGCTCCCGGCACCGCCCCGCCGAGGTCGACCGGGGTGGCCTGACCGAAGTTCTGCTGGGTGATCGGGTTGGGTGAACAGCGCACGTCATAGGCCGCGGCGGTGCCGGAGTTCCAGTCGTCGCCGGGGGCGGTGAAGGTCAGGGTCCATTTGCCGGTGCCGGTCGTGATGGCGAGGTCGCGGATCCCCGCGGGCGGCCGGGTATCGGTGCCGTAGTGGCCGGTGTTGCGGTCGTCCTGGTGCCAGTGCCAGGCCTCGTGGTTGGCACTGGTCAGGCCCGGCGTGTCCCAGACGTGGAGGTAGCCCTCGCGGGTGGCGGCGGCCACCGCGACCGTGCCGCTGCCGGTCAGGTCACCGACGGCGGGAGTGAACAGGCTCCATCCCCCGGTCCACTTGGGGAAGCCGGCGACGGCGGTCCCGGTGGCCAGGTCGAAGCCCTCCACGGCACCCGAGTCGGTGGGTTGGATGATTGCCGGCAGGCCGGTGCCCGAGACGTCGGCGATAGCTGGGGCGGTGAAGAAGGCCAGGCCCTGGATCCGATGGTTGGCCACTGTGGTGGTGGCGCCGGTGTCGGGCTGCCAGACCCCCATCGCGTTCTCCACCTTGATCCCCAGGCCGGGAGTCTGGGTGATACCCAGGACCACGTTGCCGGCCGACGAGCCGGGCTGGGCGACGAGTGGGATGGTTCCCCCCGCGACCTTGCCGAGGCTGGCCGAGGTGGTGAAGGGCACGATCGCCAGCGGCGGCAGCCCCAGCGTCGTCAACGTGACCGCCTCGGGGGACAGCGCCGCGAAGGGCTGGGAGACGCTGCGGCTGGTGAGGTCAACCCGGACCGGGTCGAAGAGGTTGCTGTTGACGATCGCCTGGGGGCCGTTCGGCCCGTCATAGATCACCGGCGACTCGGTGCCCTGGGTGACGAAGTCCTGGGCCACCCCGTAGCCCTGCTCGAGCCCGGTTACCTGCACCGGCCAACCTGCCAGCTGGCCCGTCGGCGTCGCCAGCGTGCCGCGGCTGGAGAAAGCCTCGAGGTAGGAGGTGATCTTCATGCTGCCCAGCGGCGGGCCCCAGGTGGTGTCATCCAGGCCGACGATCAGGTTGGGCTTGCCGGTGCCGTCGATGCTGGCGATCGCCGGGGTCGGCACGATCTTGCCGTCATGGGTATGGGTATAGCCCGCCGGTGGCGCCGGCTCGGTGCAGGACGGCCCGCCCGCGGGTGCCGGGTTGGCGCCGCCACTGTCGATATTGAAGATGTCGCAAACCGGCCAGCCCGGCACCAGCGAGACGCCCGTGGCGCTGACCTGGTAGGCGTAGATGTGGTTGTCCCCGGCGACCTGGATGATGTCCAGGCGGCCATCGCCGCCCAGGTCGGCGAGGACCGGCGAGCCGCCGGTGATGTTCTCCGGCTCGAATGAGTACGGGGTGTTCGGCGGCGGCACCGAGAGGTGGAACAGCGACGGGTTGCCGTTGAGCACCGGGAACCCGGGCAGCAGGTTCCCCGCCCCATCCCAGGCATAGGTGCGCCCGGAGAAGGTCGACATCACGATCTCCAGGCCGCCGTCGTGACGCAGGTCGCCCACCGCGGGCGTCGAAAGCCCCCCGTCGTGGGGTGGCGGGATGGAGCCGCTGCGCCAACCGGCGCTGCCCAGGTAGTTGACGTCGGAGGTGGGGTCGACCCCGGGCGCGAACCCGGTGCGCACCGGGAACCCGGGAGCCTCGGTACCGTCGGGGCGGTAGGCGTGGACGGTGCCGTCGGCGGTGGAGACGATGGTGTCCAACCAGCCCCGGCCCTCGATGTCGGCCATGGTCGGGGACGCCTCGCCGGACGACCCCACCTTGACCGGGAAGCCCGGGTGCTCGGTGGCGTCGTGGCGCACGTGGATCGCCCGGCGGTCCTCACCCATCTGCACCGTGCTGGTGCGGTCGAGGGCATGGACCTGGACCCTGATGGTCACGTCATACTGCTCGATCGAGAGGCGGTCGGCGGTCTCGGCATAGGCGCCGGACCAGAAGGATGACGGGATCTGGCTGAGGTCGAGGTCGGCGCCCACGTTCGCCGCACCGACACTCGCGCCGCCGCCGAAGTTGTGGAACTGGGCCTCGGTGGGCTGCGGACCGAGGCCGTACTGGAAGGTGTAAGTGAAGGCCCCGGCCGGCGAGCGGGGCGCCGCCAGGTCGGCGCTGACGTGCAGCGAGGACTGCTTGGTGGGGTCGACCGGCTGGTACCAGTCCGGGCTGCGGATGTCCGCGGTCGGCGGGATGTGGCCGGCGGCCACCGCCTGGTCGGCCTTGAACACGTTGGGCCGCCCGTAGCCGTACATGATGTTGAAGGAGGCGCCGGCGATCCCCTGGAAGCAGGTCTGGGAAGGACAGTCCGTGGGCGAGAGGGGCCCGATGTACAGCGAGGTGGCGCGCACCACCTGTTTGATCTCGTCGGCGTTGAGCTGGCCCCCATTGGCGGCGGCGGCGTTGGCTCCCTCCGCCGCCACCAGCGCCGCCACCCCGGCGTTGGTCGGGGTCCCGGTGGACGTCGAGCCGTCGTTGCTGGGGGGGGAGAACAGGGAATGCGGCCCGTAGGACGTCAGCGACGAGCGCGACAGGAAGGTGCTGTTGGTGCCGTAGAAGGCGGTGCCCAGGGGACCCGGCGGGGTGGCCCCGCGGGTGGAGTGGTCGCCGGTCACCGAGTTACCCGGCCACACGTGGGGATAGAACATGCCGTCGGTGTGGTCCGCCGACTCGAAGTCGTTGGAGGCGAAGACCACCACCATGCCCTTGTGGTAGGCGTAGTCGATCGCCGCCTTGACGGAATCGGTGAGCCCCAGCGAGGCACTGGTGGCGTCCATCACCTTGACCCCGGAGTCGGCGGCGAAGGTGATCGCCTCGGCCACCCGGTCGGGGCGGTCGATCGCCTCGTCACCGGCCTTGATGGGGATGTAACGGCAGAGCGGGCACACGCCGGCGTTACCGTAGTTGTTGTCGGCCTGCGCCACCATCTGGGCCGACTCACCGTCGAAATGGGCGTAGATGCTCTGCTCGGTCTGGGGATCGTTGGTGTCGCGGTTGAAGTTCCAGCCGTTGATGTCGTTGGCGTAGCCGTTGCCATCGTTGTCGTAATGCTTGGACTGGTCGCAGGGAAAGGCACCGACGATGAGCTGGGTCGATTGGCTAACCTGGCAGTGGCCAAAGGCGACGATCAGGTCCTCGGGGGTGATGTCGGTCCCACCCTTGGCGGGCAGGATCCCGGTCAGGCTCTGGTCGCAGACGTGGTGCAGGAATGGCGTCGCGCTGGGATCGGCCACCTGCGAGCTCTTGGGCACCCCGATGTCAGCCAGCTTGACGCGGGGGTCGTTGAGGTAGTCCTCGACGTTGACGACCCCGTTGTCGTTGAGGTCGTAGGGGTCGGGGTGGGTGAACACCTGGCCCGTCGCAATCAGCTGGGGCTTGGTGTGGCCGTTGGTGTCCTCTGGGAGCGGCAGCTCCTTGGTGTTGAGCCAGGCCTGGTCCTTGAGCTCGCAGCTGCTGCTGATGCGCCAGTTGACGCCCCCCTCCATGTACGCCACCACGACCTGGTCGCTGCCCTTGCTGTACTGGGCCCACGCCTTGTCGACGTTCATCCCGGATGCGTTCTCGGGGTTGGTCGACAGGGGGGCTCCCTGCGGCATGCAGCCGTAGAGATACCACTGCTCGTCGTTCCAGGTGGCGCCCGCGACTCCGTTCTCGGCGGGACTGTAGCCCGGGTCATTGGGGTAAAGGCCGCCCGGGTTTCCCGGCCCCGGTGTCGCATTCTGGGCACTGCACGGGTTGGTGGGCCCGATGATCGCGCCCCTGGCCGGCGTTGCCGCCATGACCACCATCAGGCTCATCAGGGCAACCAACAGCGCCAGCGAGCGGCCCCGCGGTCGCGCCCGTCGAGCGTGTGCGTAGCTCCCCGCCGCCCACATGTTGTGAGCATCGTACTGCGGGCCGCGGGCGCCCGTTGCCAGCGCCGAAGGCCCTTACGATAGGACGCGATGGAAGTCGGCAGCCTGCAGGTGGTGCCATCGATGCTGGACCTCGACCAGGGCCGCGTCGCGGAGGCCCTCGCGGACCTCGAGGCGGGTGGCTCGGACCGGGTCCAGTGGGACGTCATGGACGGGTCGTTCGTGCCCCGCATCAGCCACGGACCCGACGTCATCGCCGCGGTGCGGGAGAGGAGCCGCCTGCCCTTCGAGGCCCACCTCATGATCGATAACCCGGAGCGACACTGGCGCGCCTTTGCCGACGCCGGCTGCGAGGTCGTGATCGTCCACGCCGAGGCCACCCGCCACCTCCACCTGCTGCTCCAGGACATGCGCGAGGCCGGGGTGCGGGCCGGCGTGGCCCTCAATCCCGCCACCCCGCTGGACATGGTGGTTGACGCGCTCGACCTCGTCGACCACCTGCTGGTGATGACCGTCAACCCCGGCCGCGGCGGCCAGAAGTTCATCGCGTCGATGCTGCCCAAGGTGCGCGCCGCTCGCGAGCTGATCGAGGGCGCGGACCTGCCCATCGACCTTGAGGTCGACGGCGGCATCACGCCGGCCACGGCACCCCAGGTGGCGGACGCGGCGCGGGTGGCGGGGTCGGCGGTCAACAAACACCCCGACGGCCGCAAGCGGGCGATCACCGAGATCCGCCAGGAGGCCGAGCGCGGCCTGCGCCGGCGCCACAAACTGCAGCAGGAGGCGTCTGCGGCCGAGCCCGACGGCGACGGCGTGGCCCGCGGGGTCGAGCTCTTCAATCGCGGTCAGTTCTGGGAGGCCCACGAGGCCTGGGAGGGCGCCTGGATGCCGCGTCGAGGATCGGCCGAGGCCGACTTCTTCAAGGGCCTGGTGCAGGTGGCGGCGGGCTGCTACCACTACCAGCGCCGCAACCGCGAGGGTGCGCTCGCCAAGTGGCGCGACGGTGCCGGCCTGCTGCGGCCCTACCTCCCGGCCAAAGACGGCGTTGCCCTGCATGCGCTGGTTCAGCGGGTTGACGACCTCGCGGCACGGTTGGAGTCCGCCGGCGACTGGCCCGACCTCGAGATGCCCCGCCTGGAGCGCGCCGGCCCCTGACGTTTGGTCAGGCCCCTCCCCCGGCGCCGGTTCCGACGAGGAAGATCAGGACGGCGACGCCCGCCGCGCCGATGGTGAGGCGGAAGGAGGCGTGGTACCGGCCGGCCAACCCGGCGCCCACGGTGCCCGTGACCAGCACCAGGCTGAGCCCCAGCAGCGCCAGCGCAGCAGGCCCCGGGTGCGCCGGTCCCAGCGTCGCCACCAGGCCCGCCGCGCCGAGCAGGACCCCCGCGGCGAGAACCGAAGGCCGCCGGCCGATGCGCTGGGGCAACCCCCGGATCCCGCTCTCGCGGTCGCGGTCGTGGTCGCCCAGGGTCTGCGTGAAGTGGGCACCCGCGCCCAGCAGCGCCGCCGTCACCGTCACCCATGGCGCCGGCCACCGCGACGGCTGCGCGCCCAGGGAGACGAATGCCGGCGCCATGGCAAAGGCCACCGCATAGGCGAGGACGCTGAGGATGGTGCGCTTGAGCCGCAGGTTGTAGCCGTGGGCCAGCGCGAGGGCGACGACGTGCACCGCGGTCGCCGCGATCCCGGACAGCAGCGAGAGCGCGATCGCCAGGACCAGCGCCGCCACCGCCGCCCCGCGCACCACCGGCGCGGTCACCTCGCCCGCCGCCAGAGGCTTGTCGGCGCGGCCCACGTCGAGGTCGCGGTCGAGGTAGTCGTTGGCCCATCCCACCGACAGCTGGCCGCACAGCACCGCGGCCGTCACCCACAGCGTTGACAGCCCGCGGCCCCACCGCAGCGCGAGGACCGTGACCAGCGCCGTCACCGCCAGCGTCGGCTCGGGGTGGCAGGAGCGCGCCAGGGCCCAGACGGCTCGAGGATTCATCGCCTCAACATAGCGCCCACCACCGCGGCGGGTTAGCATCTGCCCACGCACATGACACAGCAGGAGACCGTCGAGCTCGTCGAGCGCACCCCATTGCAGGGACTGGGTGACCTGGATATCGACGACGTCTACGTGCATGTCGACACCCTGCTGCAGGAGCTGCCCGGGCCTCTCGACCTGTACCAGCGGTGGGAGCGCCAGCAGTGGGCGGCGCACGAGCTGGATTTCAGCACCGACCTGCAGCAATGGAAGGCCCTGGGGCCGTTCCTCCAGGACCAGCTGGAGATGATCTTCAGCGGCTTCTTCGTCGGCGAGCAGGCGGTGACGGACACCCTCTCCCCCATCCTCATCGGGGCCCCCCACGAGACCGACCGCTGGTTCCTCTCCACCCAGGTGGTGGACGAGGCGCGCCACGCCTACTTCTTCGCCCGCTTCTTCAGCGAGGTGGTGCACGAGGGCGACGAGTTCGGGACGGTCATGACCCGGGCCTGGCACTGGACCGCGAGCGAGGCCTACGACCAGATCTTCGGACCGACGGGCGCCCTCACCGAAAGCACCGATGCCGTGCGCCTCGACCCCTCGAACATGTCCAAGTGGGTCCGCGCGATCACCACGTACCACCTCATGGTCGAGGGGATCCTGGCGCTGGTGGGCCAGCGCCTGGTGCTGCGCCTGCTGCGCAACCTCAACCTCCTGCCGGCGTTCCGGTCGGGATTCACCGCGGTCACCCGCGATGAGTCGCGCCACGTCAACTACGGGATCTGGGCGCTGCGACGCGCCGTGGGCGAGGGCTACGAGGGCGATATCCGGGCCGTCGTCGACGCGACGCTGAAGCCCACCCTGCGGGTCTACGTCAACCCCCAGCGCCTCATCGAAATCCCCGCCGACCTGCCCCAGAGCGCGCGCATCGACCCTCGCAACAACTGGAATTTCGCCGTGGACTCGTTGTCCAAGCGGCTCCGCGCCACCGGCGTCGACGGTGCCTACATCGAGAGCAAGCGCACCCACGCCTGGGAGATCATCAACGCCGCGGTCGCCGAGTACGAGAGCATCCACCAGCAGGACCACCCCGTCCGCGACTGGGAGCGGGCCGAGAAGGAAGCCGCCAGCTGACCTAGGAAAGCTCCGGGGGTCAGAGGTTGAACTGCACCACGCCGATGATGTTGTCCTCGGAGTCCTTGAACCAGGCGCCCTTACCGACGTCGCCCAGGTCGGCGACCCCGTCGACGGTCTTGAGCCCCGGCATGTCGTACTCCTCGAAGGTCACGCCCCGGTCGCGTAGTTCCTTGACGGCGCTTCCCACGTCGTCGACCCGGATGCCCATCTGGGTGTGCCCCCCGCGGGTGGGATTGGGCGTTGGGTAGATGCTGAACGAGGTCTCGCCAATACTGAAGAAGGTTCCGCTGGGACTGTCCTCCTGGGGGGTGGCGCCCACCTTGTCCTTGTAAAAAGACTTGGCCCGGTCGATGTCGAGCGCGGGCAGGATGGCGTGCGCAGTGGCACCTTCGAGCATGGCGATGTCCTCCTCATGAAGCGGACCCCCAGATTACTCCTTCGTCATCCTCGCTTGGGGAACTGCTCGCCCTCCAACGTTTCGATGCGGTCGAGGAGGCGGACGATGACCTCGATCGCCTCGTACTGCAACCCGAGGTCGCGGCGCAGGCGGCGGACGCGACGGACACGCCAGATTGTCTCCTCGGTGACATCTTCGGTCGAGAGCACCTCCAGCGTCGCCTCGTCCAGCAGCGCCAGTTCGCGGCGGGTCAGGCCGGTCACGGACTGCAGGCTTTGGCGCCGCTCAGCCACCACCCTTCTCCGTGCCCAACCTTTCGGCCAGCTCCCGGGCAGCGGGCGTCAGGGGGATCGGGAGTCGAACGTCCACCTCGGCCAGGAGGTCACCCCGGTCGTCGCCCTTGAGGCGGGGCATGCCAACCCCTCGGAGGCGCAACACCTTGCCGTTCTGGGTCTCCGGCGGGATGTGCAGGCTGATCCGTTTGCCAGTGATCGTGGGCACCTCGACGTCACCGCCGAGCAGGGCCACCTCGAGGGGAACGGGCACCTTCATGCGGAGGTCATCGCCGGCCCGGGTGAAGACGGCGTGAGGCAGAACGCTGGCGCGGATATAGAGGTCGCCGGATGAGCTGCCGCCAGATCCCGCCGTGCCCTGGCCGGCCGCGCGAACCCTGCCCCCGTCCCTGATGCCGGCGGGGATCTTGATCTCGACGCGGTGCGGTCCCGATGCGCCCGCGGTCTGGACGGTGCGGACTGTTCCCGCCGCCGCCTCCTCGAGGGTGATCTCGACCTGACCCTCGACGTCGTGGCCGCGTCGCGCTGGGGGGCGCGGGAAGCGGCTGCCGCCGGCAGCCCCGCCGCCGCCGAACATCGACTGGAAGAAGTCGGAGAACGGCGCCGCGTCACCGAACATCTCCTCCATGTCCTCGGGGGACATCGACCGGTACTGCGGGGCGCCACCACCGCCGCCGAATGGTCCCTGCCCGGGGCGGCCGGCCCGCTCCCAGGCCTCGTGCTGCGCCCACTGCGGCCCGAGCTCGTCGTACTTCTTGCGCTTGGCGGGATCGCCGAGGACCTCGTTGGCCTCGTTGACCTCCTTGAAGCGGGCCTCCGCCGCCGCGTCCTTGGGATTGAGGTCAGGGTGATGCTTGCGCGCCAGCTTGCGGAAGGCCGTCTTGATCTCCTTCGGCGAGGCGCCCTTCTGGATCCCCAGGGTGGCGTAGTAGTCCTTGAACGCAGTGGCCATGGTCAGTGCGTTTGTACCCCGGTCGCAGGGTGCCCGAAACCCGCGCCCTGCGGGAAGATCAGACCCCGGAGGCCTCCGCCACCTGGGGAGGCAGCTCGATCCATCTCTCAGCCCAGGCCGAGATCTCGCGGACCACGGGTTCCAGCTCCCCGCCGCGCGTCGTCAACTCGTACTCGGAGCGGATCGGGGGACCGGGGAATACGTGACGCACCACCAGGGTGGCAGCTTCGAGCTCGCGCAGCCGCTCGCTGAGGAGGCGGTCGGAGAGCCCGGGCACGCCGGCGAGGATCTCGTTGAAGCGATGCGGGCCGGTGAACAGCAGCCGCAGGATGGCGCCGGTCCATCGTTTGCCGATGAGCTCCACCGCCTGGTGGTATCGGGGGCAAAAGGCCGTGAGGTGGGGCGCCGGCCCGGCCTCGACGGCACCGTTTCGGGTGACCACCTTGAGGCCGAGCCTAGCACTCATGAGCGTCGTTGAGGGCCTGTCTTTCAGGCAGCCGCGCCGGCAAGGGCCGGGAGCGGCCGCAGGACCGCGACGTCGATCTCGAGCTTGATCTTCTTGCCGACCAGGACCGCGCCGGCCTCGAGGGCCTGATTCCAGGTCAGTCCCCACTGCTCGCGATCAATCTCGCCACGAAGGGACACCCCGGTCCGCTGATTGCCGTAGGGATCGTTGAACTTGCCCTCGACGATGGCCTCGAGCTCGACCGTCCTGGTGACGTCCTTGATGGTCAGGTCACCCTTGAGGAGGTACCGATCGTCCCCTTTCTTCTGGACGCCCGTGCTGACGAACCGCATCTCCGGGTATTTCTCGGAATCGAAGAAATCGGCGGAACGCAGGTGGCCGTCGCGACGCTGGTCGTTGGTGCTGATGCTGGCGGTCTTGATCACGACATCGGTCTTGAGAGTGGTGTGATCCTCGCCCTCGATCTCGATGGTGGCGTCAAAGTCCTGGAACTGGCCTCGCACCGTGGTGACCACGAGGTGCTTGGCACTGAAGCCAATGGCCGAGTGGGCCGCGTCGATCTTGAGTGTCTCTGGCATTTGCCTTCTCCCTGGGCCGCAGTGCGAACCCTGTTGGTGCTTACTTTCTGTAATCTACTCCTAGTTAGTAGCCTATGGCAAGTAAGTGGCCGAATTCGGCTTACGCTCTGGCCGTGAGCATCCGCGCCCTCCACGCCAGCCTCGCCGCGATCACCGCCGCCGCAGCGATCGCGCTGGTCGCCGCCGCGGGCTGGGCGGCACTCAGGCGGACCGCCTACAGCATCCGCCTGGTGCTGCTGGTGCGCCGGGTGGCGATCCTCGCCGCCCTGCTGGCCGCAGGGGTCGGCGTGGCGCTCTACATCGGCGGCCGGCGCCCCCACAGCGCGCTGCACCTGATGTATGGCGCGCTGGCCGTGGTGGCGGTGCCCCTGGCGGCGCAGATGGCGGCGCGCAATCCCCGCCGTGGCGGCCTTTACCACGTGGCCGCCGGCGTTCTCCTGCTGGGCTTCTGCTTCCGGCTGGCCACCGCCGCCTGATGCATGTGACCGCCATCACAGACCGGGACCCGCCGCTCGCCTAGCTTGGCGCCACGGCCTCGCCCGGCAGGCCAGAACAGGAGGCGCCGATGTTCCGCGAGATCTACGTCCCGATCGACAACTCTGAACACTCCAACGCCGCCATCGAGGTGGCGGTGGCGCTGGCAAAGTCCAGCGGCGCGAAGCTGACCGGCTGCCATGTGTACGCCGCGCGGATGCACGACGTGCGCTTCAAGCAGATGGAGTACACGCTCCCCGAGGAATACCAGGACGAGCAGGAATTGGAACGCCAGCGCAAGATCCACGACTCGCTGATCACGCGTGGGCTCCAGCTGATCTCCGACTCCTACCTCGACGTGCTCAAGCAGTCGGCAGACGCGGCCGGGGTGGAGGTGGACTACAAGACGTTTGACGGCAAGAACTGGGAGTGCCTGGCCAAGGACGTCCAGGACTCCAGCTACGACCTGGTGGTGATGGGGGCGCTGGGGATGGGGGCCGTGCGCGACAGCCAGGTTGGCAGCGTGGTCGAGCGCGTCATCCGGCGCACCCGCACCGATGCCCTGGTGGTACGCGACGTCCACCCCCTGTCGGACCGGGCGAGCGATCGGATCGTGGTCGCGGTCGATGGCAGCCCCCAGTCATTCGCGGCGGTCAAGACGGCGATCGCGCTGTCGCGGGTCTTCGGCAAGCAGGTCGAGGCGCTGGCGGTGTACGACCCCTACCTCCACTACTCGATGTTCAACGGCATTGTTGATGTGCTGTCGGCGGAGGCCAGCAAGGTCTTCCGCTTCAAGGAGCAGGAGCAGCTCCACGAGGAGATCATCGACAGCGGCCTGGCGCGCATTTACGAGTCTCACCTCAAGGTCGCCCGCAGCGTGGCCCAGGAGGAGGGCTTCGAGCTCAAGACCACCCTGCTCGACGGCAAGGCCTTCAAGAAGGTGCTGCAGTTCCTGCGCGACGAGCCGCCGTGGCTGCTGCTGGCGGGTCGCATCGGCGTGCACTCGCACGAGGACATGGACATCGGCAGCAACAGCGAGAACCTGCTGCGGATGGCGCCCTGCAGCGTGCTCCTGGGAAGTCAGACCTATGTCCCGCCGGTTGATGTGCAGGCCGAGGCCAGCGTGGTCTGGACCGAGGAGGCGGAGTCGCGCCTGGAGGAGGTCCCCGCGCACGTGCGCGGCGTGGTGCGCAGCGCCATCTGTCGATACGCCATGGAGCGTGGCAACTCGGTGATCAGCTCGTCGGTGATCGACGAGGCGGTTGCGGACATCATGCCCGAGCGCGCGGCGGCCTCGATGGGCGTCAAGCCCAACCCGCGCCCTGCGTCGATGTCCGAGGCGGCGGCCCGGGACGCCTGGGTCTGCCAGCGCTGTGGGCGGCCGGCCCGCGACCGCAAGCCCGAGATGTGCCCCGTCTGCGGCGGTACCGAGCTCCTGCTGGTGGAGAAGGACGACGTCCGCCGTGCCGCCGACCGCGAGGGCGGGATCAGCGAGGAGGCGGCCTTCGACGGCTTCACCGTGCAGTGGACCGCCGACGGCAAGAAGTCACTGGAGGTCGTGCCCAAGGGCTATGAGCGCCGCCGCGTCAAGGCGGTGATCGAAAAGATGGCCCGGATGCAGCGCCTGGGGGTCATCACCCAGGAGTTCGCCGCCGCCAAGGTGGGCGAGGCCTGGGCGCCGGTCGCCGAGATCGTCGGGGACGGCCACGCGCCCAGCGAGGCCGGCCTGGCGACCGTCGGAGCTGCGGCAACCGGGGGTCTTGCGACCGCCGGAGCGGTCGGTTGGGTTGCCACCCCCCGCAGCCGCGGGGAGAGCGGCCCCACGTGGACGGACGAGGCCACCACGCGGCTGGACCGCGTGCCCGCGGGCTTCATGCGCACGATGGCGCGCACCAAGGTCGACGAATACTCCCGCCGCATCGGCGCCGAGCGGGTGACGCTTGACGTCTGCGAGGGGGGACTCGCCGACGCCCGCGACCTGATGAGCCAGATGATGCGCGCCTACGGTCCCGACGCTGAGAAGCTGGCGCACATGATCCCGGGCCACGGCGCCGTGCCGATGGCTCCCGAGGTCGAGCACCCCGCGCCGGGGTGGACCGAGGACGGTGTCCGTCGTCTCAACGAGGTCGAGGTCCAGGCAGCCCAGAAATTCGACCCCGCCCGCGCCCGCGAGATGGCGGAGCACGCCGCCGAGTCGCGCGCCGCGCGCACGGGCGAGGCGCTCAACGCCGCCTTCCTGGAGAGGCTCGGCGTCAAGCTGGGCTACGGTCATCCTCTCGCCGGCAAGACCTACGAGCATGCCTTCACCTGGACGCCCGAGGCCGAGGCTCGCCTCGAGAACGTCCCCGACTTCTGCCGCGAGCTGACCCGCTGGCGGGTCGAGTGGACCGCGGTCAAGCAGGGCCTGGGCACCGAGATCACCCCCGAGAAGATGGACGTGAAATACGACATGTGGGGTGACGTCTCCCACGACATCCAGGCCCAGGGGCCGAGCATGGCCTGGTCCGACGAGGCCGAGAAACGCATCGCCCGCATCCCGGACTTCGTCAAGGGGCAGGTGGTCCAGGCGGTCGAGGGCAACGCCCGCGAGATGGGCTCGGAGCAGGTCACCGGCGCGGTCCTCGATAGCGTGATCGAGAAGTGGATCGCCACCGGCGACTTCCATGAGGGTCGGTTCGGCTTCAGGGCTTAGTCATGGCCCAGGCCGCCCTCGCGACCTCAGCCACGGCCCCGGTGTCGGCACGGGCACTGAGCCGCATCTACCGCAGCCGGCGGGGGTGTTTCGAGGTCGACCTGGATGTCAGCACCGGGGAGGTGCTGGGCCTGATGGGCGTGAACGGGTCGGGCAAGACCACCCTTCTCAGCGTCCTCGCCACGGCTGAGCCCCTCACGTCCGGCGAGGTGTCCTGGTTTGGCGAGCGGGCGGCGCCGGGCCCCGCACTGCGGCGCCGCCTGGGGGTGGTGGGCGACGCGCCGCTGCACTTCGATGAGCTCACCGGGGAGCAGAACGCGTACTTCTTCGCCCGCCAGTACGGGCTGGAGCGCGCGGAGGCGACAGCCCGGCTCGAGGAACTGCTGGCATGGTGCGGGTTGCTCGACTCACGTGATCTCCCGGTCGGCGAGTACTCGCTGGGAATGCGCCGCCGCCTCTCGATCATCGAGGCGCTGCTGCACCGGCCCGACCTGATCCTGATGGACGAGCCCACGCTGGGGCTTGACCACCTGGGCGCCGCGGACCTGGCAGCGAGGCTCCGGGCCGAGGCCGAGCGCGGTGCTGCGCTGGTGTTGTCGACCAACGACGCGGCGCTGGCCGAGCGCGTCTGCGACCGCGTGCTGTTCATGCACCAGGGCCGGGTCGTCAGCGAGGAGGAGGTCGGGCGGGCCCCCCTGGCGCGCCTCTTCCGGCGGGCCACCGGCACCGCGCTGTCGGGGGCCCGAGCTTGAGCGTTCTGCCCGCGTCGATCGCCCAGCGCGAGCTGTTGGAATTCGGTCAGCGGCGGCGAGCGCTGCTGATCAAGATGGCATTCCCGCTGATCGTCGGCGTGCCGCTCTTGACCAGTGCGGCGCCGCCGTTCTACGCCGCCATGGCGCTGACCATGCTGATCACAATCATCGGCGCCCTGGGCACGGCGGCGGTCCTCAGCCGTGAACGCGCCACCGGGCTGCAGTTGCGCTACCGCCTCCTGCCCCGCCGCCACGGCGCGGTGATCCTCGAACGGGTGGCCGCCGCCGCGGCCATCGACCTGACCCAGCTGTCGTTGATCCTGCTGTTGCTCGCGGCGCGCCATCCCGGGGCGGCGGCGTGGTGGCCCGCGCTGCTGCTGGCGGCGGTGGGCACGGTGCTCTTCGCCAACGTGGTCGGCGCCATCGCCAGCACGTTCACCACCGCGCCCGGCGAGGTGATGCTGTACGTCCTGCTACCGCTGTTGCCGGCGTTCTTTCTCTCCGGGGTATTCACGCCGCTGACCAGCCCGCTACCGCGCGCGCTGTCGACGGTTCTGCCGATGACCTATCTCCACGAGGGCCTGCTGGGCGCGCTGCAGGGGGCGCCTCACCTGTCGATCCCCGTCGTCGCCGCCGGGGGCATGGCGACGATCGCGGCATCGCTCCTGGCCGCGTTTCTCGCCGGGCGCCGAGTGCTGACCGCGTGACCACGTGAGCGGCCACCTGCTCGCCTCCGGGTACCAGCAGCTGCAGTCGCTGCCGGACATCCACGTACCCCTGATCGGCAACCGCTGGGCGATCGGGATCTTCTTCCTGATCCACATCGTCTTCGGCTCCTTCACGATGGGCACGATCTTCCTGTCCCCCACCTACCAGCTGTTGGGCCGCCGTCGTGGCGACCCCCGCCTTGAGCGTTACGCCCGCAACCTCGGCGAGGTCAACATCCGCATCTTCAGCCTGGGGGCGACCTTCGCGGGGTTCGCGGTGATCCTGCTCACCGGCCTCTACCCGCGCTTCTTCATCCCCCTCATCGAGATGTTCTTCTGGCCGGCCCTGGTCGCCTTTTTGGTGTGGATCCCCGCGATTGCCGCGCTCTACCTGTACGTGCTCCAGTGGGACCGCCTGAGCACCCGGCACCCGCGGTTGCACCTCTCACTGGGGTACTACGCCGCGGGCTTTGAACACATCTTCCTGGTGATGATCGTGGGCATCGACAGCTACCTGCTGACGCCGGGCACCGGGCTGGGCGCATTCTTCAACGCGTCCTACTTTCCCGAGCTGCTGCACCGTTTCGTCGGCAATATCTCCTGGGCGTCCTTCTTCATCGCCGGGATCAGCGCGGTGCGCGCATCGGCGTCGCGTGGGGAGATGGATCGCGCGTACCACGCGTGGGCGACGCGCGTGAGCATGGTGGTCGGCTTTCTCACCCTGCTGGTGCAGGCGGTGATCGGGTTCTTCTTCGCCGAGGCCATCAAGCACGCGTCGCCCGGCGCCTTCACCTACTCGGTGAGCGGGCCGGTGGCCTGGCTCTGGCTGGTCCAGGGCCTGCTCCTGGCCATCCTTCTGGTGGGCTCCAACGTTTACTTCCAGCAGACCCGCCCATCCCCGTCGGGGCGCCTGATGACCTGGGCGGTGATTGCGCTGTCAGTGGTCGCGGTGGCGCCGGCGCCGCTGTACCCGCATGGCTTCCACGGCGTCCGCTACCTTGTCCTCACCGCGTCGATCCTCGTCAGCCTGGCGCATTTCCTGGCCTGGCGCCGTGACCGCCAGGTCCCGCGCGAGCGCGAGCTGGAGCGGGCACCGCGGGCGACCATGGCCGTGGTCGCCTTGAGCGCCCTGACCATCTTCCTGCTGATGGGGATCATCCGCACCACCGCGCGTGGCGAGTTCACGGTTTATGGGAAGCAGACCGAGTCGGACTCTTACGGCCTCTACTCGCCGAACAAGGGGCATTACCCATGACCGCGATCGCGTCCGCCGAGGTGTTCGCCACCAGCGAGATGGGGCAGCTCCAAACGGTCTTCTACATCGCGCTGGTGGGCGGGGTCCTGGTGGGTTTCACCCTCTTCCTGCTGGCCGTTGGCGCGGTGACGCTGCGACGCTTCTTGCGCAGGCCCGGGCACAGGCTGCTCGCCAGCCTGATCGCCGGGGCCCTGGGGCTGATGTTCACCTTCATCGCCGCCACCAGCGCGGCCCTGGTCTATGTCCTGAGCCACCATGCCTGAGAGCAAAAAGCAGATGAGCCGGCGCCGCTTCGCGGTCTGGGGCACCACCATCAGTGGCGCCCTGGTCTCGCTGACGCTGGGCATTCCGATCATCGGGTACATCCTCTCGCCGCTTTTCGCGCGCCGCGATACCCCGGTGGAGAAGCGCGTCGGCTACATCCTCGATCTCCCCGACGGCCAGCCGGTGCGCTTCGTGGTGCAGTTCCCGCAGAACGCCTGGCCGGTTCCCGACGAGGACCACACCATCTATGTCGTCCGCCATGGGGAGAACTTCAAGGTCTTCTCCAACACCTGCACGCACATGCAGTGCCCGGTGCGGTTCCAGAAGGACATCAACCAGTTTCTCTGCCCCTGCCACGGTGGGCTGTACGACCTGCACGGCCAGAACGTGGGCGGCCCCCCCCCGAAGCCCCTGGCACAGTACACCCACCGCATCGACCGGGACGGCGTGCTCTACGTCAAGAACGCGTTGGATGAAGAGCTTTGAGCCCCGGCATCAAGCGCCCGCGGCGACCTCGGCGGCTGACGCGCGCCTACCAATGGTTCGACGAGCGCACCGGGATTCGCAGGCTCCTGCGCACGGGCCTGTATGAGGCGGTGCCGGTGCGGGGCAGCTGGTTCTACACGCTCGGGAGCGCGACGTTGGTGCTGATCATCCTGCAGCTGGTCACGGGGATCTTCCTGATGTTCCAGTACGTCCCATCGGTCCAGGAGGCGTGGCAGAGCCTGAACTTCCTCAAGCAGACCGACATCTTCGGGTCCTGGGTTCGCGGCACCCACCTTTGGGGCGCCTACATCCTGATGTTCGTCATCGGGCTGCACCTGGTGCGCACCTTCCTATCGGCCTCGTACAAGCGGCCCCGTGAGCTGAACTGGATCACCGGCGTCCTGCTCCTGGTCCTCGTCCTGGGCATGGCCATCACCGGCGGCTTCCTGCCGTGGGACCAGGCCTCCTACTGGACCGCCGTGGTGGTCACCAACATCCCGGCCTACACGCCCGTGATCGGGCCCTTCATCCGCACCCTCTGGCGCGGCGGTGAGGCCGTGGGACCGATCACCCTCACGCGCACCTTCGGCATCCACGTCTGGCTGCTGCCATCGATCCTCTTCCCTCTGATCGGTGCCCACCTGGCCCTGCTCCGCAAGCACGGCGAGTTCGGTTCATACGTCAACTACCGCGGCGCCTTCCGCACCAAGGAGGGCCTTGCCATCCCGCCGCCCCCGGACCGCCTCGAGGCCGATCCCCCCTATCCCGCGGCGCCCACCGACGAGCTCTGGTCGGTGCCCCTGGAAACCGAGGACTTCTATCCCCACCAGACCTTCAAGGACGGCATCGTCTCGGCGGTGCTGGTGCTGCTCATCTTCGCGCTGGCGGTGGCCATCGGTGCGCCCCTGGAGGAGAAGGCCAACCCCGCGGCGGTCACCTACACGCCGGTGCCGGAGTGGTTCTTCCTGCCGCTGGACCAACTCCTGGTGCTGCTGCCAAAGCAGCTCACGGTGCTGATCCTGGTGCTGCCGATGGCCGGCGTGATCCTGCTCCTGGCGCTGCCCTTCATCGACCGCGGCCACGAGCGCAACCCCTTCGAGCGGCCGGCAATCGTGGTCCCCGGGCTGATCATCGCCTTCTTCCTGGTCGCCCTGACCCTGCTCGGCTCGGGGAGGTTGTTCAACCTGTGAGCACGGTGCTGACGGCCGTTGTCGCCGGGGCCGACCCCTTCTTCCAGGGGCAGGCGCCGGGTGTCGGCGGCGTTGCCGGCGCGCGCCTGGCGATCGCCATCATCGCGCTCTCGCACATCCTCAGCGCAGGCCTGGTCAGCGGCGCCGGTCAGCTGGCGCCGGTTATCGAATGGCTCGGCTACGTGAGGCGTCGCGACGACTACGACCGGCTGGCGCACAAGATGTCGAAATACCTCGTCTACTATTTCGCGCTCAGCGCCTCCCTCGCATTTATTTTCATAACCGTCCTGCTCACCGGCATTTGGGGCCATTTCTGGACCACGCTGGTGCGGGTGATGTTCGTGCCGCTGGTGATCGAGCTGTTCGCCTTCCTCTTCGAGATCGTCTTCGCGTACCTCTGGTACTACTCCTGGGAGCCGTTGCGCGAGCACAAATGGCTGCACATGTCGCTGGGCGGACTATTGGTGCTGGCCGACTTCCTGCAGGTGCTGATGATCAACGTGGTTGCCTCCTACATGGAGACGCCGACGTTGCCACCCGACAACCTCTTCCAGGTCATCCTCAACCCCACCTTCTACCCGCTGCAGGTGCATCGCATCGTCGCCAACCTGGCGTACGTCGGTTTCGCGATCGCGGCAGTCGCGGGATGGAAGTTTCTGCGCACCCATGACCCGGAGAAGAAAACCTTCTACGACTGGGCGGGAAGCTTCGGGATGCTGGTCGGGATCGAACTGACGCTGCTGCAGCCGCTGGTCGGCTACTCGTACGCCAAGGAAATCCAGCTGCACGCCTACGGCAGCTGGTACCGGATGATGCTGGGCAACCTGAGCACCCTGTTTCTCTTCCAGATGGTGCTGCTGGGTGTCATGCTGCTGGTCGCGACGCTGTATTTCGCCCGCCGTCTGCGCAGCGACCGGGCGCCTGGCCACCGAGCCCTGCTCTTCATGTCGATCGCGATGATCGCGACCACCCTCTTTGCCGCCATGCCCTATCACCTCGCGTTCACCTATACCGAGGTCCGGGCGGCGGGGCTGGACCGTCCGTTCTGGCAGGGCGGCCTGATCAACCCGTTGGGGGCGATGCTGCCGTGGAAGGTGCTCGCCCTGATGGCGTACAGCCTGCTCGCGGTGGCCGCCGTCACCTGGTACCTGCGCGGCCTCCGCGGCGTGCGCTGGGGCAATGCCGGTCGGGGCGAGCAGCGGCTGCTGGTGGCCTCGGCGCTGCTCACCGCCGGGATGATCATCACCATGGGGGTGATCCGCGAGAACGGACGCCAGCCCGACCTGATCTACGGCCAGATGTCAGTCCAGGGCCAGCAGCCCACCACCGCGCCCTCGGCGCCACCGACGCGCCCGTGACCGCGGCGGCAGCGCGCTGGGGATCAGCCTTCGAGAAGCTCGGCCAGGCCCACCGGGTTGACGACCTTGATGCGCCGGTGCCGCACCTCGATGTAGCCGTCCGACTGCAGCGTGCCCAAAAGCTTGGTCACGGTTTCGCGGTGGGCGCCGACGATGTCGGCAAGGATCTGGTGGGTGATGCCCTCGATCACGCCGTCCTCGTCACGGCGCAGGCGCAGCAGGGCCAGCGCGATCCGCGAGCTGACGCTGTGGTAGGCGAGGTACTCGAGCCGGTCCTCGCTGTCGACCAGGCGATTCCCGACCATCTCCAGCATGTGCAGGCCGGTCTCGGGCCGCTGGCGCATCACCTCGCCGGTCTGCTGGCGGGACAGGACGTGGATCTCGGAATCCTCCAGCGCCTCGCCCACCCCGCGCGCGAGCCGCGCGCCCACGAACCACGACGGCGGCTCGAGAAGCTCGAGCTGGAGCTTGCGGCCGCCGAGGGTATAGCGGCTGAGACGAACTCGGCCGGCGCTCAGGTGGAACATCCACTCGGCGCTCGGGCTGCCCTGCAGGAAGGTCGCGCCCTTGCGGACGCGAAGCAGCCGTGGAGGCGGCGTCAGCCATCCGAGCACCCCGTCAGGAGCCTGCATTTCCACGAGAGAAGGACCCAGTGTAGGGAAGTCGGTGACTGAAGGTACGGATCACCCCACGCGGCAGCTCCCATCCGACGCGCTGGTGCGCGGCGACATCCACCTGCGGGTCTATGGCCGCCCCTTCGCGGAGCTCGACCGCACCGTCGGCGCCCGGGTGCCGCGACACATCCAGCGCCTCTACGAAAGCTACGGGGCCGACGTTGCCAACCCGCCGCTGAGCGCCTCCATGGAGGCCGTGGCGGAGGGCCTGGGGCACCGCCTCCTGGGCCTGGCCCTGATCCTGCGTAAGACCGAGGCACGCGGCTGGCAGGCGTCCGTGGAGGACGACACCCTGGTCATCCACACCGGCATCGGTGCGGAGGAGGTGCGGGCCCAGCTCGAGGAGGACGGCGTGCTGTCGCTGCTCCAGGAGTTCGCCATGCGCGAGGCGGAAGCGTAATGGCGCGCGTCCTGGTGCTCGAGGACGAGCCCAATATCGCCGAGATCATCCGCTACAAGCTGCACCGCGAGGGTCACGACGTCACCCTGGTGGAGACCGCGGCCGCGGCGCGGGAGGCGGGCCTCGACTGGGACATGGTGCTGCTCGACTCCAGCCTTCCCGGTGAGGACGCGCTGGCCCTGTTGCTGGAGCTGCAGGCGGTGCTGCCGGTCGCCGTGATGACGGAGTCGCGGGACGAGCACACGCCGGATATCGCCATCGCCATGGGCGCCGCGGCAGTGGTGCGCAAGCCGTTCAAGCCAACCGTTCTGGCGCGCCTGGTAGCGGAGCTGGCGCGCACCGGGAAAGGTGATGCAAATCACAGCGACGCGCAACCGATGGAGGAGTTAATAGCGCCATGACCAAGACCATGACGGCGACCCCGCAGACCCCCGGCGCGACGGACGAGCGCGTCAGTTGCTTCTGGGTCTATCGGCTGCGGCCCAGCTGGCGGCTGCTTGACCGCGAGACCCGGCGCGCCGGGGTCGCAGCATTGACGCGCCTGCTCCACCCGGCGGGCGCGGGCGGCGTCACGCTGCGCGGCGCGTACAGCCTCTCGGGCCTGCGCGCCGACGCCGACTTCATGCTGTGGTGCATCTCGAGCAGCGCCGACGCGATAAACAACCTGGCCGTCGACATCCGTGCCACCGGCCTCGGTCAGCACCTCGAGCCGCGCGAGGTGTTGCTCGGCCTGGCGGGACCGTCGGAGTACAACCCGGAACACCTGCCGGCATTTCTGCGCGGAGTGCCCCCCCGGAAATATGTGTCCGTCTATCCGTTTGTGAAGAGCCCAGCGTGGTATTTGTTGCCAGAGGAGGAGCGTCGAGCAATGATGGCCGAGCACGGGCGCGCGGGCCGTGAGCACGCGGTGTCGGGGAACACCGTGCGGTCGTTCGGCCTGGGCGATTCGGAGTTCGTCGTCGCGCTGGAGGCCGACCAGCTCAAGGACCTGGTCGACTGCATGGACGCCCTCCGCCGGCTCAAGGTCCGTGAGTACACGCAGCGCGACAACCCGATCTATCTGGGCCGGCTACAGCCCCTGGAGGACGTCCTCAGCAGCCTCGGTTAGAGAAGGGGCGGGTAAGCTAGAGTCCAAGTGGATTGGGGGTGATAACCACGCGGTCGTATCGCGTCTGGTGG
>DAINSI010000027.1:0-1059 GCA_036741395.1 Candidatus Dormiibacterota bacterium
GTCGGAGACCGCGCGCATCGCGACGCCGAAGCGCGAGAAGCGCAGGAACATCGCCAGCGAACCGGCCAGCAGCAGGGCCACCGCGATCACCAGGAGCTGGTCGTAGCCAACCGCCAGCTGGCCGAACCGAAGTGAGAAGCAGTTGCCGCCGCAGCGGGCCGGATCAAAGACCTTGATCGGCTCGTGGTACTGGGTGGTGCCAAACAGCAGCGCCGCCCCCGCCTGCAGGCCGAGAAGGAGTCCGACGGTGATCACCGCCTTGACCAGCTGGGGCCGGCCGCGCAGCCAGCGGAAGACCAGATTCTCCAGCGCCAGCCCGAGGAACAGCGAGAAGACCAGGGCCACAGCGACCCCGATGAGGATTGAGCGGATGTCGGTGAACGGGTCGACCCCGGCCGGGGTGAGCGGGTGGATGTACTTCATGAACCACCAGCCCACGAAGGTCGAGAACATGCCCATCGCCCCATGGGCGAAGTTGACCACCCCGGTGACGCGGTAGATCAGGGTGATGCCGAGCGCGGCCAGGGCGAACCCGAAGCCGATCACGATCCCGGCGATGATGGTCGACTCGAGGAGCAGCACTGCCTATCTACCGGCTACCCGGCCCGGCGGCTTAGTAGCACTTCCAGTCGGAGACCGTGTGCCACGTGCCATTGGGGAATGGCTGCGGGTCATGCTGCATCTGCCGGACGCAGTGGTTGGGGTCGTGGTTGCCGGTCCCATAGGAGATCGGGGACGACCAACCCGTCGGGAAGTTGTGGATCGAATCCAGCGCCTGCACCAGGCTGGCGCGCGTCAGGTTGGTACCGGCGCGTTTGACCGCCTCCACGAAGACCATCGCCGCGGTCCAGGAGTGCTGAGTGTAGATATCCAGCGCCTGGTACTGGCTCGGGTAGTACTTCTGCACCGAGCTGAGGGAGTCGGCGACGGGGGGAAGCGTGGGCGAAGGGGAGAAGTCCTCGGCCGAGAGGAGGTCGGAGGCGACGGTCTCGTCGGTGAAAACGGGGGAGGCGGGAAGGATGCGGACGTCGAGAGGGAGAGCGGCGTCCATCGGCGGGG
>DAINSI010000027.1:1069-30281 GCA_036741395.1 Candidatus Dormiibacterota bacterium
TACTTCTGCACCGAGCTGAGGTAGTCGGCGACGGTGGGGTTGTTGGTGTTGTCGTATGGGGACAGGAAGGGCACCACCGACTGGGCCTTGTCCAGCTGGTCGCCGTAGTCCTTCTGCGAGGTGTACTTGTCGAGACCGCCCCCGAAGACCGGCGGGTGCCATTGCGCACGGTCCATGGCCTGGAACAGCCGAGCGTAGCTGAACGGGTCCAGGGCGCCGATGACCGAGTCGGGCTTCTGGGAGGGGCACGCCGAGTTGCCCGAGTAGTCGCAGTTGTTCTCCATCTGCACCACGTGGCCGCTGTAGTCCCCATCGGTCGACACTGCCGCCTCAACATGGGTCGGCGTGATGCCCTTGGCCTTGAGCGCGTCCTCGAGCGCCTTGAGGACCGGCGCCACCCACCCGACATCGCTGATGTAGACGATCGCGGGGTGCTTGTAGCCCTTGGCGGCGATCTCGTCGGCCAGCGCCGCGCCGTAGCGGGTGAAGGGGATCGAGACCGGGTAGCTGAGGTGATAGTTGTACTCCTCGGGGGTGCCGAGGCCGCCGACGATCGGGATCCCCTGCTGGCCGGCGAGGTAGTGAACCTCGTCGTCCTCGCCCTTGGGGGCGGTCCAGCCGACGATCGCCAGCACGTTGGCGCTGACCATCTGCTGCGAGCACTGATGGGTGGCGGTGCTGTCGTACTGCGAATCGCACTGCTTCATCACCAGGCGGCGGCCGTTGATCCCGCCCGCGTCGTTGATCTTCTGGAAGTAGGCCTTGACGGTGTCGCGCTCGACCGACGAGTCGACCGGGCCGGTTTCGTCGAAGATGCCGCCGACAGTGATGCTGTCGCCGGTGACCCCGGACTTGGCCTGAGTGGTGGCAACCGAGGCGGTCCCGCCTCCGCCCCCGCCCCCGCCGCCTGAGGAGCCACCCTGGGTGGTCGTGGTGCTGCCACCGCCGCCACCGTTCGAGTTGCTGGGGCCGCCCGCGGCGTTCGCGGACGGCTGGTCGGACGCAGTCACGTCAGCGCCGGCGCCGCCGGCAACCACCTGCCCGGTCCCAGGCTTGTTGTACTCCTGGGCAACCACCACCGCGAACAGGCCGGACGCGGCGATCGAGAGAGTAATGAATGCAACGGCCACGCGTTCGCGCACCAGGTTCGAGCCCATCAAATCACCCGCTACTAAGAAAGCTCGCCGCGCACAATCCCGTACACGACATTTTAACGACTGCTTATAGTCGGTGTAACGCTCTTTCTAGCAGAAACCTGCGTGGAAAGCCAAACCGTGCCCTCCGGCGGCGCCCGGACCGGGTGTCCCCGGCGGCCTAGCGGGCGGGAACCCGGATCTTCTCGCCCGCGTACACCGGCGCGTCTCCAAGGTGGTTGATCAGGACGATCTGCGCCACCATCCCGCGGATGTCGCCATTCGGGTAGCGGTCGGCGGCGATGCCCCAGACGGACTGCCCAGGCTGCACGGTCACCTGCTCGGTCCCGGTCCGGGCGCCGCCGTACGCCGCCTTCATGAACACCACCCAGAGGATGGCCAGGATCAGCAGCACGCGGCCGACCCTGATGCGGGCCGCCTTGCGGCGCGGCACCCGCGGCGCGTAATACCTGGCACGGCGGAAGGACTGGTTGGCGTCAACAGCGGCATACGAACTCATGTTCGCTATCTAACCACGAACACGCGTTCGTGTCAATGTGGACAACCGGGATCAGGCGCCTGGGCCACTCCCGCCGGGCTCGGTCATCTTCGCGGCGTCCAGCAGCTCGGTCAGCTGCTCCTCGGTCAGGTCAGTCTTCTCACGGGCCACCTCGCGGATCGTCTTGCCCTCCTTGAAGGCCGTCTTGGCCAGGTTCGCGGCAGCGTCGTAGCCGATCGCGGGGGCCAGCGCGGTGGCCAGCATCAGGCCCCGCTCCACCATCTCCGGACCGTGCCCCGTCTCCTCTATCCCGGCGACGCACTGGTCGGCGAGGTTACGCGAGGCGGCGGCCAGCAGATCGATGGAGCCGAGCAGGTTGTAGGCCGCCACCGGCATCATCAGGTTGAGTTCGAAGATCGACCCGGCCGCGCCGGCGAAGGCCACCGCGGCGTCGTTGCCGATCACCTGGGCCGAGACCATGGTGACCGACTCGCAGATAACCGGGTTCACCTTGCCGGGCATGATCGAGCTGCCGGGTTGCACCGCGGGCAGCGCCAGCTCGCCGATCCCGGCGCGGGGGCCGGAGCCCAGCCAGCGGATGTCGTTGGCGATCTTGTAGAGGCTCACCGCGACGGTTCGCAACGCCGCCGAAGAGTTCACCACGTTGTCCAGGCTGGCCTGGGCCTGGAAATGGTTGCTGGTCTCGCGGATGTCGACCCCAAGGGTGTGCGAGAGCCGCGCGCAAACCCGGGCCGCGAAGTCCTGGTGGGTGTTGACGCCGGTACCGACCGCGGTGCCACCCAGGGCCACCTCGCCCAGCTCGGCCTGGGCCACGCGCATCCGGTCGACCCCGCGCTCGACCTGTCCGGCCCAGCCCAGGAATTCCTGCCCCAACCGGATCGGCGTGGCGTCCTGGAGGTGGGTGCGCCCGGTCTTGATCACGTCGTGGAACTGCTCGGCCTTGACCCTGAGCGCCGCCTCGAGGTGCTTGAGCGCGGGGACCAGGTCCTTCTCGATCGCCACCAGCGCCGCGACGTGGATCGAGGTCGGGATGGTGTCGTTGCTGGACTGGCCCAGGTTGACGTGGTCGTTGGGATGGACCAGCTTGCTGCCCCGGTCACCGCTAAGGATCTCGGTGGCCCGGTTGGCGATAACCTCGTTGAGGTTCATGTTGGTCGAGGTCCCGGAGCCCGTCTGGTAGACGTCGATCGGGAACTGGTCGTCGAACTTCCCCTCGGCGATCTCGCCGGCGGCCTTGACGATGGCGTCCGCGATCTTGCGATCGAGCAACCCGAGCTCGACGTTGACCCCCGCGGCGGCCGCCTTCAGCTGGGCATGGGCGCGGATCAGGCGGACCGGCATCGGGATCCCGCTGATCGGGAAGTTAAGCACCGCCCGCTGCGTCTGGGCCCCGTAGTAGGCGCTGGCGGGCACGGGCAGCTCACCCATCGAATCGCGCTCTATGCGGGTTGGACTCGCTTCGGCCAACAGAGCCTCCTTGCTTCAGACAGCAAAACAGCCCGGGCCGGCGAGGTCCACCGGAGCCTGGCGGTTCGGCGGGATAGATCCGGTGGTTAGAGGACGGTGCGGCCGGTCTTGAAGTAGTCGGCGTTGAGCGCGGTGTACGCCGTCCACTGCTCGGGAACGTCATAGTCGACAAAGATCGCGGTCACCGGGCAGGCCGGCTCGCAGGCTCCGCAGTCGATGCACTCCTCGGGGTTGATGTACAGCTGGGGATCTTCATCCGCACCGTGAATGCAGTCCACCGGGCAGACATCGACGCACGACTTGTCCTTGGTTCCGATGCAGGGCTCAGCGATCACGTAGGTCATCGGCGGCGTCTCTCCTTTGAGCCCGACGTGGCGGGCGGTTTCAAGTTCGAGCCTAATTCTAGCTAACCCTACTCAGGATCGAGGACCGGACGCAATGCCGCGAACAGGTGTTTGCCACGGGGCAAACATTTGTGCTACCTTAGGGACCGCCGCCATCGGCCTGAGAGGAGGAATCACCTTGCCCGAGGTTTTGACCCAGCGCCAGCGCGAAATCCTGGATTACCTGCGCAAGATGCTCCGCGAGAAGGCCTACCCCCCAACCGTGCGCGAGATCGGCCTGGCCATCGGCCTGAGCTCCAGTTCGACCGTCCAGAACCACCTGAACACCCTCGAGCGCAAGGGCTACATCAAGCGGGATGCCGCCAAGTCGCGCGCGATCGAGATGGTGGAACGCGACGGTGAGCGGGGCTCCCACCCCACCGGACGCACCGTCTTTATGCCGATCGTCGGTAGCGTGGCAGCGGGTTCGCCGGTGCTCGCCGAGCAGAACATCGAGGATCGCCTGGAACTGTCCGGCGAGATCTTCGGGGGTGACAGCTACCTCCTGCGCGTGCGCGGCGACAGCATGATCAACGCCGGCATCATGGACGGCGACCTGGTCGCGGTCAAGCCGTCGCGGGAGGCTCGCGACGGGCAGGTCGTGGTGGCGCGCATCGAGCACGCCGAGACGGGCGAGTCGGAGGCGACCGTCAAACGCTTCTTCCGCGACGGTGGCGGCTTCCGGCTCGAGGCCGAGAACCCGGCCTACAGCCCGATCAGGGCCAGCGAGCTCACGATCGAGGGCCTGGTGGTCGGGGTCCTGCGCATCAGTCCGCGCGGCCTGTAGTCCGAGCTTTTCGCCGCGCCGGTGTCACCTGCGGGGGGCGCCGGAAGCGCGCGTAGCGACCGGCCATGCCCGCGGACACCTCGGCGGTGATGCTGATCCCAGCGTCCTCGTAATCCAGCTGAAGGACCCTGCCGCGCTCCCGGAGTTCTGACTCCAGGCCCGCCTGGTCGTAGGGGAGGAGGAGGTCGACCCTGACCATGCCCTCCTGGGTCAGGCGTTCAACGGCCGCCAGCAGGGCATCCATCCCCTCCCCCGTCCGTACCGAAATCAACACCACCTCCTGGTACGGCGACCAATCCCCGCGACGCTTGATCATGGCCGCGGTTGCGGGGTCAACAAGGTCGGCCTTATTGAGCGCCAGCAGGAGCGGCTTGTCGATTGCGCGGAGCTCCTCCAGGACCTGGTTGGTGGCCCCGAAATGTTCAGCCATCGCCGGGTGGCGGATGTCAAGGACGTGCAGGATCACGGTGGCCTCGGTGACCTCCTCAAGGGTGCCCTTGAAGGCTTCGACGAGGTCAGTGGGCAGCTTCTGGATGAACCCGACGGTATCGGTGAAGAGCACCCGCATACCGCCCGGCAGCCGGGCCGCGCGGGTGGTCGGGTCAAGGGTGGCGAAGACCTGGTCGGCCTCCAGCACGCCCGCCCGTGTGATGGCATTCATCAGCGTGCTCTTGCCGGCGTTGGTATAGCCGACCACGCCGACGACGGGGATGCCGTCGCGCCGCCGGGCCTGGCGGTGAAGTGAGCGTGACTTCTCGACCTTGTCGAGGTCGCGCTTGAGCTCGCTGATCCGCATCCGAATGCGGCGACGGTCGACCTCCAGTTTCTGCTCGCCGGGACCGCGGGTACCGATGCCACCGCCGAGCCGTGAGAGCTTGCGGCCCCCGGTGAGGCGCGGCAGGAGGTGGCGGAGCTGCGCGGCCTCGACCTGCAGGCGCCCCTCGTGGGTACGCGCGTGGCGGGCGAAGATGTCGAGGATCACCTCGGTGCGGTCGAGGACCTTCATGTCGAGCGCGTCCTCCAGGTGACGCTGCTGACGGGGAAAGAGCTCGTCATTGCTGACCAGGGTGGTGAAGCCAAGGTCCCCCTTTAGGGCCTTCAACTCCTCGACCTTGCCCTTGCCGTAGCAGGTCAATGGGTTAGGGGCCCGCAGATGCTGGACGTCTGAGCCCACGACCTCGGCGCCGGCGGTGCGGGCGAGTTCGGCGAGCTCCTCCATCTGCTCCTCGAGCTCCTCCCCGGAGACGCCCGGGAGCCCCAGCCCCAGCAGGTAGACGCGCTCCGCCTCCTGGTCCGGCGCGAAGACGAACTCGTCCAGCCGGGGCATCTAGCGGGCCGTGGGCCGCGACGGCGCGGCCGCGGTCAGAAGCGAAGCTTGCGCAGCCGTTCCAGGGCCTCGTCGAGGCGATCGTCGGTGACGGTGAGGGAGACCCGGAAGTAGCCCTCGCCCGGCTCCCCGAAGCCGTTGCCCGGCGTGACATTGACGCCCGCCTCGTCGAGCACCCGGGTTGCGAAGGAGACCGACGAGTACCCTGCGGGCACCGGCAGCCAGAGGTAGAAGGTCGCGTCGGGCGCGGTGGCGTCGGGCCAGCCGATCTCCCGCAGGACCTGGAGGGTACGCGCCTGGCGGCCCTCGTAGATGCCGTTGAGGTGACCGAGGTCCGGGCCATTCAGCGCCGCGATCGCTGCGTGCTGGACGACCGGGAAGATGCCCGAGTCAATATTGGTCTTGACCTGGCCCAGGAGCCTCAGGACCTCCGGGTTGCCCACCGCCATGCCGACTCGCCAGCCCGTCATGTTGAAGGTCTTGGACAGGGAGTGGAACTCGACGGCAACCTCCTTGGCCCCCGGGAACTGGAGGATGCTGGGCGCCCGGTAGCCGCGGAAGGTGACCTCGGAGTAGGGAAAATCGTGGCATAGCACGATCGCATGGTCACGGCAGAACCTCAGCGCCTTCTCGAAGAACTCTGGGGGTGCCGTGGCCGCCGTGGGGTTGTTGGGGTAATTGAGCCAGAGGATGCGCGCCCGGGCCGCGACGTCCCCCGGCACTGCGTCAAGGTCCGGCAGCCAGTTATGGGCGGCGCTCAGCGGGAGGATGTAGGGCTCACCGTCGGCCATCACCGTGCCGGTGAGGTAGACGGGGTAGCCGGGGCTGGGCATCAGGACGACGTCGCCGGGGTTGACCAGCGCGAAGGGGAGGTGCGAGATGCCGTCCTTCGATCCCAGCGTCGGCAGCACCTCTGAGGCCGGGTCGAGGTCGACCTCGAAGCGGCGCTGGTACCAGCCGGCAATCGCCTCGCGGAGGGCGGGCATGCCGAAGTAGGAGGCGTAGCGATGGTTCTCGCCGTGGCGCAGCGCCTCGGTCGCCGCCGCCAGGACGTGCGCGGGCGTGGGGGTGTCGGGGTCGCCGATGTCGAGGGCGATGACATCGACGCCGGAGGCACGCTTCGCCGCCACCCTGCGGTCGATCTCCGCGAAGAGGTACGGCGGGATCCGCGACATCCGCCGCGCTGCCAGGGTCTCTCCCGCCAGGGTCACCCGCTGACCGTCCCCACGAAGGCCGTCTCGGCCGGCCCGGTCATCATCACGTCCGCTCCCTCCGTCCAGCTGACCTCCAGCTGGCCCCCCGGAAGGTCGATTCGGACGGTCTCCTCGGTGCCACGCACCCGGCGGCTGGCCACCGCGACCGCACAGGCGCCGGTACCGCAGGCCATCGTCTCCCCCACGCCGCGCTCCCAGACGCGCATCCGCAGGTGGTCGGGGGCCAGGACCTCGACGATCTCGAAGTTGGTGCGGTTGGGAAATGCCGGGTGGTGCTCGACCAGGGGGCCGATGCGCTCGAGGGTGAAGTCCTTGACGCTGTCGACATAGGTGATGGCGTGGGGGTTGCCCATGCTCACGCAGGTCAGGAGGAGCTCGGTGCCATCGACGCTGAACGCCTGCTCGCGCACGTCGTCACCGCCGACGTCGACCGGGATCTGCTCCGGGCGCAGGCGCGGCGGCCCCATGTTGACCCTGACCCTGGCCAGCGCTGCGGTGTGCTCGAGGACCTCGGTGTGGATCGGGCCGGCGCCAGTGTCCCAGTTGAGCTGCCCGAGGCTGGTGGCGCCGATGTCCAGCGCAAACTTTGCCAGGCAGCGGATGCCGTTGCCGCACATCTCCGCTTCGCTGCCGTCGGCATTGTGGTAGCGCATGTGGAAGTCGGCATCTCCGCCAGCGGCGTGTTCCAGCACCAGCAGGCCGTCGGCACCGACACCGCGGCGCCGGTCACAGACGCGGGCCGCCAGCGCCGACCAGTCGCGACCGCCATGGCGGCCGTCGACCACGACGAAGTCGTTGGCGGCGCCGTGGATCTTGTGGAACTCGATCGTCAATTCACCATCTCCAAGATGACTTCAACGATATCCGAGAGCGGTTGATTTCCGGCGTCCAGCCAGCGCACCTCGGGGTCGGCCCGGAACCACGTCCGCTGGCGCTTGGCGTACTGGCGAGTGCGCAGCTGGACGGTGTCGCGCACCTCGGCCTCGCTGATCTCCCCCCGCAGGTGGGCCGCCATCTCCGCCACCCCGATGCTCTTCATCACCTGCTCGCCGGGGGGCGGCGTCGCGGCCAGGAGCGCCTCGACCTCGTCGCGCCAGCCCGCTTCCAGCATCCGGTCGATTCGCTTGGCGATCCGCGTCTCCAGCACGTCGGCCGGCACGTTCAACCCCACCTTGACCGCCTCGACGCGGCGCGCGGCCATCGTGGGAGCGGCGTCAGCCTGATCCTGGGCCAGCGCGGCCGCCCAGAGGAGCTCCATCCGGCGTACGACGCGAGCCGGGTTGCGCAGGTCGGTCTGCGCCGCCAGATCCGGTGAGAGGTCCTGCAGCCGCCGCGCGAGGCCGGCGAGGTCACGTTTCGCCTCCTTCTCGAGCTGCTCGCGCAGGCCCGGCACCGCGCCCATGCCCCCGAGGTCGAGGTCATCCAGGTATGCCTTGAGATACATCCCAGTACCCGCGGTGAGGACGTGGGGGCGGCCCGCGGGGATACCCGCCCCAGCCGCGCGCGCCATCGCCACGTAGCGCGCCGCGGTCATCTCCTCGTGGGGGCCGAGCTCGCCGACAAGGTGCACGGGGACAGGACCGCGCTCCTCGCGGGTCGGGGCGTTGCTGCTGACCTCGATCCCCCGATAAACCTGTCGGGAATCGAATGAGATCACTTCGCCACCGACATGCTCGGCCACCGCCACCGCCACCGCCGTCTTGCCGGCAGCGGTCGGCCCGAGGATTGCGAGGGGCTTCAGGCGGGGCTGCGCCGGAACTCGCGCCGCAGCCGCGACTCGGGGATCTCCAGCACCGTCGGGCGCCCATGGGGGCACGTGATCCCGGGGTCAGCGACCTCGAGGTCGCGCAGCAGGCTCTCCATCTCCTCTCGCGACAGTCGCTGCCCAAAGCGGACCGCCGAATGGCAGGCCACGGTGTAGAGGGCCCGCTCGAGACGGCGATGGAGGTCGAGCTCACGACCCTCGCTGACCAGCGAGTCGAGCACCTCCAGCGCCAGGCGGTCGAGGCGGCTCGACGGCAGCACCGGGTCGTAGGCGACCAGCCGCGCGACGTTCGCTCCAAACTCCTCCACCTCGAGCCCGGCGGCCGCGAGGTCCGCCCGGCTCTCCTCCAGGCAGGCCGACTGCACCGGGGTCAGGTGCAGCAGGATCGGCACCAGCAGGGGCTGCAGCTGGCGCACCCGACCGGTGTTGGCGAGGCGGTTGTAGACGATGCGCTCGTGGGCGGCGTGCTGGTCCACCACCACCAGGCCCGCCGGACCCTCCGCGAGGAGATAGCTCTCCATCACCTGGCCCACCAGCCGGTAGGGGCCGCGCAGGATCCGTCCCGGCTCCCCCGCCGCCGGTTGAATGCGGTCGGAGATCAGCGGCGCGAG
Source organism: Candidatus Dormiibacterota bacterium (assembly GCA_036741395.1). Taxonomy (GTDB): domain Bacteria; phylum Chloroflexota; class Dormibacteria; order DASZGP01; family DASZGP01; genus JAXDLW01. The sequence goes on from DAINSI010000027.1 coordinate 10,277, forward strand.
GGCGCCATGGGGGGGCGCCGCCGGCACGGATGTCGGAGCCGGGGGCGCCGCCTCGAGCTCGGCGCTGGAGATCGCCCCCAGGTCGAACTGCCCGGCCACGTCGCGGAGGGAGTACACCCCGGTGCTGGGGAGCAGCCGCTCACCGCCGTAGGTGCCGCTGGTCGCGAGCGCCCGTACAACCGCCTCCTGCACGACCGAGAACGCCTGCCGCTCGTTGCGCAAGCGCACCTCGCGCTTGGTCGGATGCACGTTGACGTCGACCAGGTCGGCAGGCAGCTCCAGAATCAGTGCCCCGGCCGGGAACAGACCCGGCTCAGCCAGCCCGCGGTAGGCCTGCTCGACGGCGAAGGCCAGGCTGCGGTTGGACACCGGTCGGTGGTTGATGGCCAGGTAGAGGTGCTCGCGGCTGCGGCGCAGCCCCGCCGGTTCCACCACCATCCCGCTGATGGTCATCTCGCCGGTGCCCCCGCTGACCCCCAGCAGGGCGGCCCTCACCCGGCTGACGCCAGTTAACACCGTCTCCAGGCTGCCCGACCCGGGCAGGTCGAGCACCCGCCGCCCATCCGCGGTCATCCGCACGCGCACGTGGGGGTGACACAGGGCGAGGGCGGACAGCACCCGCACCGCCGCGGCCAGCTCGGTGGCCGGTCGCTTCAGGAAGGCGCGCCGCGCCGGAGTGTTCTCGAAGAGACCCCGCACCTCCACCCGCGTCCCCGGCACCGGCGGGGACGCCTCCACCGGGCCCGACCGGCCGTGGTCGATGGTGATACGCGAGCCCTCCGTGGCGCCGTGGCAGAGGCTGCGGCATTCCACCCGCGAGACCGCCGCGATGCTGGCCAGCGCCTCGCCGCGGAACCCCAGGGAGTCGATCCTTCCGAGGTCGTCGATCGACTTCAGCTTGCTGGTCGCGTGCCGGGTGAACGCCAGGGTGAGGTCCTCGGCGTTGATGCCACAGCCGTCGTCGACCACCAGGATCCGATCGAGGCCGCCGCCGTCCATCTCAACCTCAAGGTTGCGCGCACCCGCGTCCAGGGCGTTCTCGGCCAGCTCCTTGACCACTGACGCGGGGCGCTCCACGACCTCACCGGCGGCAATCGCGTCGGCCACCACCTGGTCGAGCCGGCGGATCGCCGCGGGCACACGGGCCGTGTCGGGGCCGGACCCGCTGATCACCGCGAGGGACCGGGCGCCGCCCGGCCCAGCTCCTTGAGGTGGGCCAGACGGTTGAGCGCCTCGAGCGGGCTGAGACTCTCGATCTCGAGGTCCGCGAGCTCACGCATCACCGCGTGCGGGACCGGCATCGGCAGCGCCAGCTGGTCGCCGCCGTCCTTTTGCGCCGGGCCCAGCGGACGGGCCTCCTCCAGCGCCGAAAGGATTTCGCGGGCTCGGGCCGTCACCCCCGCCGGCAGCCCGGCGATGTCGGCCACGTGGATCCCGTAGCTGCGGTCGGCGCCGCCGGGGACGATCCGATGCAGGAAGGTCACCTTGCCGCCCTCCTCGCTGACCTCGACGCGGTGGTTACGCAACGCCGGCAGGCGGCCGGCGAGCGCTGTGAGCTCGTGGAAATGCGTGGCAAACAGCGTGCGGCAGCCCAGCCGAGGTGAGTCGTGGAGGTGCTCGACCACCGCCTGGGCGATGCTCATGCCGTCGTAGGTGCTGGTGCCCCGTCCGATCTCGTCAAAGATCACCAGGCTGTCCCGGGTGGCGTGGTGAAGGATGTTGCTGGTCTCGACCATCTCCACCATGAAGGTCGAGAGCCCCTGGGCGATTGCGTCCTGGGCGCCGACGCGGGTGAAGACGCGATCGACCATCCCGATCGAGGCCGATGACGCCGGGACGAAGCTGCCCGCCTGCGCCAGCAGCACCAGCAGCCCGACCTGGCGCAGGTAGGTGGACTTGCCCGCCATGTTGGGCCCGGTGAGGAGCACCACCCGCGCTCCCTCGTCGAGGTTGACGTCGTTGGGGACGAAGTGCCCGGGACCCACCGAGGCCTCCACCAGCGGGTGGCGGCCGTCCTTGATCTCGATGTCGAGACGATCGTGGATCATCGGCCGCACCCAGCGGTGCTCGATGGCGGCGGCCGCGAGGCTGGTCAGCGCGTCCGCGGCTCCCAGCGCCTCAGCGGTCGCCAGGAGCGATGCCGCCCGGCGCGCCACCTCATGGCAGAGCAGATCGAAGACCTCCCGCTCGCGGGCGTTGATCGCCTGCTCCCCGTTGAGGACCGCGCTCTCCTGCTCCTTGAGCTCAGGGGTGATGTAGCGCTCCGCCCCGGCCAGGGTCTGCTTGCGGTGATAGCCCTCCGGAACGGGTAGGCGGTTGGCGTTGCTGATCTCGATGTAGTAGCCGAAGACCCGGTTGAAGCCCACCTTGAGGGCGCGGATGCCGGTGGCTTCGCGCTCCTGCTGCTCCAGCGCGGCAATCCATTGCTGGGCATCGCGGATGGACCGCCGCAACTCGTCAAGCCGCGCATCGTAGCCTCCGCGGATGATGCCGCCGTCGACGGCGGTGGGCGGCAGGCTCTCGACCAGCGCCTCGGTAAGCGCGCGCTCGAGCTCCGGCTCCGGTGTCAGGCGACCGCGTAGCGCGGAGAGCAGGACGCTCTCGGAGCCCAGGAGCCCCTCCTGGATGACGGCCACCAGCGGCAGCGAGTCGCGGATGGCGCCGAGGTCACGCGGCGTGGCGCGCGACTGCGCGGTGCGGGCGGTGAGACGCTCGAGATCGCGGACCCTCGCCAGCGACCCCGAAAGATCCTCGCGCAGGGTGGAACGGGAGGCCAGCTCGTCCACCGCCTCCAGCCGTTGGTCGAGAGCCTCAGGATCCAGCAGCGGGTTGAGCAGCCAGCCACGCAGGGTCCGCGCCCCCACCGGCGTGTGCGTGCGGTCCAGCAGCCCAAGCACGCCACGGCCGCCGCCGCCCATGCCCTCGACCAGCTCCAGGTTCGCGATTGTGGCCCCGTCGAGGTGCATCGTCGTGCCCGGACGCGCGCGGCGCAGGCGCACCACCGATGGCGGCAGCTCCAGGCGGTTGCGCTCGAGGTAGTCGAGCGCTGCACTGAGGGCCCCCAGCGCGGGGCCCAGGTCTTCGGCGTCGAACCCGCGCAGGCTGGCCACGCCGAGGAAGGACTGGACCCGCTCACGCCCGCGCGCGGGGTCAAAGCGCCAGCCCTCGAGGTGGGACACGCTCCAGCGCGCCGCGAGCGGACGCCAGGCCATCACCGCCGCCTCGCCCTCCTCGGCGACCAGCACCTCGGAGGGGCGGAGGCGCTCGACGAGCTCGGTCAGCTGCGCCGTTGCGGCCAGCGGCAGTTCGCTCAGCTCGATGCGCCCGGTGGACACCTCGAGGGCGGCGACGCCGATCCGATCCTGGTCCCAGGCCATGGCCAGCAGCGGGTTCTCGCGGCCGGGGTCGAGCAGCGCGCCCTCCACCAGGGTGCCGGGGGTCAGCACCCGAACCACCTCGCGGCGCACCAGCCCTTTCGCCGCCGAGGCCTCCTCGACCTGGTCGCAGATAGCCACCGACCGGCCGGCCGCCAGCAACTTGGAGACGTGACCCTCGATCGAGTTCTGCGGGAAGCCGGCCATCGGCCGCCGTCCCACCTTGCCGAAATCCCGCGATGTCAGGGTGATGCCGAGGATCGCAGAGGCCACCTCCGCGTCCTCCTCGAAGGTCTCGAAGAAGTCACCGAGGCGGAATAGCAGGAGCGCTTCAGGGTGCTCGGCCTTGGCCTGCCGCCACTGGGCCAGGACGGGGCTGACGGCGCGGTCGGAGGCGGTCACAAAGGTCCCTGGAAAGGCCGCCCCTGCCCCATCGGGGCCAAGCTTATCGGGTCAGCGCGCCTCGACCAGCAGGCGGATCCCGGTGCGCTCCTCACCATCGATAGAGATGTCGATGAAGGACGGGATGCAGACCAGGTCGATCCCCCCGGGAGCAACGTAGCCCCGCGAGATCGCGATCGCCTTGATGGCCTGGTTGATGGCACCCGCGCCGATAGCCTGCACCTCCACCTTGGACTGCGTGCGCACGACACCAGCGATAGCCCCCGCGACGGCGACGGGCTTCGATGTTGCTGAGACTTTGAGAATTTCCAACTGCGTCTGCATCGTCAATCGCCCGATGAGACGTCAACAGAGTGGTCGATCCGCTCGATGCTCTCAGCGAGGCCAGTGGCGGGGCTGATTCTAACCAGTACTGAATTGAAAGTCACCATGCCCTTGGCAACTTTGAACCGCTGCGGGATCCCGGTGAGGAAGCGCTTCAATGAGCCGTCGGCGTCCATGCCGATCACGCTGTCGCGCGGACCGACCATGCCGAGGTCGCTGACGTAGGCCATGCCACCAGGCCGGACACGCTGGTCAGCGGTGGGCGTGTGGGTGTGGGTGCCGAAGAGCAGGCTGGCCCTGCCGTCGATGTAGTGGCCCATGGCCTGCTTCTCGCTGGTCGCCTCGCCGTGGAAGTCGATCACCCGCACGCGCACATCGGCCGCTGCCGCAAGGAACTCCTCGACCGCCCGGAAGGGTGAGTCGATGGAGGGCATGAAGACCAATCCCTGGACGTTGCAGACGGCCACCTGGCCGAGCTCACCCAGGTCATGGAGCAGCCATCCCCGCCCCGGAGCTCCAGGCGGGTAGTTCATGGGGCGCAGGATGGGCATGTCGTCCAGCGCCGGCAGGATCTCCTTCTGGTCCCAGATGTGGTTGCCGCTGGTGATGACGTCGACCCCGCAGTTGAACAGCTGTCGGGCATCGCCCACCGACAGCCCAAAGCCCCCGGAGGCGTTCTCGCCGTTGGCGATGACCATGTCGACGCCATGCCGCTGGCGCAGCTCGGGGATCATGTGCATCGCCGCCTGGCGCCCCGGCCGACCGACGATGTCGCCGACCGCGAGCAGCGTGAGGGTGCCTTCCATGAGGTCCGCCTATGGTACGTGGATCCCGGCTTAGGGCTGGAAAGGCTCCGCTTCGTAGATCGCCAGGTCGGTGCGCGCCGTCGCGAGCTTGCCGAGCTGGCGCGAGAAGTCGACCGCCTCGGGCACCCCAAAGTGGGCCTGCAGCGCGGCGCGGTCGGCCCATCGCTCGAAGAACAGCAGCTTGGTGGGGTCCTCCGGGGCCTGGTAGATCCCGTGTGAGATGCAGCCCGGCTCCGCCCGGGACCGCCGGACGTGGACCAGGCTGAGCTCGATCGCCTGGTCGAGATTCTCAGGCGCCACCTGCAGCGCCGCGGTCACGATCACCACCTGTTGGGTCCCCCTGTTCTGGATTTCATCGTCACCCAGTATGGCGTGCGGCACTTGAACCCCGGCAGGAAGTGTGATAAGTCAGCGTCACAGCCATCCGGCTGCACACGGAAGGACCTTTCGGGAGGAGCAATCTGATGAGTGAACAACGCATGCGTGCAATCCGGGGAGTCCTGCTGGCATTGCAGGGTGGCCTGATCATCCTGGGGGGCGCGCTGCAGTTCGTCGCGTCGCCCCTGACCCCGCGCCTGGACCAGTTGTCGGCCACCGACATCACGATGGCATCGATCGCCTTTGGCGCCGGCATGATCCTCGCCTTCAGGCAGCCGCAGCGGCCGTGGGTCAACGTCGCCATCCTCTACAACGCGCTGACACTCCTGGCCTGGGCCTACAACTACTTCGGTAACAACGGCCTGCACATGACGCCCGTCGTCGCCGTGGTCTCCCTGCTATTCCTGATCGGCCTCGGCGTCACCTACCCTCGGGGTATCGACCGCAACCCGACCGAGCCCGCGACCGTCTAGGCTGCCAGGTCGCGAGGCAGACAGGCGCCAAGCGGCCGGGGTCGTGCCACCCCCGGCCCCGGAGCAGGCGCCCAGCGGGTCGAGCGACCGTGGGTAAACGTGAAAGGCGGCGAGAGCACCAGCTCTCGCCGCCTTTCATTTGGCGTATTCGACTACTCGGGTTTCCCTGATGACCGTGACCTTGATCTGACCCGGATAGGTCAGTTCGCCCTCGATGCGCTTGACGATGTCGCGCGCCATGATCTGGGCGTTGCAGTCATCGATGTCCTGGGGTTTCACGATGATGCGAATTTCTCTACCGGCCTGGACGGCATAGGACCGCTCGACTCCTGGGAAGGAGTTGGCGATGGTCTCCAGCTTCTCCAGCCGTTTGATGTAGTTACTCAGCGTTTCTCGTCGCGCCCCGGGTCGTGCCGCGGAGATGGCGTCGGCGGCGATGACCAGCATCGCTTCGATGGTGGCCGGTTCCTCGTCATAGTGATGGGCCTTGACGGCGTGGACCACGCCGGCGGGCCTTCCCACCCTGGCGAGCATCTCGCCCCCGATGACGGCGTGTGGCCCTTCGACCTCGTGGTCAACGGCCTTGCCGATGTCGTGCAGCAGTCCGGCCTCCCTGGCGATGGCCTGCTGCTCGGGGGTGCAGCCCAACTCGGCGGCCATGATGCCGACGAGCGAAGCCACCTCCTTGGAGTGACTGAGGACGTTCTGACCGTAGCTGGTTCGGAAGTGGAGACAACCCATCAGGCGCGCCACCTCGGGGTGCGCCCCCTGGACGTCCGCCTCGTAGAGGGCTCGCTCGCCCTCCTCCTTGACCTGAGCCTGGACATTGCTCCTCGCCCGGGCCACAACCTCCTCGATTCGAGTCGGATGGATGCGCCCATCGGTGAGCAGTTGAGTCAAGGCCTGGTGGGCAATCTGCCGCCGCACCGGGTCAAAGGCCGAGATCATCACCGTCTCCGGGGTGTCGTCGATGATCAGGTCAACACCTGTGGCCAGCTCCAGGGCGCGGATGTTGCGTCCCTCGCGGCCGATGATGCGACCCTTCATCTCCTCGCTGGGAAGATGGATCACCGCCACGGTGTTCTCGGTGGTCTGCTCCGCCGAGAGCCGCTGGATGGCGGTGACGAGGATCTCCCTGGCCCTGGCGTCGGCCGCCTGCCGCGCGTAGACCTCAGCTTCCCGGATCCGGGAGGCCACTTCCTGTGACAGCTCACGCTCGATGCCGCCGAGGACCTGCTCGCGGGCTCGCTCGGGGCTCAACCCGGCCAGCCGGTGGATCTCGGCCTCGAGGGCCGCGCGTCGCGAGTCGATGTCGGCGCCGCGCGCAGACTGGGCATTCTCGGCTTCGTTGAGCGCCTGCTGGCGCCGGTCCAGCTCCTCCAGGCGACGGAGGACCAGCTCCTCGCTTGCCTGGGCTCGCCTTTCCAGTTCGAGCACTTCGGTTTGTCGCTGACGTGCATCGTCTTCAGCAGTAGTTCTGATGTGGTGGGCTTCCTCCTTGGCGCTGAGGACGATCTCCTTGGCCGAGACCTGCTGGTTCTGCAGGCCGGTCCGCCCCGTGGTGCGGACAAAAAAGAGGGCGCCGATGGCGCCAACCACCACAGCAGCTACAAGTCCGAACAGGACCCATAGCTCCATGTCGTGTCACCTCGCTATTCAGTTGTAAAGGTGCTTAGTTTTCAGGCTCCCCGAGCGTGCGATGCCCGGAGGGCAGCTACTAAGTCAATGCCTTGATCTTAGCCCTCGGCGGCGATCGCCTCGGCGAACGCGCGACGGCTGATCGAGGACGAGAAGCCCCGCCTCCCCAGCGCTGCGAGGACCTTGTCGCGCCGCTTGGCGTCAGCCTCGGCTGCGTGACGCCGGACCAGCCTGGCGGCCACGTCGATGGCTGAGCGCAGCTCGTCCTCGGCGTCCACACCACCCAGGGCGTCGCCCACCACCTCCTGGGCCAGGCCCTTGTGCCCCAGCTCTCGGCTGATGAGCATCCGTCCCCTCCCCTGCCGCAGCCGCTTGCCGACCAGGGCCTCGGCGTAGGCGCGATCGTTGACGTAGCCCAGCGAGACGGCACGCCGGCAAGCTTCGTCCGCGGCCCGCGCGCTGAACCCCGCCCGCCTGAGCTTGGTGTTGAGGCCGCTCGAAGTCTGCGAGGCGGCATTGAGGACCCGGACGGCCTTGTCGAAGGCCGCCTCGGGATCCTCTGGGTTGTTCTCTACAGGAATGACCATGCCGAGCCTTTGGGGGGCGGCTAAGCAGTACTCCCAGCCTTCGCCGCGTTGGCCTCAGCAGCGGGGCCAGGGTCGGCCTCAACCTCAGTCACGGTCGCAGCTGCGGCAGGCTTTGCTTCGTCAAACTCGTCGGCCGGCGCTTTTGCCTTAGTCGCCGGCGCCTCGTCAGCCCGGGCGTCGCCCTGCGTCGCGGGTGCGGCTGGTGGCATGGTCGCCTCCCCATTGGCCGCAGCCGCAGCTGCGGCCGCAGCCGCGGCCCCGGCGGGAGACGCATTGGTCAGCCGGGTCTTGAGCTCGGCCACGATCTGGTCGGTCACCTCGGAGTGCGCCCGCAGGAAGTCGCGGACATTCTCGCGGCCCTGTCCCAGGCGATCGTCGCCGTACGAGAACCAGGAGCCCTGCTTGTCGATGATGTTGGCCTCGATGCCGGCGTCGAGCACGCTGCCCAGGAACGAGATCCCCTCGTTGTAGAGGATGTCGAACTCCGCGGAGCGGAAGGGCGGGGCCACCTTGTTCTTGACGACCTTGACCTTGACCCGCGAGCCGACCACGTCCAGTCCGCTCTTGATGGTGTCGATCTTGCGGACATCGAGGCGCACCGACGCGTAGAACTTGAGCGCGCGGCCGCCGGTGGTCACCTCGGGGTTGCCGAACATCACGCCGATCTTCTCTCGGAGCTGGTTGATGAAGACCACCGACGTGTGGGACTTCGAGATCGCACCGGTCAGCTTCCGCAGGGCCTGGCTCATCAGCCTTGCCTGGAGGCCGACGTGGCTGTCGCCCATCTCGCCCTCGATCTCAGCCCTGGGCACCAGCGCCGCGACCGAGTCGACGACAACGATGTCCACCGCCTGGCTGCGAACCAGGACGTCGACGATCTCCAGCGCCTGCTCCCCGGTGTCGGGCTGCGACACCAGCAGGTCATCGGTATTGACGCCGAGGCGGGCAGCATAGAGGGGATCCAACGCGTGCTCGGCATCGATGAAGGCGGCCACGCCGCCGAGCTTCTGGGCCTCGGCGATGACGTGGAGCGCGAGCGTGGTCTTGCCGCTGGACTCGGGGCCGAAGATCTCGATCACGCGTCCGCGCGGGACACCGCCGATACCCAGGGCCAGGTCCAGGGTCACCGCGCCCGTGGGGATGACATCGATGTCATGCGTGGCCGGAGCATCCCCCAGGCGCATGATGGCACCCTTGCCGTAGCTCTTCTCGATGGCCGCCAGGGCGGTCTCGAGGGTCTGGTCCTTGGTCGGCTCGCTCTGCTTGCTCATTGAGTGCTCCCCTTCGTGCTTGGACGTGTGATCGAACGTTTGTTCGATCCTAGCACAGTCCCCCGTCTACGCATAGTCTACACGTGTCTGTGGTGTTGTCTCGACAGAATTTCAGTGGCCAGCGCCAGCGCTGCCGCCACGCTCGCAACCCGATTGGAGGCCCGTCCCCCGGTCCAGTGGTACTCCCTCACCTCCACCGTCCCTTCGCTCGCGAAGCCGATGTAGGTCAGGCCGACCGGCTTCTCACCATCAGCGTGCGGACCCGCAATCCCGGTAACACTCAGCGCCACGTCGGCCCCGAAGAGGCGCCGGGCGCCGGCCGCCATCTGCTCCGCCACCTCCCGGCTGACCGCGCCGACCCGCTCGAGGACCTCCCCCTCCACCCCGAGGTGGCGCACCTTGGCTTCGTTGGCATACGTGACCACCCCCCCGAGGAAGTACTCCGACGACCCCGGCAGCTCGGTGAGCGCGGCGCAGACCAGGCCGCCGGTGCACGACTCGGCCGCGCAGATCGTCAGGTCGCGCTCACGAAGCAGCTTCTGCAGCGGGCCAATCGCCATCTACGGGTAGAGCAGGCGGCGGTAACGCCAGACGTAGTCGAGGCCCGAGAAGACCGTGAAGAGCACCGCCAGGGCCACCACGGTCGTGGCAATGCCGGTGAGGGCGGGGTACGGCCGCTCCAGCATCACCAGGCCCACCGCCAGCATCTGGCTGATGGTCTTGGTCTTGCCGAACGGCGTGGCCGCGATGATCAGCCCCTGGGCCGCGCCGATGCTCCGCAGCCCGGTGATCAGCAACTCCCGCCCAACGATCACGATCGCGACCCAGGCGGGGAGCAGGCTGTCCTGGACCAGGAGGGCCAGCACGGCGAGGATCAGGAGCTTGTCGGCAAGCGGGTCGAGGAATTTCCCGAGGTTGGTGACCTTCGCGTAACGGCGGGCGATGCGGCCGTCCAGGGAGTCGCTCAGCGAAGCCACCGTGAACAGCCCAAACGCGACCAGCTGGTGGTGCTCGAACCTGCCGTCAAAGCTGAACAGGATGCCCGGTATCAGGAGCAGTCTGAACGCCGTGATCGTATTGGGGATGTTGAGGTTGGAACTCCTGAGCGCGCTGTCGATGAGGTCCAGCGTAGCGGGTGCGACGGGCAGCGCGACGGCGGCTGCGTCGACCCGCCGCCGCCCCGTCATCAGCGGTAGTTGTTGAACTGCAGGGGGACGGGGAGGTCGGCGTCCCTGAGGAGTTTGATCGCCGCCTGGAGGTCGTCGCGTGACTTGCCCGTGACCCGGACCTTGTCCCCCTCGATCCGCAGCTGCAGCTTGGGCAGCTCGGACTTGATGCGCTTGACCACGTTGCGGGCGAGGTCGTCCGACAGACCGGCGCGAAGCAGGACCCTCTGGCGCACCCGCCCCTTGGCGGCGGGCTCGGGCTTCTGCAGGTCGAGCACCTTGAGGTCGACCTGGCGTTTGACCATCTTGCCCTTGAGGATGTCGAGCATGGCGGTGAGCTTGTACTCGCTGTCGGCATCCAGCTCCAGCTCCTTCTCCTTCAGCTCCAGCGTGGAGTCCGTGCCCTTGAAGTCATAGCGGTTGCCGATCTCCCGCTGCGCCTGGTCGACGGCGTTGACCATCTCCTGGCGGTCGTACTCGGAAACGACGTCAAAACTTGCGCCTGCCATTCATGCCCCTCTCGTATACGTCTGGTTGCCGGTCCCGCCGCCCCCCGGCGGCATCGCGCCGAGGTCCTTGCCGTTGACCGTGATGAAGGTGTGGGCCGCCTTGCCGCTGAAGACCGCGACCGACCTGGCCCCGGTCAGGGTGAGCTGGGTCCCGGCGGGCACGGTCTTGCCGCCGCTGCCCGTCTCCGCCGAGGGCTTGCCGTCGACGTCAATCTGCAGCCACGTGGGCAGGTCGACGCGGACCAGGACGACCACGGCACCGGCAGGGACACTCGCCGAGGGCGAGGGCGACGGCAGCGGCGTGGGGCTTGGCGTGGGCAGCTCGCTCAGGTGTAGCTGTGGCGTGGGCTGGGCGTCGGCCGCGCGGGAGGCCTGGTACTTGTCGAACTGCGTCTTCAGGTACAGCCCGAAGATCCCGATCAGAATCAGCAGGGCAGCCCCGATGATCATCCCCGGGGTGAGGGTGAAGTCCCGCCGCCGTTGGGCGACCGCCGGCCGGGTGGAGACGATCTCCGTGGCGGCGCTGCTGGCGTGGTTGTACTCGTCGACCAGCGGGTCCGGGTCGAGCCCCAGGTAGCGCGCGTAGGAGCGCAGGAAGCCGCGTGCATGCGTGCCCGAGGGCAGCTTGTCGAACTGCTCGTCCTCCAGGGCCTGGAGGTACTCGCCCCGGATCTTGGTGGCCCACTCGACCTCGTTCAGCGTCAGCTGGTGGGTTTCGCGGGCCTGCTTCAGTTGGCTTCCTAGCATCCCTTTCAATGGGCGCGCCCAAACGAACGTGAGGAAGGGCGTCCCGAGGGGATTCTAAGGGGTCAGAAGCCGTCGTCGTCCCTTTCGTCCTCGGGAGGCGCAGCACCGGTCGAGTTCAGGCGGTTGAAGAGCTCGTCCAACTCCGCCAGTGACATCAGGACCTCTCGTGACTTGCTGCCCTCGTAGGGGCCGACCACGCCGTGCTCCGCCAGCTGATCGATGACGCGGGCGGCGCGGGTGTAGCCGATGGAGAGCTTGCGCTGCAGGAGGCTGGTGGCGGCCCGACCCTCACTGGCGACGATGCGCGCCGCACGCTCGAACATGGGATCGCGCTTGCTGCCCTCCTTGGCCCAGCTGACGGTGCTGACGAGGTTGAAGATCTCCTCCTGGTAGGCGGGCGCGCCCTGCTGTTTCCAGTGCTCGACGACCGCCTCCAGCTCGTGGTCCGAGACCATCACGCCCTGGATCCGGGTCGGCTTGCCCGCATCCACGGGCAGGTAGAGCATGTCGCCACGGCCCAGCAGCTTCTCGGCGCCCATCTCGTCGAGGACCACCCGGGAGTCGATGCCGGAGCTCACCGCGAAGGCGATGCGGCTCGGGATGTTGGCCTTGATCAGGCCGGTGATGATGTCCGCGGAGGGGCGCTGCGTCGCCACCACGAGGTGGATCCCCACCGCCCGAGCCAGCTGGGCGATGCGGCAGATCAGCTCCTCGACCTCGTTGCCGGACACCATCATGAGGTCGGCCAGCTCATCGATGATGACCACGATGTAGGGCACGGGCTCGAGCCCCACATCGGGGGCCTTGGCATTGAACCCCGCGATGTTGCGCACCGAGTGAGAGGCGAAGAGCTTGTACCGGTTCTCCATCTCGGTGACCGCCCAGCGCAACGCGGCCACGGCGTGGTCGGCCTCGGTGACGACCGGCACCAGGAGGTGAGGAAGCTCCTTGTACATCGACATCTCCACCCGCTTGGGATCGATCAGCACCAGCCGCAACTGGTCCGGGGTGTGCTTGAGCAGGAAGCCCGCCAGCAGGGCGTTGACGCATACCGACTTGCCGCTCCCGGTGGCGCCGGCGATCAGCAGGTGGGGCATCCGGGTGAGGTCGCCGGCGATGGCCTGGCCGCTGACATCGGTGCCGATCGGCAGCGGAAGCAGCTGGCTGCCGGCCTGGAACGCGGGGCTCTGGATGATCTCCCGCAGGGTGACCAGCATGCTGGCCTTGTTGGGCACCTCGACGCCGACCGCGGACTTGCCGGGGATCGGGGCCTGGATCCGCAGCGGCGCCGCGAGGGCCAGGGAGAGGTCGTTCTGGAGCGCGGTTATCTTGCGCACGGGTACGCCCTTGGCGGGCTCCAGCTCATACTGAGTGACGCTGGCGCCCGAGTTCACGCCGCGGACCCGCGCCGACACCCCGAACGACTGCAGCGTCGACTCGATGACCTCGATGTTGTGCTTGACCTCCTCCTGGAGCTTCTCCCGCTTTGCGGTGGCGGCGTCGAGCAGCGACAGCGGCGGCATCTGCCAGACCTTGCGCTCCTCCTCTCCCGCGGCGCGCGCGGCGGCGGCGGCGGCCTCCCACTCGGCCTGGGCCTCGGCGCGCTTGCGCTCGACCTCGGCGGCGTCAAGGCTGATGGGCTCACGCAACTCCGGCTCGGGATCAGGCTCCGGTTCCGGCGCCGGGGGTTCCGGGGTCGGCGCGGGCAGCACCCCCAGGCTGGGGAAGAGCGGGGTCGCCGGCGGCGCGGCGACGGCCACCGCGGCCTTGTCGAACTGGCCCTTGCGGGCATCCGTGGCGATCTCGGTGCGCACCACGGGCTCGTCGGCCTCGCCGGCGATACGGATCCGGGAGACAACCGCGGCGATCGAGAGGTCGAAGCTGAGCATGGCCCCGAAAAGGCCGGCGCCAATGAGGACGATGGCCGCCCCCACCGCACTGAGGACGTCGTTCAGCTGCCCTGCCACGAAGGCCCCGGTATACCCGCCTGCGCGCTGGCGGTCGACCAGCCAGTCGGACGGGGTGAGGAGCAGCAGCTGGAGCAGGCCCAGCACCGCGATCGCCAGCAGGACCATGCCGACCAGGACCACGACCTGGTTGCGGCTGGCCCGCACGGAGCCGTCCCTGGCGGTGGTCGGCGCGCCGCGGCGGCCGCCGATCAGGGCGATGCCGCCGCCCACGAGGATGAGCACGATCGCCACCCAGCCCAGGCCCACGGCGTCGAGGAGGAAGGCCCGCAGACGGCTCAGGCCGGCGCCCGGCCGGAAGATGATGGCGAGGGCGAAGAGAGCGGCCACCACGATCAGCAGCAGGCCCAGGCCCTCGCGGCGCTGCGGCTCGGTGAGCTCGATCTCGGGCAGGCGGAGCGAGCGGCTCGGTGGCTTCTGCGCGGCGCGCGGGCGCCCGGGCGCGCGACGAATGCGAGAAGTACCGCGGGTTCCCTTGCGGGGCGCGGGTGATGGGGTGCGACGAGTGCGGCGACGCGTTGTAGACATGTAGTAAGACGTGAACTGCGAGTTCAGGCGCAGTCTAACAGCGTTTGTCTAGTGTCGCTTGGCTATCGGCGCCTGTACCAGCGGAGGAGGGTGCTGCCGTCATTGAAGCCCAGCGGCAGGAAGTTACCGAGGACGAAGACCATCAGGTTCTCCAGGGTGAAGACGAGGCCGACCCACACGAAGTGCGAATGCAGGGCCACCAGGAGGATGGTCGCCAGCGCACCCACCAGCCCCAGGATGGCGTTGGCGATGGGGCCCCCGAGGGCGCGGCTGATGTGCACGTTGGGCGAGATCTCCTGCTCGTCGTCGGGGTAGATCGACGTCCCGAAGACCAGCAGGGCGGTTCCCAGCCGCACCCCGTCCATCGGGAAACCGGTGCGACGGGCGGCGTAGAAGTGCCCGTAGTGGTGCCAGGTCTCGTTGACCCAGTGCAGCGCCACCAGGATGAACGCGCCCAGGAGCGCGTTGGCAGGGCGTCGGTGGAAGATGGCGATGCCGCTCAGCCAGAACACGGTGAGCAGGATCACGGTTGCCATCACGAAGCCGCGACCCAGCAACAGCTCCATGCCCCCCAGCCGGCCGACACGGATGTCTGACTGGGGGCGGTAAACGACGGGGCGGCCCACAGCGCCTCAAGGTATCAGACGGGTCAGACCTCGACGATCACCGGGAGCACCATGGGCCGCCGTTTGGTGCGCTGGTAGAGGTACTTGCCGAGGAGGTCCTTGATGTTCTCCTGCAGCAGCGCGGGCTCGAATTTGTCACGCGGTGTGCGGGTCACCAACCCCACCACCTCATCCTTGGCGGCCTCGATCAGGGCCTCGGAGCCGCCGACGTGGACGAAGCCCCGGGTGACGACGTCGGGCCGTCCCACCATCTCGCCGTTGAGATGATCGACGCTGACCACCATCACGAAGATCCCGTCCTGGCCGAGGTGCTTGCGATCGCGCAGAACCACGCTGCCCACGTCGCCGATGCCGAGCCCGTCGACGTACACGTAGCCCGCGTCGATCCGGCCAGACTGCTGGAAATGGTTCTCGGCCACCTCGAGGACGGCTCCGTCGCCCGCCAGCATCACGTTCTCCTCGGGCAGGCCCACCTCCTGGGCCAGCCGGATGTGGTGGGCCAGGTGGCGATCCTCGCCATGGATGGGGACGAAGAACCTGGGCCGCACGAGGTTGAGGACGATGCGCAGGTCCGCGGCCGAGGCATGCCCGGAGACGTGCACCCGGTTGCGGGTGGAGTAGTAGACCGTGGCGCCATGGCGGTAGAGGTTGTTGATGGTGCGGTGCACCAGCGCCTCGTTGCCGGGGATCGGGGTCGCCGAGAGGATGATGGTGTCCCCCTTCTGAACCTGGATCTGGGGGTGCTCGCGGTTGGCGATCCGGGAGAGCGCGGAGAGCGGCTCGCCCTGGGCGCCGGTGCTCAGCACCACCGCTTTATCGTTGGGATACTTGGCCAGCTCCTTGACCGAGACCAGGGTGTCGGGCGGGACGGTGAGGAGGCCGAGCTCCTGCGCCAGGTGGATGTTGTTGGACATGCTGCGCCCCACCACCGCCACCTTGCGGCCGAACTGCGCCGCCACCTCCAGCGCCTGCTGCAGTCGGTAGACGTTGGAGGCGAAGGTGGTGATGATGATCCTCCCCCTGGCGTGCGGGAAGATGTTGCGAAAGGCCTCCATGACGATCTGCTCGGAGCCGGTGCTGCCGTCGAGCTCGGCGTTGGTGGAGTCGGACATGAACAGCGTCACGCCCGCCTCACCGTAGGCGCCCAGCCGCGCCATGTCCGTGGGGCGGCCGTCGACCGGCGTCTGGTCCAGCTTGAAGTCACCGGAATGCAGCAGTACCCCCGCCGGGGTCCGCACCGCGAGGGCCACGGCCCCGGGGATGGAGTGCGCCACGTGGATGGGCTCGACCTCGAACGGCGGCAGGTTGATGATGTCACCCGCCTGCACCTCATGCAGCGTCGCGTCGCCCAGCAGGCGCGCCTCCTTGAGCTTGTTCTTGACCAGGCCGAGCGTCATGCGGGTGCCGTAGATGGGTACGTTGAGGCTCTTGATCACGAAGGGCAGCGCACCGATGTGGTCCTCGTGACCGTGGGTCAGGATGATCGCCTGGACCTGGTCGCGGCGCTCGGTCAGGTAGCTGATGTCGGGGATCACGAGGTCGACCCCGAACATCTCCTCCTTGGGAAACATCAGCCCGGCGTCGATGACCAGGATGCGGCCGTCGTACTCCAGGGCCATCATGTTCAGCCCGATTTCGCCGAGCCCGCCCAGCGGGATCACCTTGAGGAGCTTGCTCACCGCCTCAGGGTAACGCTCAGAACAGCGACAGCTGCTCCTCGGGGGTCGGTTCCAGGGGCGCCGGGGCCGCGGCGCGACGCCGGGCCTCGATGACGTCGATGTACTCGCGGACGCGGCGGAAGTCGGCCTCCAGCGTCTCCACCAGGAAGCCGTTGTAGAGGGCCGCTGCGGGGTGGTACAGCGGCACGTAGCTGCGATCGCCGCGCTCGACCAGGGTGCCGTGGATGCGCGAGATGCCGTCCGAACCGGGGAGCAGCCGCTGCACCGCGTGCCGTCCCAGGAGCAGGATCACCGCGGGATGGATGATCTCGACCTGGCGGTCGAGGTAGGGCGAGCAGGCGGCGACCTCCTCGGGCAGCGGGTCGCGGTTGCCGGGCGGGCGGCATTTGATGATGTTGGTGATGTAGACGTCCTCGCGGGCGATGCCCACCGAGGCCAGCAGCTTGTTGAGCAGCTGCCCGGCGGCACCGACGAAGGGCACGCCCTCGAGGTCCTCTTTCTGGCCCGGCGCCTCACCGACGATCATGATCCGGGCGCGCGGGTCCCCCGACCCGGGTACCGCCTTGGTGCGGGTGCGACAGAGTGGGCAGCGGGGGCACTCGCGCACCTCCTGGTGCAGGAGCTCGAGGGCCTCGGTCATCCCCTCCCCCGTCTGCGGTTTAAGCGGTGGCAGCGACGGGCGGGGAAAGCTGTACCGCGATGTCGCCCAGCTCGATGCTGCCCAGGTCGGCGACGATGCGGCGAAGGTTCTGCAGCTGCTCGGGGGTGATCTCGTCCATCACCAGGGGAAGTCGAGTGCCGCCGACGTCGAAACCGAGGGAGTTATAGAGGGCCTTGACGGGGATGGGGCTGGCGGTGCAGAAGACCTCTTTGAAGATCGGCATCAGGCGGTGCTGCAGCTGCATGGCACGGGCGCTGTCGCCCATCAGGAAATACTCGATCATGGCGCGAATACCGGTGGCCGCGAAGTGGCCCGCGACACTGACCACGCCGTGCGCACCGACCGACATCATCGACAGCGTCAGGCTGTCCTCGCCGGAGTACACGCGGAACCCCGGGGCCATCCCGGCACAGATCGCGGCGCACTGGCTGACATCCGGGTTGGCCTCCTTGAGGGCGACGATGTTGTCGACCTGCGACAGCCGGATGGCGGTTTCGGGCGCGAGGTTGGCGATGGTCCGGGTGGGGACGTTGTAGAGCATCAGGGCTCCATCGATGGCGCCGGCGATCGCCGAGAAATGCGCGTAGAGGGATTTCTGCGGTGGTTTGTTGTAGTAGGGCACGACCGCCATGACCGCAGTGACGCCGAGCTTCTCGGCCTCCTGGGAGAGCTGAATCGAGGCCATCGTGTCATTGCTCCCGGTGCCCGCGACGACGACCTTGGCGGGGATCGCCGCGCGGACGGCGCGGAAGAGCTCGAGCTTCTCGCTGTGGCTGAGCGTGGGCGACTCGCCGGTGGTCCCGGCCACCACGACGCCGTCGTTGCCGTTCTCGACGAGCAGGTGGGCCATGCGCTCAGCTCCGGCGAGGTCCAGGCCGCCGTCCTTGTCGAACGGCGTGATCATCGCGGTTAGGACCCGGCCGAGGTCCACTTCGGGTCGGCTCATCAAAACAGTGTAGCCACCAGCGTCCGGTGGCAGACGGGTCGCTAAGCGAAGAGTAGTTCGGCGACCTGGACGGCGTTGGTGGCGGCGCCCTTGCGGAGGTTGTCGGATGCCAGGAACAGCGCCGTGCCGCGCTCGTGGGAGAGGTCACGGCGGATGCGGCCGACGAAGACCTCATCCCGGCCCACGGCCTCCAGCGCCAGAGGGTAGACCTGGGCCTCGGGGTCGTCGCGCACGATGATGCCGGGCGACTCGGCGAGGTGCGCGCGGACATCGGCCGGTCGCAAGGCGCTCGCCGTCTCCACCCACACCGACTCGCTGTGGCCAGTCTCTACGGGGACGCGCACGGTCGTCACCGCCAGCGCCAGCCCCGGCAGACCGAGGATCTTGCGGGTCTCCGCCACGATCTTCAGCTCCTCCTGGTTGTACGCGTAGGCGGCGTCGAGGTCCTCGAACACGGGCGGGGCGAGCGGGGGCATCGCCTGGTCCATCACCCAACCGCCGGGCACGACGTTGCCCTCGAGCACGTGGGGGTAGACCTCGGCGGTCGCCGGTTTGCCCGCGGCCAGCTGCTGCCGCTGGGCCCACAGCTCATCGACCAGCTTGCGGCCCGCGCCGGAGGCCGCCTGGTAGGTGTCGACGACCACCCGCCGCAGCGGCGACAGGTCCGAGATCGGCTTCAGCACCACGGTCAGGGGGATGGCGCAGCAGTTGGGGTTGGCGATGATGCCGTGGTGGTTGCGGGCAGCATCGGGGTTGACCTCGGGGACCACCAGCGGGATCTCCGGGTCGAGCCGCCACGCCGAGGAGTTGTCGATGACCACCGCCCCGGCCTCGGCGGCCTGCGGCGCCAGGGCCCGACTCGCGGCGGCTCCTGCCGAGAAGAGGACAACGTCGAGACCCGCGAATGCCTCCCGGCGGGCTTCGATCACACGCACGACCTCACCCCTGAAGGTGAGGGGGACGTCGACGGACCGCGCCGAGGCCATGGGCCGCAACTCTTCGACGGGGAAACCGCGCTCCTCGAGGATCCTCAGCATGGTCCGCCCCACGACCCCGGTGGCGCCAACGACGCCGACTCGCAGTCCCACTAGGCCAGCCCCAGGACCTGGTCCAGCGAGGTGTAGAAGCGGTGGGTCTCGGCGACCGCGCGGATGGTTGCGATGACGCCCGGCATGAAGGCCTCCCGGCTGGTGGTGCGGTGGGCGATCGATAGGGTCTGGCCCAGCGCCCCGAAGAGCACCTCCTGGTCGGCCACGACGCCAGGGAGGCGCAGGCTGTGCACGCCGATGCCCTCGTGCTCTCCACCACGGGCGCTGTCGAGGGTGACCGTCTCGGGGCGGGTGTAGACGAATGGCGTGCGGCGCGCCGCCGCCAGCCGGGCCGCGGTCGTGAGCGCGGTGCCCGAAGGCGCGTCGAGCTTGGTCTGGGAGTGGGCCTCGATCACCTCGACGGCGTCGAAGTAGGGCGCGGCGGTCTCGGCCAGGCGCATCATCAGGACCGCCCCGATGGCGAAGTTGGGGATGACCGCGCCGCCGATCTCGGCGCGCTCGGCATGACGGCCGATCTCGGCCACCTGCTGGGGTGACATGCCGGTGGTGCCGACGATCGGCGCGACCCCGGCCGCCAGCGCCGTCTGCACGTTGTCGAAGGCCGCGGAAGGGGTGGTGAAGTCGACCATGACCTGCGCGTCCTGGAGCGCCGCCGCCAGTTCGTCGCCGAGGTCCACCTCGGCGGCGACACGCATGCCGTCGGCGGCGTTGACCGCCGCGGTCACCATGCGCCCCATCTTGCCGCGGCCGCCGGACACAACGACCGTGATCTCAGCCATCGGTCAAGTCTAGGGTGAACCGATCGCGAGATGACCCGAGAGTGAGGGCTCTCGGCGGGGCCTGACGCCCCGGGGACACGTCACCCGGTCCCGCC
>DAINSI010000028.1:0-12772 GCA_036741395.1 Candidatus Dormiibacterota bacterium
GGCCTTCCAGATGGGCAACCCGGAGATGAACGAGCGCATCGTCAAGCGCACCGTGTTCCGCAAGCCCGGAGAGCCCGAGGACATCTCCAACCTCATCGCCTTCCTCTGCTCCAACGAGGCGAAATACATCACCGGCCAGGTCATCCACGTGGCCGGCGGCATTGACCTGTTCACTTTCTAGGAGGCGAGATGGCTGAAACAACGACTGAGCAGCTGGCGACCCCGTCGAAAGAGGGGCATGTCGCGACGATCACGCTGACCCGCAAGGGCAACAACTCCATCGCCGGTGACCTCGGTGACGCCCTGGTCAAGGCGCTGGAGGAGCTCGAGGCCGACCCCGAGGTCAGGGTCATCATCATCCGCAGCGGCTACGAGAAGTACTTCTCGGTGGGCGCCGACCTGACCAGCCTGGGGTCTGTCGACCGCGACGACAAGGAGGGCATGCGCAAGGCGCTGGGCGACACCGTCGGGCACCTCCAGAAGTGCTTCACCCGGCTGGAGAAGTCGCCCAAGATCATCATCGCCGCCATCAATGGGCACGCCCTGGGAGGCGGTTGCGAGCTGGCGCTGAGCTGCGACTACCGGATCATGGTCGACGACGGCAAGGCCACGATCGGCCAGACCGAGGTCAACCTGGGCATCATCCCCGGCGCCGGCGGGACCCAGCGGCTGCCGCGGCTGATCGGCCGAGGCCTGGCCCTGGAGATGATGCTCGAGGGCACCCGCATCGGTGCCGCCGAGGCCAAGCGCATCGGACTGGTCAACGAGGCCCCCTCGCCCGAGGATTTCCAGGCCGCGGTAACCGCCAAGGCCGAGAAGCTGGCGGCGGGCGCGCCCATCGCCCAGGCCCTGATCAAGAAGGCGGTCAACGAGGGGGTCGGCAAGGAGCACATCGAGGAGGCCCTCGAGGTCGAGCTCGACGGCTTCGTGCAATCTGCGATGAGCGACGACGCCGCGATCGGGATCATCAGCTTCCTCTCCAAGCAGAAGCCGGAGTTCACGGGCAAATAGCCGACCAGAGCTCTCACCGTCCGGACCTCGCGGAGGCCCTGCGCCGGCGGGCACTGACCCATGACGAGGGCCGTCCCGAGGTCGTGGCGGCGCGCCATGCCGCGGGCCGGCGAACCGCGCGCGAGAACGTCGAGGACCTCTGCGACCCCGGCAGCTTCGTGGAGTACGGCGGCCTGGCGATCGCCGCACAGCGCGGTCGGCGCGGCGAGGAGGACCTGGTCAAGCGCACCCCGGCCGACGGGCTGGTGGCGGGCGTGGGGAGGGTGAACTCCGGCCTGGTGGGCGAGGAGCGCGCCGCCTGCGCCGTGCTCTCCTACGACTACACCGTGCTCGCCGGCACCCAGGGCACCATGGGCCATCGCAAGAAGGACCGTCTCTTTGACGTCATCGGGCGGCTGCGGCTGCCGGCGGTGTTCTTCACCGAGGGAGGCGGCGGGCGCCCGGGCGACACCGATCATGCGATCGTGGCCGGGCTTGACACCATGGCCTTCGCGCTCTGGGCCCGGCTGTCGGGCGTGGCCCCACGGATCGGTGTGGCGTCAGGACGGTGTTTCGCCGGCAACGCCGTCCTGCTCGGCATGTGCGACGTGATCATCGCGACTCCCGAGGCCAGCATCGGGATGGGCGGCCCCGCGATGATCGAGGGCGGCGGCCTGGGGGTGGTCGAGGCCGATGAGGTGGGCCCGACCGCGATGCATGTCAAGAGCGGGGCGATCGATGTCGAGGCCGTCGACGAGGCGGACGCCGTTCGCCTCGCCAAGCAATGCCTGGGCTACTTCCAGGGCCCCGTCCCTGCTGGGCAGGCGCGCGACCAGGCCCTTCTCCGCGACGTGGTGCCGGAGAACCGACGGCGGGCCTACGACGTCCACCGGGTGATCGAGGTCCTGACCGACACGGGTTCGGTGCTGGAACTGCGGCCCAAGTTCGGCAAGGGCATGGTCACCGCGCTGGCGCGCATCGACGGCCGGCCCCTGGGTATCGTCGCCAACAATCCCATGCACCTTGCGGGCGCCATCACCAGCGAGGGCGGGGACAAGGCGGCGCGATTCCTACAGCTGTGCGAGGCCTTCGACCTGCCCGTGCTCCTGCTCTGCGACACCCCCGGGATCATGGTGGGACCGGACGCCGAGCGCACCGGGCTGATGCGCCATGTCAGCCGCCTCTTCCTTGCCGGCGGCGCCCTGACGGTTCCCTTCATGACGGTGGTCCTGCGCAAGGGCTAC
Source organism: Candidatus Dormiibacterota bacterium (assembly GCA_036741395.1). Taxonomy (GTDB): domain Bacteria; phylum Chloroflexota; class Dormibacteria; order DASZGP01; family DASZGP01; genus JAXDLW01. The sequence continues at coordinate 2,235 of DAINSI010000028.1, forward strand.
GGCCTGGGGGCCCAGGCCATGGCCGGCGGCAGCTTCCATGCGTCGCTGCTGACGGTCGCCTGGCCCAGCGCGGAGTTTGGAGCGATGGGCCTGGAGGGGGCCGTGAAGCTGGCGTTCAAGAAGGAGCTGGAGGCCATCCCTGATGACGCCGAGCGCACCGCGGCGATCGAGTCGATGGTCGCCGCGGCCTACGACATGGGCAAGGCGCTGCATACCGCCACCTACTTTGAGATCGACGATGTCATCGACCCGGCAGAGACCCGGGGCATCGTCGCCAGGGTGCTATTCCCGACGCCTGCCGGCACTCCCCGCCCCCGCGGGCCGCGCCGCTACGTCGACGCCTGGTAGGGCTCCGCAGGGGCAGCGTCCCGGACCACCTGGGCGGCGGCGATCACCTGCTGGGGGTCGGGACCGGCCAGGCGGATGATCAGGTGGCCGCGGTCGGGCTGGGGGTAGGAGCCCACCGATAACCCCGGGAACTCTCGCTCGACGCGGTTTAGCAGGTCCCAGAACTCGGCCTCGACGGCCATCTGGAAATGGACCTCCTCGGTGGCGTGGGCGGTGCCCCCGGAGAGGTATCCGGGGACGATCTCCTCCTCGAAGATGGTCTTCAGCTCGCGAGGCACCCCCGGCAGCACGAAGAGGTGGCGCGGCTCCTCGTCGGGTCGGCTTATGGGGATCGCCAGCCCGGGTGCCATGCCCATCGAGTTGTTGAGGATGACGGCGCCCTCGGGCACCTCGGCCATGCGGCGGTTGGCCTCGCGCATCTCGTTATTGGGGATGCGGCCGATGCCGTGGAGCCAGTCGATGCGGTCCTGGATGTGCTTCCGCGCGGTCTCGTCCAGGGTCAGGGGACGCTTCAGCGCCGTTGCCAGCGATCCCAGCGTTCGGTCGTCGGGGGTGGGGCCGAGGCCGCCACAGCAGAACACTGCGGAGGCCTCGCCATTGATCTCCGACCTGACCGTGGCGACGATCTCGTCCTCGATGTCGCTGATCATGTGGCCGCGCCAGAGCGGGAAGCCCAGGGCATAGAGCCGCTGCGCCAACCAATGGGTGTTGCTGTCGAGGGTGTGGCCGCGCAGCAACTCGTCGCCGATCGCGATCACCACCGAGAAACGGTCTGTCACCTGAGGCCTCTCATGGTCGCCAAAAATGGACCAGGGTGAATTCACAGAACCCTATGGCATAATTCGCCCGCTCATGATACAGGTCAACTCACTGACCAAGGATTTCGCGGGCCGAAGAGCCATAAGCGACGTGAGTTTCTCCGTCGAACGCGGCGAAATCCTTGGTTTCCTGGGCCCCAACGGGGCAGGGAAAACAACCACCATGCGGATCCTCACGGGGTTCCTGCCGCCGACCAGCGGCACGGCCTCCGTGGCCGGTTTCGACGTGTCGACGGAGTCCCTGGAGGCTCGGCGGCATATCGGCTACCTGCCCGAATCGGTGCCGTTGTACCGCGAGCTGCGGGTCTACGACTACCTGGACTTCATCGCCCAGCTGCGCAACATCCCCTCCATCGAGCGTCCCAAGAAAATCATGAACGCGATGGACCGACTCAACCTGGTCGACGTCGCCGACCGCTACATCAGCAAGCTCTCGAAGGGTTACCGGCAGCGCGTCGGCATCGCCCAGGCGGTGATGCATGAGCCCGACGTGATGATCCTCGACGAGCCGACCGAGGGCCTCGACCCCAAGCAGCGAACCGAGACGCGGGCGCTCATCCGCGAGCTCGGCAAGGAGCACACCGTCATCCTCTCGACCCACATCCTTCCCGAGGTCGAGGCCACCTGTGACCGCGTCCTGATCATCAGCGACGGCAAGATCGTGGCCGCCGACACCCCCGCAGGGTTGTCCACCACGCTCAAGCGCGGGCAGCGCCTGGAGGCGCTGGTCCGGGCCGAGGAGGACCATGTCCGTCTCGCTCTGCAGGGCATTGAAGGTATCACCCGGATCTCCTCCATCGCGATGCCTGACGAGCGCCGCCGCGTCGACATCGAGGGGCTCCCGGACATCGAGCTCCGGCACCTGGTGGCGAAGTCGCTGGTCAGCGCTGACATCGACCTCTTCGAGTTGCGCGCGGAGGCGATCAGCCTCGAGGACATCTTCCTGCGCCTGACCACCAACGACCCCGATCACCGTGACGACACGCCCACCGCGCGGGAGCGTGACACCGCCGACTGGGCGGCGCATCGTGCCGCCGGCGCGGTTGACCATCCCCCGGACGAGCGCACGCAGGAGCCCGAGGAATGAACAACGCCGTCGCGATCGCGCGCAAGGAGCTCAAGGTCTATTTCTCCTCACCGTTGTTCTACGTGATCACCGCGCTGTTCGTCCTCGTCACCGGCCTCTTCTTCGCCCTCACCATCCTCTCACCGAACGCCACCGGCAACCAGACCGACAACCTCCGTTCGACCTTCAACACCACGCTCTTCGTGATGATCTTCCTGGCCCCGCTGCTCACCATGCGGCTGATCTCGCAGGAGAAGCAGGAGGGCACGATGGAGCTGTTGATGACCCAGCCGGTCACCGACACCGAGGTGGTCCTGGGCAAGTACCTGGCCTCGCTGGCGATGTTCGGGGCGATGTTCGTGACCACCCTCCTGCAGGTCCTGGTCCTGATGATCGCCGCCGTCGACAAGCACAAGTTGCTCTTCATCAACATCGGCGACATCGACACCTCCACGCTGATCGCCGGCTACATCGGCAACATCCTCATCCTCGGCGGCTACCTGTCGCTGGGGCTGCTGGCCTCGGCGCTGACCAACAACCAGATCATCGCGGCGCTGATCAGCTTCGTCCTGCTGCTGTCGCTGCTGGTGGTCGACACCGCCGCACAATTCGCCCAGCCGCCGGTCAGTGACTTCCTCAGCCATGTAGGGCCGCGGTCGCACGCCGATGCGTTTGCCCGGGGGTTGGTGACGGCGCCCGACGTCATCTACGCCGTCAGCATGATTGCGCTCCCGCTGTTCCTGACGGTCGTGGTCCTCGGAGCGCGAAGGTGGCGGTGACCCCGGACGACGGGAGCCGCAGCACGACCGCCGGCTGGGCGGCGCGCGGCATCCTCGTCGTCGGCGTCTGCTTCCTGATCGTCGGCCTGTCGCTGCTGATCCTCTTCGGCTTCAACAGCCCCGGCCTGCCGGCGGCGATCTGGGGCCTGCTCCTGGTCGTGGTTTACGGCTTCTTCGAGCCCGATGTCGTCCGCGGATTCCTTGGTCAGGGTCAATTGCAGGCGGGGACGAGGGCGCTGGCATCGGTCCTGCTGGTGGTGGCCGCCGTGGTCCTGGTCAACGTGTTCGCCCGCGACAAACTGGCCTCCACGCAGTGGGACCTGACCAAGAACCACGTCAACAGCCTCGCCCCCCAGACCAACCAGATCGTGAAGTCGCTCAGCACGACGGTCACCGTCACCCTCTGGGCCAGCCAGTCGAACACCGAGAATGACGTTCCCTTCGAGTTGTTGCAGCGCTACCACGGGCTCAACGGCAAACTGGTGGTGCAGCGGTACACGGTCCTGGAGCGCCCGCAGCTGGCGCAGCAGCAGAAGATCCAGCAGGCGGGATCCGCGGTCTTCGAGGCCCCCGGTCACCCCACCGAGGTCACCACCGACATGACCGAGGCCGGATTCGACAGTGTCCTGGTTCGCCTGGCGACCGGGCGCAGCCCCAAGGTGTACTTCCTCACGGGTCACGGTGAGCCCGGGATCACCGCTGCGTCGTCCACCGGCACCTCGATCAGCAGCCTGGCCCAGGCGCTCCAGAAGCAGGGGATCAAGACCGCCAGCCTGAACCTCTCCGCCGGTGGCGGCGGGGGCTCCGTGGCCCCCGGCACGCCTTCCCTGGCCGCGACTCCCAGCCCGGCCCCGACTGACACCGGCGCCGCCCCCGCACCCACGGAATCTTCGAACCCGGCCCCCGCCGTCGGCCCATCGGCGTCGCCCAGCGCCGCCCCGGTGGCCGCGGCGGCCATCCCCGCCGACGCCGACGAGCTCGTCATCCTCGATCCCCAGGCCAACCTCAGCGCCGAGGAGCTTACGGCGATCAACAGCTACGTCGACAAGGGTGGCCGCCTCATGGTCAGCGCCGGCCCGTTCAACAAGTCCAACGCCGGCGACCTGGTCAAACGCTTCGGGCTGAGCTTCGGCGGCGGCATCATCATCGATCAGCAGTTGCAGGTACGTAACGCCCAGGGGGGCATCCTGCAGGTCACCAATTACGGCAACCATGTCGTCAGCCGCGGGCTCAGCAACCTCCCTGCGGTGCTGCTGGGGGCCAACTCGGTCGACGGCAAAACCCCGACGGGGTACACCGAGACGCCGATCATCGCCAGCCAGTCCGACGCCTGCGAGCGCACCGATATCACCAACGCGGCGGCCACCTGTGGCCCGGGTGACCAGAAAGGGCCGTTCAACGTCCTTGTCGCCGTGGAGCAGTCCAACGCCAAGTCGGGAAGCAAGCCGATCCGCGCCGTGGTCATGGGCGGCTCGGCCTTCGCCAGTGACCTCGTGGCGCTGAGCCAGAACCGCCCGCCGGGCAACCAGCCGCTGATGGTCAACGCGGTCAACTGGCTGGCCGGCCAGGACAAGATCATCAACGTCCCGGTGAACGCCAACCCGACGCAGAACATCTTCCTCACCGATGCCCAAAAGCAGCTGGTGCTGCTGGGGTACCCGGTGCTGCTGCCCCTGCTGATGCTCGGGCTGGGCGTCAACGCCTACATGCGGCGCCGCTAGAACCGAAGGGTGCGGCAGAACCGAGGCCTCTACCTGGCGGGGGCCGCCCTGCTGGCGGTCGTGGTGCTCTTCTACTTCTTCGACCTCAAGGCGCCCGTCAAGAGCCCCAGCACCTCGCCCACGCCACAGCCCAGCCCGGTCCTGGGGATGAGTCCACAGCAGCTCCAGGAGGTGGACATCAGGGCCAGGGGCAAGGTGCTGACGCTGGTGCGGCAGGGCAACAGCTTCACCTACGCCCTCTGCCCCGCAGGCCAGTCCGATTGCCCCGCACAGCCAGCGGATGCCAGCCGCTCCGTCCAGCTGCTGCAGTCACTCAGCGCCCTGCGCCCCACCAAAGTGATCTTCGGGGCGCCGGAGGGCCTGGCGGCCTACGGGGTGGACAAGCCGACCACCGCCGAGATCGACATCAAGGGCGCGGCCAACCAGCAGGCGACCATCCTGGTGGGGAGCAAGTCCCCCGACGGCTCCAGCTACTTCATCCGCCGCCAGGACGGCACCGACGTGCTCGCCGTCGCGGTGGCTTCGATCGACACCGAGCTGCTGGGGCTGATCGACAGCCCCCCGGTTCCCCAGCCCAGCCCGTCCCCGGCCGCGCCGGCGGCGGGTGCCAGCCCCCCAGGCGGCATCGTGGGTCCCGCGCCACCGTCACCGTAGCCTGCTCCCCGGGCGAGTGGCCGCGGCCCGCCCCGAATTGGTAAACTACCCCGCCGCCCGAAACGGCGGCCCTCTAGGCGCTTCAAAAAGCGGCAGGTGGCGCATCGTGCCGCCCCGCAATCAGCATTGGGAGACCGGATGACGACTGAACTCGCCCTCGTGGTCCTCGCCGCGCTCGTGGCCATCGGCTATGGGGCGTACCTGGCCTTCTACATCGTCGGCCGGGACGCGGGAACTGAGCGGATGCGTGAGATCGCCGGCTACATCCAGGAGGGCGCCTCGGCGTACCTGAACCGCCAGTACACGATCATCGCCGCGGTGGGCGCGGTCATCGCCGTCGTCATGCTGGTGAGCCTTGGCTGGAGAACTGCCGTGCTCTTCGTGGTCGGCGCGCTCTGCTCTGCCGCGGCCGGCTACGTCGGTATGAACGTCTCCGTCCGGGCCAACGTGCGCGTCGCCCAGGCCGCCAACAATGGCCTCGCCGCCGCCCTGGCGATGGCCTTCCGCGGTGGCGCCGTGACCGGCCTCTTCGTGGTCGGGCTCGGCCTCCTCGGCGTGACCCTCAGCTACGTGGTCTTCAAGGACCCCAAGGCCCTGGTCGGTCTTGGCTTCGGCGCCTCGCTGGTCTCGGTCTTCGCCCGGCTCGGCGGTGGCATCTATACCAAGGCCGCTGACGTGGGCGCCGACCTCGTGGGCAAGGTCGAGGCGGGCATCCCCGAGGATGACCCCCGCAACCCCGCGGTCATCGCAGACAATGTCGGCGACAACGTCGGCGATTGCGCCGGCATGGCGGCGGACCTCTTCGAGACCTACGCCGTCACCTCGGTGGCGGCAATGCTGCTGGGTGCCCTGGTCTTCCCGGGGCGTATCGAGTTCGTCATCTTTCCCCTGTTGTTGGGCGGCGTCTCGATCATCGCGTCGATCATCGGCAGCTTCTTCGTCAAGCTGGGCAAGGGCGAAAACATCATGAACGCGCTCTACAAGGGCCTCGGCGTGGCTTCCATCCTGGCGCTGATCGGGTTCTACTTCGTCACCCAGTCCTACATGGGCAACGTCAAGGGAGTCGACACCACCCGCCTCTTCTTCGCCGCCGTCATCGGTATCGCCATCACCGGCCTGCTGGTCTACATCACCGACTACTACACCAGCGCCCAGTACAAGCCGGTCAAGCGGATCGCCGAGGCGTCAACCACCGGGCACGCGACCAACATCATCGCGGGCCTCGCGGTGGGTATGCAGTCCACCGCAATCCCGGTCGCGGTGATCGCGGCGGGGATCATCATCGCCGCCTCCCTGGGCGGCGGCGGGGGCCAGTCGCTGTACTACATCGCGATCGCCGCGATGGCCATGCTGTCGATGACCGGGATCATCGTGGCCATCGACTCCTACGGCCCCATCACCGACAACGCCGGTGGGATCGCTGAGATGGCTGAGATGGACGAGAGAGTTCGCGCGGTGACCGACCCCCTGGACTCCGTCGGCAACACCACCAAGGCCGTCACCAAGGGCTACGCCATCGGCTCGGCGGCGCTGGCGGCGCTGGTGCTCTTCGGCTCGTACACCCAGGAGCTCAACGACGCGCTCCACCTCGATGCCGCCCACGCCTTCCGCTTCGACCTCTCCGATCCCCAGGTCATCGTCGGGCTGTTCATCGGCGGCATCCTGCCGGTGCTCTTCGCCAGTTTCTGCATGCTGGCCGTGGGTCGCGCCGCGGGCATGGTGGTGAACGAAGTTCGCCGCCAGTTCAAGGAGTTCCCCGGCATCATGCTGGGCACCCAGAAGCCTGAGTACGGCCGGGCCGTCGCGCTGGTCACGGCCGCCGCCCAGAAGGAGATGATCATCCCCGGGCTGATCCCCGTCATGGCCCCGATCCTGGTTGGCTTCATCCTCGGGCCCCGGGCGCTGGGCGGGATGCTGGTCGGCTCGATCGTGGTCGGCGTCTTCGTCGCCATCCAGATGACCAACGGCGGTGGTGCCTGGGACAACGCCAAGAAGTTCATCGAGGAGGGTGCCTACGGCGGCAAGGGCACCGATGCGCACGCGGCGTCGGTCACCGGTGACACGGTTGGCGACCCCTATAAGGACACCGCCGGCCCGGCGATCAACCCGATGATCAAGGTGGTGAACATCATCGCCATACTTATCGCGGGCGCCGTCGCGACCCACTCCCTGATCCACTAGAGGTCGTCTGAACGGCCGGGCCACCCTGGCTCATGTGATCGTCAGCGTCACCACGGGGATGTTCTCTGAGACCCGCGCGCCGGCGCCGATGGGCAGGTGGACCCGGACAAGCCCGTGCACGGTGTATGTGCCCGGAAGGGGCAGGGGAATCGTCGCGTGGTAGTCGCGGGACTGGTCCACCGCGATGGAGTCTATGGATATACCCTGGCACCGGACGCCTGGGGTTGGGGTGCTGTCGACCCGCCGGCCGTCGGCGCCGACGACCCAAGCAGTCAGCGCGGGGACGCACCCTCCCTCCACGGTGAGGGGTCCGGTCACGCTGACCCTGACTTCCACCTGCCCCGCGCTGATGGCGGCCGTCGTCGTCCACCCATGGGCGGCGGCACTGGCGGGGGAGGGAGTCTCGCCGACCGCCGGCGGCGTCATGGGGCAGGCAGCCAGGACGCATCCCGAGCTGGGACCGGGGATGGCACCGCAGCCGGCGAGCAGCGATGTCGCCAGGATCACCCCGGCCAGGTGGAGGTTCAGGCGGCCCGGCTCTGCCACGTCAGACCTGAGCATGCCTCATATACTGCGTCCCAAGTTAGGCTCGATCACAGATAAATGGCTGCCGCGAACCTCGGGGGCGTCCCGAGCCGCCGTTCTATAACCTCTTCGCATGGACGAGTGGCAGCTGGAAATGGCGGAGATGGGGCGCCGGCTGGGGGAACTCAAGGCGCACGACGGCGACCCCGTGATCATCGACGAGCTGGAGGCCGAACTGCGGATCCTGAACTCCTTCTACACCACCTCCCTGGACGTGTTCGAGGCCGGGCAGCGAGACCTCGCAGCGCAGGCCGGGCTGGTCGCCGAGCGCTGGGGCAAGTGGACTCTCCGCAACGTCTACAGCTTCGTCTACGAGAAGGCGATGGAGTTGGAGCCGGGCCGGCGGGAGCTCTCCTCGCTGGTTCCCGAGCAGGACTACATCGGCATGCTGCGCGAGGCCGCGGCCTGAGTTCCTTCCGGTTCGAGCCCTTCGCCGACCTCGACGAGAGCCAGCGCGCCCCTCGGGGTGAGGATCGTTTGGCGCTGGCGCGGATCGATGGCGCCGAGGTGCCGGGCGGGAGACTCCGAGTGCTGCTGGGGCCGCGCATCGTTGGCAAGCGTTACTTCCGGCTCCAGCTCGATGCCGGGGGCACCCCGCGGCGGTTCGTGGAGGCGCTCTACAACGACGGTCTGTACCCGGGTCAGAACTGGGTCGAGATCTACGACATGGAGGTGCCCGAGGCGATCAGCGCCGGACCGGACTTCGCCTCCGCCCTGGCTCCCTACCTGCGGCCGGTGGCCGACGCCATCCCCCGCGGGGGACACCTGATGGCGGAGTACGAGAAGCCGGACTGGCACACCACCCAGGTGGGGCTGCTTGCCGGTATCCCGCCACTCGCCACGCCACTCGGTGCCCTGCTTTTTGACGTGGGCTGCGGCGACAGCTTCAAGGACTGGTACTTCCCCGAGGGCGGGATGGAAGGTAACCGCAAACTCCAGGGGAACAAGGCTTACACCCAGGAACAGCGCCGGGAAATGCGGGAAAAGCGGACAGACGAGCTACAGCGATTCCTGGCCTCACCCCAGCACGCCCATCCGGAGATCGACCGCCGCGCGCGCCTCAACGCGGAGACGATCCTGGCGACTCTGACCTCTGGCTGAGGTCAGTCCAGTTCCATCGCCCCTTCGGCCTTGGCCTTGGACTTGTCCATCTTGTGCACGTGCTCGTTCTTCCAGCGGCTCTCGAGCGACTTCTGCAGACCGGCCATGGTGGTGTACTCGAGCTCCTCCAGGGGGAGGCGGTGCGGCTCGAACGGCCCGTGGCGGCGGAGGTACTCGCCGACCTCGTTGGCCTTCTCCCGGGCCATGTCGAAGCTGACGTCGTCGAACATGTCGCGTGGCTCGCCGAGCCGGCCGTTGGCGATCTGGAAACCGAGGCAGATCACTCGCGGCGGCCCGTCGAAGCGCGCCGGGTGGGATCCCGCCTGCGATGTGGGCATCAGCGGCCCCATGTGGGAGCCACGCATCCAGCCCGGGACGATGTGGGGGAAGGCGAAGGGCTCCAGCGCCTCGCCCACCGCCGGGAAGCCCGACTGGCAGCGAACGATGCAGACCGGGTCGTCCTTGCCCACGTAGCGGCCGGCGATCATCGTCAGCTTGGTCGTGGAGGCCACCGCGCACCACTCGTCGGTCCACTTGCGGGGCCGGATGTGGTCGATGACATAGCGCCCCGGAGCGCCCAGGAACATCAGCATGTCGTAGGTCTCCTCGGGCGTCTCGAGGTCGATGGTCTTGCCTTCCAGGGCGTCGTGGATGGTGAAGATGAAGCCCTCGTGCATCTTGGTGTCGATGACCAGGCCGGGGGTGGTCATGGGGTCCGCGAACATCCGGAAGAGCGGCATGTTCCAGGCGCCCGGGGCGGTCTTGTCGGCCATGAAGCAGAGCACCGGCTCCGAGGGACGCTCGACGAACTCGATCTCGGCCGCGCCTGGGCCCATGCCCTTGACGTTGCCGCTGAAGGCATCGACCAGGAGGTCCTGGCCGGCGCCGTAGAGGTGCATCTCGTGGGCCACGTCGGCCGCGCCCTCGAGCGCGTCCCAGGCCAGCTTGTGGACCTCCTCGTTGTCGGTCCCGTGGTAGTGGGTCATGATCATCTGCACGTCATCGCCGCACTGGGTGACGTAGTAGTCCTCGATCACCGTGCTGTTGCCGAGGATCTCGCGGGCCTTCGCCAGCAGTGCGGGGTGGGACGAGCTGTGGCCCACCCAACCGCCGACGTCCGCCTTGATCAGGCTCAGCGTTACCTTGCGACCTTTCTCTGCCAAAAACCTGCTCCTTCTTGCTCTGTTTGAGCGCGCGATATCGGGCGCGGCGACCCAGGTGGCTCGAAGGGGGGCGCCGGCGGTCCGGCTCGCGCTCTTCGAGCGGCGTCAAATCGGGTAAAACC
>DAINSI010000028.1:12782-28534 GCA_036741395.1 Candidatus Dormiibacterota bacterium
GGTAAACCCCGCCGTTATCATATCCCGTGCTCACTCCGCTGGACAACAAAGTGAGCACGAGAGCGGGTTGGATTCTGCTCCTGGTCGCGTTTGTGGGCGGCCTCACCAGCCTCGGCCTGGAGATCGCGGCGTCCCGCCTCCTGGCGCCCTACTTCGGCACCTCGACCTACATCTGGGGGGCGCTGATCGGGCTGATCCTGCTCTACCTGACGGTCGGCTACTACGTGGGCGGGGCCGCCGCCGACCGCTGGCCGCGCCCCGACTACCTCTACGCGGTCACCGCGGTGGCGGCGATCATGGTCCTGCTCATCCCGGTGGTCTCCCGGCCGATCCTGCTCTTCTCGGAGCACGCGCTCAACCCCGGGCCGGGCGCGGGCTACAACGTCCCGGGCTTCGTGGGGGCGCTGGTCGCGGTGATCGTGCTCTTCGCGCCCTCGGTGATCCTGCTGGGGATGGTCTCTCCGTGGGTCATCCGCCTCCGGGTGGGGACGGTCGCCGAGAGCGGGCGCGCGGCCGGCCAGGTCTATGCGCTCTCGACCGCCGGCTCCATCCTGGGCGCCTTTCTGCCGGCATTCTGGTGGGTGCCGAGCTACGGCACCCGCGCCACCATCCTGGGGTTGGGCGGGGTCCTGCTGCTGGTGTCCCTGCTGGGCTGGTTCCGCGGTACCCGCCGCGCCCCGGCCGCCGCGCTGGCTGCGGGGTTGGTCGCGGCGCTGGCCTCTGGTCTCAGCGGCGGTCAGATCAAACCGGCCACCGCGGGCCGGCTGATCTACGAGGCCGAATCCGAGTACGGCTACATCCAGGTGGTGCAGACCGGCAGCCGGCGCGAGCTGATCCTCAACGAGGGGCAGGCCGTGCACTCCATCTACGACCCGGGAACGCTGCTGACCGGGGGGTACTGGGACCTCCTCACCACGGCTCCCCTGCTGGGCTACCGCCCCTGGCAGGGCCAGCGGCCCAAACGGGCGCTGATCCTGGGTCTCGCGGGTGGCACCGTGGCCCGCCAGCTCACCGCCGCCTACGGTGCCTCACTGCAAATTGACGGCGTGGAGATCGACCCCCGCATCGTCAGCGTGGGTCAGCAGTACTTCGCCATGACCGAACCCAACCTCCACCCCGTGGTCGCCGACGGCCGCTATTTCCTTGACACCACCAGCACCGAGTACGACCTCATCCTCGTCGACGTCTACCGCCAGCCCTACATCCCGTTCCAGTTCACCACCAGGGAGTTCTTCCTGAGCGTCCGCCGCCACCTCAGCCGCAACGGTGTGGTCGCCGTGAACACGGGCCGGGCGCCCGGCGACTACCGCCTTGTCGATGCCATCTCCGGGACCATGGGCTCGACGTTCCCCGAGGTCTACCAGCAGGACACCCCGCAGTACCTCAACACCGTGATCTACGCCCCCAACCTGCCCACGCAACCCGACGAGGTCCGGACCAACCTGGACCGCGCTGCCGCCGGCGGCTTGCCCCTGGTCACGGAGATCGTTGCCGAGAGTCGCGACAAGCCGATCCTCCACGTCGAGCCGCATTATCCGATCTACACCGACGACCTGGCGCCGGTGGAGCGGTTGGTGGACAACATCATCTACCGCGTGGTCGCGGGGTCGGGGTCCTAGTCCCCTAAACTCAGGCGTGCCGGAGATTACCGAAACCGACGTCCTCCAGGCCCTCGTTGGCGTACAGGACCCCGAGCTTCACCGTGACTTCGTGGAGCTGAACATGATCCGCAACGTCAGCATCAGCGGTGGCGTGGTTGCGCTCTCGGTGATCCTGACCACCCCGGCCTGCCCGCTCAAGGACGAGATCGGCAACCGCGTCCGTGGTGCTCTCCTGGAGCGAGTTCCCGGGGTCACCGCGGTGAACATCGACTTCGGCGCCCAGGTGATGTCATTCAAGGGGGTGGGGGATAAGCAGTCGATCCCGGGCGTCAAGAACGTGATCGCGGTCGGCAGCGGCAAGGGCGGAGTGGGCAAGTCCACGGTGGCCACCAACCTCGCGGTGGCGCTGCGCAATTCCGGCGCCGCGGTCGGGCTGGTCGACTCCGACGTCTACGGCCCCAATATCCCGACCATGATGGGAGCCGAGGGCACGCCGTATGGCGAGAACAACAAGATCATCCCGCTGGAGGCCCACGGCATCAAGCTGATGTCGATCGGGTTCCTGCTGCCGCCGGACAAGCCCGTGATCTGGCGGGGCCCGATGATCGCCGGCACCCTCAAGCAATTCCTCTACGACGTCGCCTGGGGCGAGCTCGACTACCTCGTCGTAGACCTGCCGCCGGGCACCGGTGACGCCCCGCTGACGCTGGTCCAGAGCATTCCCATCACCGGCGCGGTGCTGGTGACGACCCCCCAGGACGTCGCGGTGGAGGACGTGACCAAGGCGGCGACGATGTTCACCACCCTCTCCGTCACCATCCTCGGCGTGGTCGAGAACATGAGCTTCTTCCTGTGTCCCCACTGTGGTGAACGCACCGACGTCTTCTCTCACGGGGGCGGCGCGACCCTGGCGCAGAAGCTGGGCGTGCCCTTCATGGGCGAGCTGCCGCTGGACCCCCGGGTGCGGCTGGGTGGCGGCCCGGGCGTGCCGCTGATGGTGTCGGACCCGGACTCCGAACTGGGTCGCGTCTTCAACGGCGTCGCCGAGGCGATCGCCGGCCAGGTCAGCGTCGCCACCGTGGCATCGATGGGCGCCCTGCCCTTCAAGCCCGGCCCCGGCTTCACCCCGATCGGCTGAGGCGCGAGGTCCAGGATGGACCCCGTGAACCTGACTTCGACCGGTGTGACCCGGGATGCCATCAGCGCGCGGGCTGCCGAGTTCTTCGAGCGCCGCTACGGCCGTTCCCCAAAGACCGTCGCCGTGTGTCCCGGGCGCATCAACATCATCGGCGAGCACGTGGACTACGCCGGCGGATTGTGTCTGCCCGCGGCGGTCGACCGCTACCTGGCGGTGGCGGCCGGCCCCGGCAGGGGAATCAAGCTCGCCAGCGAGCTCTTTCCCGGACAGGACCTGGAGACCGACACCAACGCGCCGACAGGTGGCTGGGGGGACCACTGCCTGGGGATCCTCTCCGAGCTGGTCAAGGAGGACCTGGACCCGTCGATCGAGTTGGCGGTGGTTTCCGACATCCCCGCGGGCTCGGGCCTGAGCAGCTCGGCGGCGATCGGGATCGCGACCGCGCTGGCGGCGCTGCAACTGGCAGGGCGGACCATGGAGCCCTACGACATCGCTCGCCTCGCGCGACGCTCCGAGAACAACTTCCTCGGTGTCCCCAGCGGGCTGATGGACCAGGTCGCCTGCGTGCTGGGACGTGACCGCATGGCCCTGCTCTTCCACGCCGGCAACGAGATCGTCGAGGGGGTCCCGCTGCCCGAGGAGGCGGCGTGGCTGGTCTGTCAGTCGGGGATCGAGCGCAGCCTGCGCGGCAGCGCCTACGCCGAGCGCCCAGCCGAGGCCGCTCGGGCCCTGGAGATCGCCCGCCGACGCTACCCCAACCTGCGCAGCCTGGTCGAGCTCGAGCCGGGCGAGATCGAGAGTTTGCAACTGCCTTCGCCCCTGGATCGGCGGGCGCGGCACATTGTCGGGGAGACGACGCGGGTGCGCCTTGCCATCGCCTGCCTCGAGGCGGGCAACCTGGACGCCCTGGGCCAGCTGATGATCACCTCACACCGGAGCCTGGCGCGGGACTGCGAGGTCAGCCTGCCGCAACTCGACCAGCTGGTCGACATCATGATGGAAGCAGGTTGCTGGGGGGCGCGCCTGATGGGAGCGGGCTTTGGCGGCTCGGTGCTCGGGGTGGTATCCGCGGGCATGGCGCAGGAGGCGTCGGAGGTCATCGCCGAACGCTTCCGTCCCGCGGGCGCCGCGGCGCGGCACGGCGGCGGCGAGATCCACCGGGTCACGGTGGTGAGGGGCGCGCTGGGCTAACCGGCGCTCGTCAGCCCGTACACTCTGGCCCGTGGGTTCAGATTGCCTGCTGCTCGCCCTCCCCCAGGGTCTGGAACGCCAGCGCCTGGAGGGCTGGACGCAGCGCCGCTTCCCGCTTGGCGAGGGCGAGGAGCAGGGATTCCACCGGCCCCGCGTGCCCGCGGGTGAGTGGGCGGCGGTCGACCACCTTACCCAGCGTGGGCGGCCCGATGACTCTGCCATCTGGTATCGCACCGAGTTCACCCACCCCGGCTGGGGGGACCGCACCCTGCTCCGGTTCGATGGTGCCTTCACGGCCGCCAATGTCTGGCTCAACGGGCGGTTGTTGGGCAGCCATTTCGGCTTCCCCGGCCACTTCGGCTTCGACATCTCGTCGTTCCTGGAGACCAGCAACGTGCTGTCGGTATGTGTGGAGGCCGGCAGCCGCCCTGGCCAACTGCCGCCTGCGCTGGAGTCACTGTCCGATGACGGCGGGCCGTGGTGGCCCCTGGGGTTGGTGGGCCGGGTCTGGTTGGAGCGGGTCGGCAGCGTGGTCGTGGAGTCCCTCGACAGCTCGTGGCGGTTGCAGTCCGGTGTCGCCGAGGCGACGCTGCGGACTGTCATCCGCAACCTCGACGCGCGCGAGATGGAGGTGGTGGTGAGCTGGAACCTGGTGGCGCCCGAGACCGACACCCCGCAGGTCCGGCTGCGTCGCACGGCGGTGGTCGGAGGCCGGCAATCGGCTGAGCTCGAGACCCACCTCGCGGTGGACCGCCCCCGGCTTTGGTGGCCGTGGACCCTGGGCGATCAGAACCTCTACACGGCCGCGGCCCAGGTCGATCTCGGCGAGCGCCGGAGCACGGCCGCGGCGCGACATGTCGGCATCCGCGAGATCGCGCTGGAACCGGCGGCAGGCGGGATGGCGTGGACCGTCAACGGCCGCCGCCACTTCCCTCGCGGGGCGGTGCTCCCGCCCCTCCCGCCGGGCGATGGTGGCGACCCCATCGGTGCCTGGCGGATGGCCGGCCTCGACCTCGCGGTCTCGCGTGGCCAGGTGCCGTCGGAGCGGACCGCCGCCTCGGCCGACGCCGCCGGTGTCCTGCTGGTCGTGGATCCTCCCGGGTTCTCGCCGGGCCAGGGAGACGAGGAGGATCACCAGGACCACCTGCGCGAGGCCATCGGGCTGCTCAGCTCGCATGCCAGTGCCGCGGTACTGCTGCAACGCGGCGGCCCGGGCCTGGAGGCCGCATTGCCAACTGCCAAAGCGACCGAGGAGCCGTACACCGTCACCGGGACCGACCGGGAGGAGGTGGAGCGGGTACGCCGGGCGAAGTTCGCCCCCGAGACCGCGCTGGTGCTTCGGGCACTCCCCGACCTGGGCGATGCCGAGGGAGTCCTGGCCGCCACCGCGGCGCTGATGGAATTCAGCCCGCTGCCCGACCGCGATGCGGTGCGCCTGCGCTTCCACGTCGTCAACGACAACGCTGCCGTCTCTGGCCCGGCCACCCTGCGCTGGCACGTCAAGTCCCTGGAGCAGTCTGGCTGGCTACCGTTCCTGCGGGACCGCAGCGGCGATATCCCGGTGCAACTGCCGCGGCCCGACCAGCCCGCGGCGGTCTACGAGCACGAGGTTGGGATGCCCGGCCGCGGCGGTGCGGTCAGCGTCGAGGTCGGCCTGGAGCAGGGCGGCGAGATTCTCAGCTACCTGGAGTACGAGCTGGGCTCCTGAGGCTCGGCCGTAGCGGCGCCCGGGGTTACCCTACGGGCGTTTGGCAGCGGCCGGTGATGTCTCGATGCGCTCCTGGATCTTGCGCATAACGATCGGGATGGCGGCGCTGGCGGCAGACGAGGCTGCGCCGGTGAGGATCTTCTCGTGCAGCGGCCGGCTGTCCTTCATCTGGTCCGCCACCTCTTTCCGGAGCTGCTCCCGCAGCATCTCCCTGGTGTCGTCGGCCGCCTTCTCGGCACCCTTGCGTGCATTCTTGATGGTCTTCTCGGGGTCGCTCACGGCCTTGACCACGGTCTTCGCCCGTCCTTTGAGGCTGTGCTCCTCGGCCCGTCGGCGTGCGCGCAGCACGATCAGCGCGGCGCCACCGACCACGATCACCGCGACGGTCCCGACCGCGGCCATGCGGGCGATCCGCACCGGCCGCTCGGCGGCCTTGCGCAGGGCGGCGATCTTGGCCGACATGTCCTGCCGGAGCTGGACTATTTCGTCGCGGGTCTGATCTGCGCTTTCGCCCATTCCACATCGTCCTTGAGTGTTTGGATGGTTGCCTCCGGCATCTTGAAGACCAGCCGCGACTTACCGAGCAGCCCGAGGATCGCCGCCGCGGCGCCCCAGACGACCAACACCACCAGCAGCGCGATCGCGTCGTGACCCATACCGCGGTGGAAGACCAGGCTGAGGCCGGCGAAGACGAGCACCATCACCAGTGTGTAGAGCACGAACAGCCCGCACAGCGCGGCCCCGGCCAGCATCCCCAGCGCGATCCCGTTCCGCTTGACCAGTTCCAGGATCTCCTGCTTGGCCAGCTCCAGTTCGAGCTTGACCAGGCGCTGGGCATCTGCGGCGATCTCCGCGATCGAGCCGGGGATGCCGTCCTTGGGCATCGGATGGGGATATCGGCGTTCCGCCATAGTTGGAAAATGATAGCCGATCTATCACTTTCAGCCGGCGCGCTCGGCCCCGTCAGAGGACCTGGAATCCCTCAGGGGGGGCGTCGGCGACTCCCAGCGCCGCCGCCACGCGCAAGGGGTCGGTGAGCGGGAGTTCGCAGGCGAAATTCCGGCAGATGTAGAGCGCTGCGGCTGAACCCCGGGCGTCGCGGCCGACCAGCAGCGGCGGCCCCTTCGCGCCCTCGCGCCCGGCGGCCAGCACCTTGTTGGGCAGGTATGGGCGCCGCAGCTCTCTCAGCATCGCGGCACCCTCCGGCGATGAGATTTCGCCCACGACGGCGACCTCGATGGGGTTGCCGAGGTGTGCGGAGAGAACCCCCAGCAGCCGTCCGAAGAACAGCGGGTGCGAGGCCATCGCGGGGGCCAGCGCCTCGAGGATCTCCTCGGTGATCGCCCGGTAGCGGTCCTCCCCGGTCAGCAGGCTCAGCTGCAGCAGGACCTCCGCGGCCACCGAGTTCCCGGCCGGGACGGCGTTGTCATCGAAGTCCTTGGGGCGATAGAGCAGCCCCTCGTGGTTGTCGCTGGTGCTGTAGAAAATGCCGCCGTCGGGGTCGCGGAAGTGGCCGACCATCTGCTCCGCGACCTCACGCGCCGCGTCGAACCAGCGCACGTCGAAGTCCGCCTGGTACAGCGCCAGCAGGCCCAGCGCGAGGCAGGCGTAGTCCTCGAGGTACCCGTTGAGCTCAGCGCGCCTGGAGCGGGGGCTGCGCAGCACCCGTCCGTCGACAACGACCTGCTCGAGCAGCAGTGCAGCATTGCGTTGGGCAGCCTCCAGGTAGTCCCGCCGCTCCAGCACCGCGGCCGCTTCGGCGAGCGCCGCCAGCATCAGGCCGTTCCATGCCGTCAGGATCTTCTCGTCTCGCGCCGGCCGCACCCGCTTCTCGCGGACCTCGAAGAGGTGCTGTTTGGCCGCGCGTACCCGCGCGCGGTACTGGTCAGCAGCGAGCCCGAACCGCTCCGCGAGCTCCTCTCGCCCCGCGGCGACATGGAGGATGTTGCGCCCTTCCCAGTTGCCCGCGGGCGACGCGCCGAAGGCGGCCGCCACCACGTCCGCGTCCGCGCCGGCGGCCGCCACCAGCTCTTCATACGGCCATGTGTAGAAGACGCCTTCCTCACCCTCCGAGTCGGCGTCCTCGGCCGAGTAGAAGCCGCCCGCCGCCGAGGTCAGGTCGCGGAGGACATAATCGACAATGCCGGTGACGGCCGCCCGGTAGCCGGTGGTACCCGTGATCTGGAAGGCGTGCAGGTATGCGGGCACCAGCAGCGCCTGGTCGTAGAGCATCTTCTCGAAATGGGGCACCAGCCAGTGGGCGTCGGTGGCGTAGCGGTGGAAGCCACCGCCCAGCTGGTCGAAGATGCCGCCGTGCGCCATCTTCAGCAGTGAGCGCTCGACCACCTCGAGCGCCTGCGCGCCCGCGCCGGCAGCATGCTGGCGCAACAGGAAGTCCAGGGCCATGGCGTGGGGAAACTTGGGCGCACCGCCAAAACCGCCCTCCGCCGCGTCGAAGGCTCGCAGCAGGCCGGTCACGGCCTCGTCCAGGAGGGCCCTGGAGAGCGGTCCTGACTGCGCCCCCGCCAGGCCCCCCGAGATCGCGTCGGTCAACTCGGCCGCGCTGCGCTCCACGTCGGCACGTCGATTGCGGTAGGCGTCGAGCACCGCCTCCATGACCTGGACGAACCCGGGCATGTTGTGCCGGGGCTGGGGTGGGAAGTAGGTTCCCCCGAAGAACGGCTTCAACTCGGGCGTCAGGAACACGGTCATGGGCCAGCCGCCGCTACCCGTCAGCTGCTGCACCGCCGCCATGTAGATGGAGTCGAGGTCCGGCCGTTCCTCGCGGTCGACCTTGATGCAGACGAACGCCTGGTTCATCACCGTCGCGGTGTCGGGATCCTCGAACGACTCGCGCTCCATCACGTGGCACCAATGGCAAGCCGAGTAGCCGATCGAGAGCAGGATCGGGCGGTCCTCGTCCCGCGACCGCGCCAGCGCCTCCTGGCCCCAGGGGTACCAATCGACGGGGTTGTCCCGGTGCTGCAGAAGGTAGGGGCTGGTCTCGCCCGCGAGGCGGTTCGTCACCCGGGCGAGTCTAGGACCAGTGCGTCTACTTCACCTGGAAGAGCAGGCCCACCCCGTAGGTGACCAAGCCGACGACCACGCCGGCGACGGTCATCTCCAGGCCTGATGCCCACCAGCTGCGCAGGGTAACCAGGGCCTTGGCGGCGCCCACCGCGAAGTGCGCGACGATCGAGACCACCGCCGCCACAATGATCGCGACGCGGCCGGTGGCGAAGAAGAACGGGATGACCGGGATGATCGCCCCGAGCGCGGTCGAGACCAGCGCCGCCAGTCCTGATTCGATCGGCTTGCCGTTGCGCTCAGTGCTGAGGCCCAGTTCCTCCTGGGCCATCGCGTTCAGCATGGCGTCGGGGCTCTGGCCCACCCGGTCGGCGAGCAGCTTGGCCTCCGCCTCGGACAGCCCCTTGAGCTGGTAGAAGAGCTCGAGCTCCTCCCGCTCCTCGTCGGGCTCATCCTCGATCTCACTGCGCTCGCGCGAGATCTGGGCCTCGTACAGCTCGTTTTCGGACTTGGTCGCGAGGTAGGCGCCGGAGCCCATCGAAACCGCCGAGGCCAGCGCCCCGGCGAGGCCGGCGATGAGCACGAGGTGGCCGCCGCTGGTCGCCGCCGAGGTGCCGGCGACGATGCCGAAGACGGCGGCGAGGCCGTCGTTGACACCATAGATGGCGCCCGAGATCCAGCCGCCGCCGCGTGTGTGCCATGTCTCCCGGGCCAGGATCCGGTCGAGGTGGGACTGCACGTTGTGCTGATGCTGCTTGACGGCTGTCGGACCCACCATCAGCGCGCGCAGGGCGCCCGCGTGTTCCTGGTCCTCCGCCCCGATCTCCGCCAACAGCGCATCAGTGTCAGGGTCGCCGGTCATCTCCGAGTGGGCGTTGCTGAGCCGGCGCTCCTCGGCCTCCTGGTGGGTGATCACGGCATCGACGGGCGCGAAGCGCAGGCTCAGGTCCATCGAACGGGGTAGGCGCACGGTCCTGGGGTTGGGGACGCTGGCGCCCATCTCCTGAAGTCGCTTCGCCCATTTGTCGGCATGGCGTTTCTCGGTCTGGGCCAGCTCGGCAAGGATGCGCTTGCGGTTGGGTTCCGCCTCGCGGTCGGAGAGGCGCGCATAGATCGCGGCGGCCTGGATCTCCTCCTGCCAGTTCTCCAGCAGCCGCCGCTTGATCGCGGCCTGGTCCTTGGTCCCGGTCTCGCTCATTGACAAAAGCCTACGTGAGGGAGTCCCGTTCGGGATCACCGTGGCGGGGACCCGATCCTGGCCGTGCTAAATTGCAGGCGGGATGGAAAACGCGCCGCCGGCGACCCCTTCGGCCCAGCCACGGGAGGTCACCCCGCAGACCAAGGTGGGGGAGATCATGACCCGCAACGTGCTGACCACCAAGGCTGAGGCCGCGGTCGTCGACATCGTGCGCCTGATGGCCAAGAACCGCATCACCGGTCTGCCGGTGGTCGACGAGGACAGCCGCCTGATCGGTGTTGTCAGCGAGTCGGACATCATCGGCAAGGCCGGCGACACGGTGGCCGACATCATGACCAACGGATCCTGGACGGTGAACGAGGACACCACGCTCGGCGACGCCGCCGAGGTCATGCTGCGGCGACGTATCCGCCGCCTCCCAGTGGTCCGTGGCGACAACGAACTGATCGGCCTTCTTTCTCGCAGCGACCTGATCACCTTCTTCGCCAACCACGTCTGGACCTGCTCCTGGTGCAGCAAGGGCTACCGCGGCTTCTACGCGCCATCGGTCTGCACCAACTGTGGCGGCGAGACCTTCACCATCCAGGCTGAGGGGTCCGCTTGACCGCGGTGGGTGAGGCCCAGCCCGCGGTGGCGGATACCGGCGTGACCGGCCAGCAGTACAGCCCCGGCCTCGAGGGCATCGTTGCGGCACGTACCGCGATGAGCGACGTCAACGGTCGGACCGGCAAGCTGCTGTACCGCGGTTTCGACATCGCGGAGCTGGCCGAGAAGTCCACCTTCGAGGAGACCTGCCACCTCCTTTACAAGGGCGTCCTGCCCAACCCGGCGGAGTTGGAGCAGCTGAAGAAGGACCTGGGCGACCAGCGTCACCTGCCGCCGAAAGTGCTCTCGATGCTCCAGGGCCTCAGTCCCAAGGCCAACCCCATGGACCTGCTGCGGACCGGGGTCAGCGCGCTGGCGCACTTCGACCCTGACGTCGAGGACATGTCACCCGAGGCCAACATCCGCAAGGCCCTGCGCCTGGTGGCCCAGACCACCACGCTGGTGGCCGCGATCGGACGGTTGCATCGCGGTCTCGAGCCCATTGAACCCGACCCCGCGCTTTCCGTCGCGGCTGACTTCCTGCGCATGTGGAGCGGCGAGACGCCCGACGAGACCGCAGGCAAGGTCTTCGACGTTGCGCTGATCCTCCACGCCGACCATGGCATGAATGCGTCCACGTTCACCGCGCGGGTGATCGCCAGCACGCTCTCCGACATGCACTCGGCCGTGGTGGGCGCCATCGGCGCCCTCAAGGGGCCGTTGCATGGCGGGGCCAACGCTGCGGTGATGGAGATGCTCGAAGAGATCGGCGACGTCGACAAAGCCGACGAGTGGGTCCGGGATGCGCTCGCCAACAAGAAGCGCGTCATGGGCTTCGGCCACCGTGTCTACAAGGTCTACGACCCGCGGGCCACGGTCCTCAAGAAGTTCAGCAAGGACCTGGGAGTTCGGGCCGGCGAGACCAAGTGGTACGACATGTCGGAGAAGGTCGAGAAGGTCGTCCTGGAGGTCAAGAAGCTCAACCCCAACGTCGATTTCTACTCTGCCAGCACCTACCACGTCCTCGGCCTGGAGCGGTTCATCTTCACCCCGATCTTTGCGCTCTCGCGGATGGCCGGCTGGACGGCACACATCCTCGAGCAGTACGAGAACAACCGCCTGATGCGCCCGGAGTCGGAGTACGTCGGGCCGGCGAACGTCGTCTACACCCCGCTCGACCAAAGGGGCTGATACCGGCCTCGCCGCCGACCGCCTAGCGGCTGGTGAGGGGCAGCGAAGGCGTTGCGGGGCAGATAACCCCGCACGAAGTGGACCCGGCGACCGCAATGACCTCGGAGGTGTAGCGTGCCCCCAGGGTGAGTCGTAGGCCGGCCGCCAGGCTGGCGCCAGAGAAGATGCCAAGCACCCGCCCGGTGCGGACGTCGGTCAGGGAGTAGGAATGCGACGGTGTCAATCCCTGCAACCGGATCAGCTCCGAGGCCCCGGCGCCGCCCTGGCGGAATGCGAAGAGGTAGCCGTCGTCACCTGACCAGGGTTGGATCGCCATCCAGCTGCGCCCGTCAGCGGGGTCCGCTGTGGTGGCCTCATAGGCGAAGCGCGGGATACCGTCCCGGTGCGCCTCGTACCACCTGATCCACCACCGGGTCTCGTCGGCGTCGGTGGCCGAGAGCCTGGTGAGGTCGGTCCAGAACGTGAAGTGTCCAAGCAGCGCCATGGGCATCAGGTAGCCGGCGGAGTACGGCGCCCTGAGGTAGTCGTCGTAGAGGCCGAAGCCGATCGACGACGGCGGCAGCCATGGCGCCGCCGACCACAGGTCGTGGAGCTCCTTGCTGACGTACGTCAGTCGCGGCTGATGGCCCCCTCCGTCGGTGTGGCCGTTGTCAAACCATGACGGTCCGATGGCCGCCGATTCGAATGGCCATGCCCTCTGGTCGTTGGTTTCGTCGAGCTCGAACGTGACTTCCGGGTGGCGCTGCTGGAAGCCCCGGACCATCGCGACGAAGGCGTCCTCGTAATCGAGATAGTCGTGCGCGCCGCAGTCCACCCAGGCCTGAAAGTCGAATTTGAACTCGCGCACATGCCACTGTGTCACCGCCCGGTCCACCACGCCGCTGAGGTACGCCATGAACGCCGGGTTGTTGACATCCCAGACCCCGAGACCAGCCTGGTCCTGGATGAACCTCGTCACCTGCCCGGTAGGCGTGCAGACCCAGTCAGGATGGGCGGCCGCCACCTGGCTTGACGCGTTGAACTCCGCCGGCGACATCCACAGCGCGAACCCGATGCCGGTGGTACTGAGATGTCGCACGAAGTCCGGGGTGCCGTTGTGCAAGCTGTCCGGAAACCTTGCGGGCGTGAAGTTCCAATCGCCCGAGCTCTGTCCCTGCCACTGGTCGTCGAGCATGAAGCTCTCCAATCCGAGCTTCTGTCCCGCTGCTGCCTGAACGCGCATGTTGGCGTCGTTCAGGCCGGGTCCGTGGTTCCAGGGGTGGAAGGAGTTGAGGCCCACGGTGCGCCGGTAATCGGGCATGTCGTGGTCCGTGAAATGCTCCACGAAATTCCGCGCGGCCTCCTGCGCACCGCCGTGGTAGATCCCCGTGTAGGCGCGTCCGAGGTGCATCGTGCCCTGCGGTGGGACCGTACGCTGGCGACCGCCCACCGGATAGGTCGGGTTGACCAGCCGGTTGTAGTCAGGCGGGCTACTCATCAGGGGCCCGTAGTCGAAGAGGTCGCGCTGGTAGTCCACACCTATCGACGTCCGCCCTGAGGCGTCCCTGGTGCTCCGACTCATCGCGCCGCCGCGGCGCTCGGAGACGTTGAACCACCCCTGCCCGGCGCCGTCGTCGAGGCGCAGGACCTCACCCTCGGCGTCGAACGGGGGCGTCTCAGCCGAGACCTGGCGGAAGTCGTCGCGCCAGTCGGAACCGCCAACGTACCGTCCCACCTCGGCGCTGACCGGGATCGCCGACGTCACCTCGTCGAGGCTGAAGGAGCCCACGCGGAGTGGCGCCGGGGAGCTGTTCATGAGGTTCGTGTCGACCTCGATCACGGCGCTCCCAGCGTAGGTGGTGAAGTCGCGCCGGAGCTCGACCCCGGTACCGGCTACGAGCGGCGAATAACGGAAGCTGATCCGGGCGCCGGCCGCGGCATGGGGGATGCGGGGATCGCCGGGCACGGTAGATGACTGCACGCCATTGAGCACCAGGGTGGCGGACGCCAGGGTCAGGCCACCGAGGTTGACGGTCAGGTCATTTGACGCCCGCGACGACCAGTCCCGGCCGGTCTCGATGTCGACGAGACTGGTGGTCATGGCCCCTGGGGAGCCCACCGCTGGCAACGCCCAGGTGCGCCGGATGCGCGCGGTGGAGAGCTCTGCGGTGGCCCCTCTGACAGACGCGACCGCGTCACCCCTGACTGGCGAACTCGCCGCGGCCGCCTCGGGCGCGGGCGCGCCTCCTCCCGACGTTGCAGTTGCCGCCAGTGCCATCAGCCCCGCCACCAGGCCCCTCAGGCGCGGATTCAACCGTCTCCTCATCTTCCTCGTCCGCTGTCAATAGACTTTATAGACGGAGTGAAGGATTTGCCGCTCATCGCCATCCGCGCGGTCCTCGGAGGGACCGCGGTCTGCCTCTTTGCAATGGTGGGCGAGATGGTTCAGCCCAAGAAATTCGCCGGCATCTTCGCCGCCGCACCGGCGGTCGCGGTGGCATCACTTGGCATCTCGATCGCCACCAAGGGCGTCAACGCGGGCCAGGCCAACGCCTTCGGGATGATTGCGGGCGCGGTCGGCATGATCGCGTACTGCGTCGCCGCGGTGTTCGCCCTGCGCCGGATGCACGCGTTGCTGGGGGCGGTGGTGGCGATGCCGGTGTGGGCGATGGTGGCTGGCGGCAGCCTCTACCTCCTGGCCCGATGAGCCCTCGACCGCACGCGGTCAGGGCGGCCTCGCGGGGCGGCAAGGCATCCACGGACAGGGTCGGCCTCAACCCGGCTGCGATCGGGGAGGCGAGCGTCAAGGACTACGCCGTCCGCTTTGTGTTCGGCGCGGGGGTCAGCGCCGCGGCCGGCCTGATCTCGTTGCGCCTCGGGCCAATTGTGGGGGGCATGTTTCTCGCCTTCCCGGCGATCCTGCCGGCGGCCTTGAGCCTGATCGAGCAGAAGGATGGACCCGGGCCGGCGGACGCCGATGCCCAGGGCGGCGCGCTGGGAGGAATCGGCATGGTGGTCTTTGCCCTCTTCGTCTTCCTGGCCCTGAAGGTGATCGGCGCCGCGCTGACCCTGTCGTTAGCCCTGGTGGCGTGGGCGGTGGTCTCGGCTGGGCTCTATCTGCTGCTGCGCCGTTTCTGGCCGCACGTCTGGTGCTGACCCGCGCGGCGGCGCGCCTACTGTACGTTTGACGGATGATCCTGGTCACCGGCGCCACCGGCAAGATTGGCTCAGGTCTGGTCGAAGCACTGGTCCAGTCCGGCGCCGATATCCGTGTCTTTGTCCGAGACCCTGCGCGCGCGCAACGCTGGGGCGATCGCGTCGACGTGGCTCGGGGAGACCTGGATCACCCTGACACCATCGCGCCGGCCCTGGTCGGCATCGAGAGGCTCTTCATGCTGGGTAGGTCACCGCAGCAGGACGCGGCGCTGGTCCGCGCCGCAACCGAGGCCGGCGTTCGCCATGTCGTGATGCTGTCGTCGGGTGGCGTGCCCTACGAGGTCGCCTCGGGCGCGTTACCCAAAACGGGCGAGGAGATGCTGCGCGCGAGCCCTCTGAGCTGGACCGTCCTTCACCCCTACGAGTTCATGAGCAACGCGCTCTGGTGGGCCCCCTCCATCCGCGGCGGCGGCGTGATTGTCGACTGCAGCGGGAGCGGGCGCCATGCCATGATCGATCCCGGGGACATCGCGGCGGTGGCCGCCAAGGTCCTCACGAGCTCGGGCCACGAGGGGCAGACATATGTCCTGACCGGGCCCGAGGCGATCAGCCGGTCCGACATGGCGCGGTGGATCGGCAGCCGGGTCGGCAAGGAGGTGCGGCATGTCGACGAACAGGCGGACAACTACCGCGAGATGATGACCAACTTGGGCGCACCACCGGATGCGGTCGAGCCTCTGATCGCCTTCCTCCTGATGGTCAGGGCAGGAGAGCTGGAGCAGGTCAGTCCCGAGGTTGAACGCCTGACCGGCCGGCCCCCCAGGGCATTCGTCGACTGGCTGGAGGTCAACGCCGCCGCCTTCAGTTAGGTTCCCTGCGATGAGCAGGGTCGTGTCATGATCCGGCGGATGAACGCTCGGCATGATGAAGCGCTGAGGTGCCGTCGGTTTCCTGGGATCGCCTACCGGGGACCGGACG